>NZZV01000001.1 GCA_002698945.1 Acidimicrobiaceae bacterium
CCGACGCTGCGACGACCTGCACGGCCGGCCGCCGGTCGGTGCCGCGGAGCAGCACGACGAGGGTGAGGAACCCGAGCGCGGCGAGCAGCACGACGAGCTGACCGAGATCGTCGGGACGGGCCTGAGCAGGCTCGCTGGCGCGGCGAATCAGATTGTGGACGGCCTCGGCGCCGAACACGGCAGGCAGCGCAGCCCGTCCCGACACCGCACGCCACCCGGACCGCTCCGCGGCCCAGCCACCCGCCGTACCGAACACCGATCCGGCCACGACTCCCGCCACCAGCCACACCGACGCGGTCGACGATGTCAGGTTGGCGTGGCTCGCGTCACGGACGAGCACATCGGCGAGGGAGTACGCCTCGACCCCGACCACCAGCACGATCACGGCGCCGATCGCCGCGGCGGGCCGTTCCCGCACCCACCTGCCGTACGCGAACGCCGCCGCGGCCCAGACCGCAGGAGAGTTGAAGAGGTGGGCCCACGGATACGGGGCGACGACCTGTCCCCACAGGTCGAGTGGGCCGAGTGCGAGACCGGCACCGAGGGCCACCAGCCACCACGAACGCCGCGCCGGACTCCCGATCGTCACCATCGAGGCGCCCGCAGACATCATCACATGCTACGGGGACCCGACCCGGTGCAGGTGGGGGCCCCACGCGTTCGACCGCTCGGGCCGCGTCGCCGCGTCGTGAAGGGCGCTGCGGGTGTCATCGGTGATGCGAGGGCGTGTCAGGCTGGTGCATGACCGAACCGAGGGTGTTCCTCACCACCGGCCGGCTCGTACTGCGACGGTTCACGCTCGACGACACCGACGATCTGCTCGCGCTCGACAGCGACCCTCTGGTGCGTCGATTCGTGGAGGACGGCGAGCCCGTGACGCGCGCCAACGCGGTCGAGATGATCGAGCACTGGCTGAAGTACCACGAACGGTCCGACCTGTTCGGTTTCTGGGCGGCGATCGAGCGGACGACCGGACGCTTCCTCGGATGGTTCCACTTTCGCCCCGGCGACGGTCACGGCGACGACGAACCCGAGCTTGGATACCGCTTGATCGCATCGGCGTGGGGCAAGGGGCTGGCGACCGAGGGCTCGGTCGCGTTGATCGACCACGGCTTCTCGACGGGGCGGATCCGGCGAGTGGTGGCCGAGACGATGGCGGTCAACGTGGGTTCGCGCCGTGTGATGGAGAAGGCCGGCATGCGCCTCGTGCGCACCTTCCATGCCGACTGGCCGGTCCGCATCCCCGGCGACGAGGAGGGCGACGTCGAGTACGCGATCACCTTCGACGAATGGAAGGCCGCCCGAGGCTGACGCCGCCAGCTGCAAGGCGCGGATGCCCGAGGCTCGAGAAGTCCGACCGCGTCGTGGACCGCAGCATCGTGATGCCGCGGGTGCGGCCTTCCCCGTTCCGGTCGGCGGCGAACCACGCAGGCCGCCGACCTGCGCCCGGGGATCCACGGACGTCCGGTGGATCAGGTCGCTTCGGTGCCCGCGACCTGCACCACGACTGGCTCGCCATCGGTGATCAGCACGCCGCGACCCGGGACCGACTTGAGCCCGGGGCGAACCGGAGAACGGATCCCGGTCAGCGATTGGAAGTCGGCGACATCGGGCTGCAGCACCAGTTGGCGCCGCGACTGCTTGAGGCGTCCGGCGAGGGTGTGGAAGCCCGACACCATCGCCCGGGATTCGCACGACGCCACGAGGTGCAGGTGCTCCGTCGCCTCGAGGTCGGCCCACGGCACCGAGTGGTGGTCGAGCACGTCGAACCCGTCGATCACCACGACGACCGGACGCGCCGGGACGCCCAGCGAGTCGATGGTCACCAGCCGGTTGATCAGGTCGACATGGTTCGCCGGTCGGCCGATCGACGCCTCCTTGACGGGAAGACCGCCGAGCGGGCTCGACGGCGGACCGATCACGTACACGTCGTGGTCGTCGATCAGTTGGGTCACGATCGTGCGCAACGCCGTCGACCGGCCGGAGCGTGGCGGTCCGGCGATCACCACGTCGGAGTGCTCGAACTCGAGCTCGACCGGGTCGAGCGTCACGTCGGCGACACCCACCACGACACGTCGAGGGCCAGCGGCGGCAGGCAGGCCGCCGAGATCGACGACGGCGGGGAACGGGCGGCTCGCCAGCACCGGTACCGACGGCGGGTCGAGTTGGGCGGCGAGGCGACTCATGAACTCGGCCTGCGCCCGTGCCGTCGGGTCGGCGGTCACCGAGGCGACCTGCACCGTCGTCGCGCCCTGCAGCAGTCCGCGACCCGGCGTGAGGTCGAGCTGCCGCGCCCGATCGCCCGGGATGCCGTGGTCGGCGTAACCGTTCTCGTCGTTCTGTCGCAGGATGAGCCGGTTGAGCACAGCACTCTGGATCGGTGACGGGACCGTGTTGCGACGGTCGGCGGTGATCACGGCGTGGCGTGGTTCAACTCCACCAACACGACAGCGGCCTCCTCCGAGATCAGTGGACGAAATATCCACATCGAAGAAGGTGACCACCGCCACCACAAGCAGCAACGAGTGTCAGCCACCTACCGGGGCCACTGTCGCCCAGGAACCGGGGCCGCGTCCCGAAACCGTCAACCAGCAACCGGGGCCACGATGTCCACTATGAACCGGGTCCGCACACGACGCCGTGGTACATATTTGGTACATGGCGGGCCGAAATCGGGCCTCGCCGGAGAACGCAGAAGGCCTGGCCACCATTGGTGACCAGGCCTTCCATCGAGTGGCGGGGGCAGGATTTGAACCTGCGACCTTCGGGTTATGAGAACCGAGCCTGAGGTCCGCTCACGTCTGCGCTCATTGGCATCAGTCCTGGTCAGACGGCCAGAACTGCTGATGTGCGCTTGGCTTCGTCCGCTCCCACCGGCGCCTGTAGGTGCCGGTCGCGTTGTACGTCCGTTGTACGGGCTGGACCTTCGCCTCCTCTCAAGGAGGGGCGGGTTCCGATGCCCCCTCGGCGACCGGATCCGCCGACGGCCGCGCCGTCAGCAGATCCGAGGGAGCTGTTCGCCGAGTGGGAGGTCGACGACTCGGCTGGCTCCGAGTCGAGTCCTCGCCACGACGACACCGGGATGATCGGCGACGACCCGGCCGATCACGCGGGCACCGCGACCATGCTCGTGATCGTGCATGGCGGCGACAACGGCGTCGACACCTTCAGGTGGGACGAATGCGACCAGTTTGCCCTCGTTGGCGACGTTCATCGGGTCGAGCCCGAGGAATGAGCAGGCGGCAGCGACCTCAGGCGGCACCGGGATCGCCGCCTCGTCGTACTCGACGCCCACGGCGGCCGACGAGGCGATCTCGCACAGGCTCGCCGCGACGCCGCCGCGGGTCGGGTCGCGCAACACGTGCAGGTCGCGGTGGGCGTCGAGCATGGCGCCGACGAGGCCGTGGAGCGGAGCGGAGTCCGACTCGATCTGCGTGCCGAACTCGAGACCCTCGCGTTGTGACATCACGGCGACGCCGTGCAACCCGATCGGGCCGGAGACGACGAGCACGTCACCCGGCGTCGCCCGCGACGGCCGGATGTCGACCCCGTCGGGGACCACACCGACGCCGGCCGTGTTCACGTAGACCCCATCGGCCAGCCGGGCGTCGACGACCTTGGTGTCCCCCGTGACGATCGGCACCCCAGCCGCACGCGCGGCATCCCCCATCCGGTCGGCGATCCGGCCGAGTGTCGCCAGCTCCAGCCCCTCTTCGATGATGAACCCGCAGCTCAAGGCGATCGGCTGAGCGCCGCTCATCGACACGTCATTGATCGTGCCGTGGACAGCGAGCTCACCGATGCTGCCGCCGGGGAAGAACAGCGGGCGGACGACGTACGAGTCGGTGGAGAACGCCAATCGGCCCGCACCGCCATCCAGGGCCAGGGTCGCCGCGTCGTGCAGCTCGCCGAGCGCAGCCCCCGATGTTGCGAAGGCGGGACGGAAGAGATGCTCGACGAGTTCACCCGACAGCCGGCCGCCGCCGCCGTGGCCGATCACGACGCGGTCGTGGCCTCGCAGTGGGAGCGGACACGACCAGTTCTCGAAGTCGGGAGGGTCGGACTCAGCCAACGCCGACCTCGACCGGCACCACGTCGAGACGACGGTACTGGTAGTACGCCGCACAGGCGCCCTCGCTGGAGACCATCGTGGCCCCGAGCGGGGCGCGCGGGGTGCATTCCTTGCCGAACGCCTCGCACTCGTGCGGCTTGATGAGTCCCTGCAGGACCTCGCCGCTGCGGCACAGCGACGACTCGGGGGCGTCGACGTCACTGACCCCGAACCGGAGCTCGGCGTCGAAGTCCGCGTATCGGTCGGAGAGGCGCCACCCGCTCGCCGGGATCTCGCCGATGCCGCGCCACTGCCGATCGCACACCTGGAACACGTCCTCGATCATCGCCTGGGCGGCGGCGTTGCCGGCCGAGGACACCACCCGTTCGTACGCGTTCTCGAGCCGCGCCTCGCCGGCCTCGAGCTGTGCCACGGCACGGCGTATCCCGTCGAGCACGTCGAGCGGCTCGAAGCCGGTGACCACGATCGGCACCTGGTAGGCGTCGACGAGCGGCCCGTACTGCCAGGTCCCCATCACCGAGCAGACGTGCCCGGCGGCGAGGAAGGCGTCGACCCGGCTCGTGGGCGAGCTGCAGAGAGCTTCGATCGCCGGCGGTACCAGGACGTGGCTGACGAGGACGGAGAAGTTCGTCAGACCACGCTGGTGGGCAAGGTGGACCGTCATCGCGTTGGGAGGCGCCGTCGTCTCGAACCCGATCGCGAAGAACACCACCTGCCGGTCGGGGTGCTCCTCCGCGAGACGCACCGCGTCGAGCGGCGAGTACACGACGCGGATGTCGCCGCCCTCGCTTCTGATCTGGAACAGGTCGTGCTGGCTGCCCGGGACGCGGAGCATGTCGCCGAACGAGCAGAAGATGACCTCGGGGAGAGCCGCGATCTCGAGTGCCTTGTCGATGACGCCGAGCGGGGTGACGCAGACCGGACATCCGGGGCCGTGGATCAACTCGATCGAGTCGGGCAGGAGCTGGTCGATGCCGTTGCGGATGATCGAGTGGGTCTGTCCGCCGCAGACCTCCATGATCGCCCACTCCCGGGTGGCCAGCCGCTCGATCTCGTCGAACAGCCGTCGTGCCAGTTCGGGGTCGTTGAACTCGTCGAGAAACCTCACCGGACACCTCCTCTCGCGTCGGGGATCGGGCCACCGACGGTGCCCCCGGTCACGCCGAGCTCGTCGTCCAGCACGCCCAGCTCGCGGAACAACGCCAACGTCTCGAGTGCCGTGGCCTCGTCGACCTTGGAGATCGCGAAGCCGACGTGGACGATCGCGTAGTCGCCGACCTCGATATCGGGGAGGTATGCGAGGCAGATGTCCTTGCGGATGCCGTCGAAGTCGATCGTCGCCATCCGGGTGCCCCGCTCGTCGCGGGTCTCGACGATCTTGCCGGGTACGGCGAGACACATGTCAATCGACCTCCTGTCGGTCGGGTTCGGGTTGTCGGTCGGGTTCGGATGAGTGCGAATCTACGTCGGCACAGTGGGCCGCGATGTACGCCTGTCCGAGCGCCAACCCGCCGTCGTTGCACGGAACCTGTCGGTGCGTCAGCACGGTGAAGTCGGCGCCGCTGAGACGCTGGGTGGCCCGGTCGGTGAGCAACGCGTTCTGGAAAACGCCGCCGCTCAGGACGACGGTCTCGATCCCCGTCGCCTCTCTGGAACGGCATGCGAGCGTGTGGATGAGCTCGACGACGGCGAGGTGCACGCCGCGCGCGATCGCTTCGATGGCGACGCCGTCGCGCAGATCACGAACCGTTGCGGCCACGAGCTCGGCGACCGAGCACGCGGTACCGGCGGCGGCGAACTCGTAGCGGGGCGCGGCCGCGTCGGTGGCGCCCATCGCGGCGACCTCGAGATCGATCGCCGCCTGGGCCTCGAAGCTGATCCGGTGGCGGAGCCCGAGCAGCGAGGCGATCGCGTCGAAGAACCGCCCCATGCTCGACGTCGGCACGCAGCCGAAGCCAGACTCGAGCTGCCGGGCCACTACGCCGAGCTCGACGGCGTCGACCTGCGCGACCGGCGGAAGGTCGCCGGCCCACTCGACGCCTGCGGCGTGGAGATGGGCGAGCGCGACGCGGCACGGGTTCTGGATCGACGCGTCGCCGCCCGGCAGCGGGACGTATGCGAGGTGAGCTGCACGCTCGAAACCGTTCGCGTCGGCGTGGAGCACCTCACCGCCCCAGATCGCGCCGTCGGTGCCGTAGCCGGTGCCATCGAACGCGACTCCGATCACGGGGCGGTCGGGGGCGAGCCGGTGCTCCGCCATCACAGCGGCGACGTGGGCGTGGTGGTGTTGCACCTCGACGATGCGGTCGGGGTGGTGCGTGCGGCCCCACCTCGACGTCGCGTATCCGGGGTGCGCGTCGACGGTAACGACCTCGGGTTCGACGGCGTACATCGTCGTGAACGAAGAGACCGTCGCCTCGAACGCGCCCAACGTCGCCAGATGCTCCATGTCGCCGACGTGCTGGCTCACCCAGGCATGGTCGCGCGATGCCACGCAGCACGTGTTCTTCAGTTCGCCGCCGACCGCCAGTACCGAGCGCCGGCCCCCGTCGATCGGCACGGGTACCGGCGCGTAACCGCGCGCCCTGCGGACCGGGAGCAGCTCGCCGGCGACCACCCGCACGACCGAGTCGTCGCACGGCACGTGGATCGGTCGATCGTGGTCGAGCATCATGTCGCACAGGTGGCCGAGTCGGGGGTCGACCTCGTCGTCGCGGTGGACGATCGGCTCGCCGCTCAGGTTGCCGCTGGTCATCACCAACGGCGGGAGCCCCGCGTCGAACAGGAGGTGATGGACGGGCGTATACGGCAGCATCACACCGACGAGCGGATTTCCGGGAGCGACGAGTGCGCTCAACCCGTTGTCGGGGCGTGCCTGGAGCAGCACGACAGGGCGGGCGGGAGAGGTGAGCTGCCGCTCCTCCTCGGCGTCGATCTCCGCGAGCCGCCGAGCCACGACGAGGTCGGAGACCATCAGCGCGAACGGTTTGTCGGGTCGGTGCTTGCGATCGCGGAGCCGCCGGACCGCTCGGTCGCTGGTGGCATCGCAGGCGAGGTGGAAGCCGCCGACCCCCTTGATCGCTACCGTCGCACCGGCGAAGAGCGCGGCGACGACGGCCTCGATCGGATCGTCGACCGGACCGAGGGCCGGATCGGCAGCCGCCGACGGTGTCCGCACGTGCAGCGTCGGACCGCAGTCGTGGCACGCGATCGGCTGAGCGTGGTACCGCCGGTTCGAGGGGTCGCGATACTCGGCCGCGCAGTCGTCGCACATCTCGAACCCGGCCATCGTGGTGGCCGGACGGTCGTAGGGCAGGTCGCGGATGATGGTGAACCGGGGGCCGCAGTTGGTGCAGGTGATGAACGGGTGGCGATGGCGGCGATCGGACGGGTCGAACAGCTCGGCGACGCAGTCGTCGCAGACCGCCGTGTCGGGCGGGACCAGGGTGCGTGCACCCATCGCACTGCGGCTCTCGACGATGTGGAACCCGGTCGACGGCGCCCGACCACCGGGTTGCCGCTCGACGGCGTCGATCATCGCAAGCGGTGGGGCGTCGTCGCGTAGCCGTCGGGCGAACTCGTCGAGCCGGTCCGGCGTGCCGGCAACGTCGATGAACACGCGCGTCGAGTCGTTGCCGACCTCGCCGTCGAGGCCGAGCTCGGTGGCGAGACGATGGACGAACGGGCGGAAGCCGACGCCCTGAACGATGCCGGTCACCACGATCCGCTCGGCGACGCGCGTGCTCATCCGAGCTCCCAGATCATCACCCGGTTGTTGCCGGAGTCGGCGATCGCGAGCCGGCCGCGGTGGAGGCACAGACCGTACGGCCAGCAGAGGCTGTCGTCCCCGACGGCGTCCCACCGGTTCTCACCATTGGTGCCGAAGTCGGGCTGGCCGAGCACCCGATCGGCACCGACGGTCCCGTCGGCCGGCGCGTGATCCCACACCAGCACCCGGTTGTTGGCGGTGTCGGCGACGGCCATCACCTCGCTCGAGGGATCGATCTCGATCGCGTACGGGAACCGCAGCGACGACGCCGTCTGGGCTTGGTACGGGAACTCACCGGCGGTCACGAAGTCGGGTTGACCGAACACGAGGTCGGCCCCGACGTCACCGCCGGGCATCGGCTCCCACCCCAGCAGGCGATGGTTGCCGGCGTCGGCGACCATGAACCGGGCATCGGTGCCGGCCACGTCGTGCGGCCACCGGAAGCTGGCCGGTCCGAGCTCGCCACGGTTCTCGTCCCTGCTGTGGCCGTCGGCTTGCCCGAGCACCACCGCAGGAGCCTGGCCCGGCTCGGGGATGCCGTCCCAGGCGAGCATCCGGCGGTTGCCGGTGTCGGCGACCCAACAGCGACCGGCGACCATAGCGACGCCGAACGGCCAGTAGAACCCAGTGGGACCGCACGGACCACCACGGTTCTCGTCGACCGCCGCCGGATCGGGCTGACCGATCACGTGGTCGGGGGCGAGGTCGCTCGTCTCGGGAACCGAGTCCCAGACGAGGAGTCGATGGTTCCAAGCGTCGGCGACGACGAGCCGGTCGTCGTGGACGATCACCCCGGTCGGCAGCCGCATGCCCCGCTCGGGCCCACGGCCGGCCGCCTGCGCTCCCTCGCTCGTCATGTCGGGTTGACCGAGGACCACGTCGGCGTCGCCGTGCGACGTGAGCCCGTCGACGTCGTGCCAGATCAGGACCCGATGGTTGCCGGTATCACAGACGACGACGCGTCGGTCGTCCATCCAGACGCCCCGCGGGGCGTAGAGCTGCGACGGCGTCGGATCGGCGTCGGGCAGCATCAGCCCTCCGAGCGCGGGGGCCCCGAGCCACACGGCGGGGTGGGCTCCGCCGGTCAGGTCGACGTTGCCGGACGGACCGGGAGCACTCCAGCCCGTCGACGTGCGCGCGTGCAACGGGATCGTGACCGTCGCAGCGCGGCCGTCAGGCGCCGGCGGCACGGATCCAGACATGACCGTCCTCGATGCGGGTGGGCACCTGGGTGAGCTGGGCACCGGGCGCAGACAGGCACTCCCCGGTCGACGCGTCGAAGCGGAACCCGTGCCAGGGGCACGTGAGCACCCCTTCGTCGAGCATTCCACCGTCGAGCGTCATGCCCTGGTGCACGCACGCGTTGCGGAACACGGTGAGAGACTGCTCGACGTTGGTGACGACGAAGCTGTGCGGTTCGCCGTCGTCGGGCGTCACGTCGATGCGGCGCATCTCGCCGGGCGGGATCTCGTCGATCGACATGCCTCGCACCCAGCCGGTGTCGCGCTTGCGTCCGATCTGGTCGAGCGGGATGAACGCGACGGTCGGTTGGTCGTCGAGCTGTTCGACCCGCTCGATCTCCTCGACGTGACCGATCAGCGCCTCCTCGACCCCTTCCCGTAGCGTCGCCGCCGACATCGAGCAACCGTTGCAGCTGCCGTGCAGCCGCACGTAGGCGGTGCCGCCCTCGACGCGGACCAGCTCGACGTCGCCGCCGTGCGATTGCAGGTACGGGCGTACCGCGTCGAGCGCCCGTCGTGCCCGGGTGGCCGGGTCGGCCCGAATGATGCCGTGGAGGCCGAGGACCGCCCGCACGTTAGGGTCGTCAACGAGATCGAACAGGAGCTCCTTACCCCGCGGGTCGTCGCGCAGGGTCCGGACGATGTGGACGAGGGCCGGACGGTGGAACGCCTCGATCGCCATGCGAAGGTCGGTGGCCGCGCTCCTCGCGGGCTCATCGAGCCCGGCGACCGCCCCGGCGGCAGCGTCGACAGCGGTCGCCAACGCCTCGAACTCGGCGTCCGGTTCGTCGGGGCCGACCGGTTCACGGGCTTCCCGCGTGGTCTCGACGGCGGTCATGCCGAGTCCTGCCGGATGAGGCTCTCGTGCTTGGCGACCTCGTCGAGCACCGAACGCACCGCCATGACCGCGTCGTGCTCCTCGAACTCCTCGAAGATCGCCCGTGCTTCGTGCAGCCGGGCCTTGGCATCGTCGAACGCACCGAGGTGGGCGAGCGCATTCCCCTGATTGGCCAGCACGCGGGCGCACCCCTGCGGGTCGGCATCCCGGTCGCGATGGGCCAGGACCTCCTCGTACAGCTCGACCGCCTCGGCGATGTTCTCGGCCTGGTGCTTGGACGGCATGTACACCAATGCGTTGGCGAGGTTGAGCTGGGTGCTCGACCACCGGCCGGGGTGGGTCTCGGGCGTGAAATAGGCGAGCGCCTCGCGCATCGACTGCACAGCGACGCCGACTCGCAGCTGATCGGACGCCTCGTGCATGGGTATCGTCAGGTAGGCGAGGCCGAGGTTCGCATTGGCGATCGCGAACGTCTCGGGGGCGGTGTCGGCGGTCACCAACGCCATCGCCTGGTGGTAGTGGTCGATGGCCTTCTGCATGAGCCGCGGCGCGGCTTCGGACATCTCTTGGAACATCGCGCCCGCGGCGACGTGCAACTCGGCGCGGCTGACGTGGAGGTCGGTCCCGCTCAGCGCGTCGATCGCGGCCTGGAACGTGACCGAGGCGCGCTGCACCCCTCCCTCGTCCAGTTGTGCGTTCGCGAGCTGGCCCATCAGCTGGCCGGCGAGCGCCGCCGACACAGGTCGGGCGGCCTGGGCACCCTCCTCGAGGTGTTCGATCGCCGCCGCCGAGTCGCCGCGTTCGAACGCCGCCGTGGCATGCGCAGCGTGGACCATCGCCGCCACCTCCCCGTCAAAGGCGTCGGATGCCGGCGGTGACGGACGCAGGCCGACCGCGAACCCGAGCGTCTCGACGAGTCCGTGCAACGCCGGATCGCCGGTGACCACTGGGTCGGTGACCAACACCTGGAGCTCGGCCGGGTCGGGCGCGAGCACGAAGCGATTGATCCGCACGACCGGATCGGCGGGGTCGAGGCGATCGAGTTCGGCGAGTGCAGCATCGGCGTCGCCACCGAGTGCGCGCTCGTAGTACGCGAGGCCGTCCGGGAAGGCGGACGGCAGCTTTCCGGCGGCCAACGACTCGCGCACCCCGTCATGACCGTCGCCATCGACGATCAGGAGGAACCCGGCGGGCAGTGGGAACACGCCGAGTGGCTGTGGCCGGCTCAGCAGTGTCCGCGGATCGGTGGTGGAGACATCAACCATTCAGTGGCCCTTCGATGTTGCGGTCGGCGCTTTGACGAACCCAGCCGGCTGCGATCCGGGCATGACGCTCGGTCGGGTAGTCGTTGATCCGGCGACGGACGACACCGTCGGGGAACACGACCACGATCTCGACGATCCAGCGGCCGCGATCCTCTGACACCAAGGTGTCGACCGCGACCGCCGGCTCGCCGGGGGTCGGGTGGGGATCACCGGAGGTCGACACGGAGTGCTCCGCTGGCGTGGTCCCAGATCGCGGCCCGCTCGCCGACCGGCGAAACGCCGGGCGGGAGCGCTTCCCAGATCAGGGTCGACCGGTCGCCCTCCTGGTTGCGCTGCTTGAGCAGCAGACCGCCACCCTCGGTACTGACCAGGGGCATCAGCCACAGCTCGCCACCGCGGGCGATCGCGACGAGCGCGTCCGCCGGGAAGTACGAGCGCGCCACCGCGGCGGACACCCGTAACGAGCCGGCCGCGGTGAACTCGACCGTCGTCGCGGTTCGATCCGCCCGTTGGTCGGCACCGTGGCTCACCGGTCATCCCACATGCTCCGTATCATCGCGCCGACTCGGTGCATGGCGGTCGCGATGTCGTCGGTGAGCGGCGCACCCGGCTCGGTCGACGCCGCCTCGACCAGGTACACGACGATGTCGTCCGGATAGTCGTCGCCGAGCAGCCAGCGACCGAACGAGAGCGCGTGGTCCCACCGGAACTGATGGGTGTGGATGCCATCGAGCGCCGGCAGGTCCTCCAACTCCTCGCCGGGCACGCGGTAGATCGTGCCGGGCGCGGCACCGGTCGCCGCGGCGTCGACGATGACCACTCGGGCGGCGCCGCGCATCTTGAACGCGACGTCCATCCCCGCGGTCCCACCGTCGACCAGCGTGACGTCGTCGGGGACGCCCTGCTCCCAGAGGTGCCGGACGAGCGTGGGGCCCACCGCGTCGTCACCGCGAAGCAGGTTGCCGCAACCGACGACGACGGTCTGCCCGTCGCGATGGGCGCTGAGCGACTCATCGAGCGCGATCCGGCGCGCTTCGTCGATGGAGAGCCCTGGTCGCGCCACCCCGTCAGACCATTCCGTTGATGACGAACTTCGAGAGCTCCTTGCCGGTCTTGCCGTCGTAGGCGTGCACGGTGCAGACCAGGCACGAGTCGAAGCTGCGTGCGACGTGGCCGAGCTCGACCGGGTCGGACGTGTCGACGATCGGGGCACCGACGAGCGCCTGCTCGATCGGGCCGAGCGAGCCGGCGCCGTCGCGCGGACCGATGTTCCATGCGGTCGGGGTGATGACCTGGTAGTTGGCGATCTTGCCGTCCTCGATCACGATCCAGTCCGACAGCGAACCACGGGCGGCCTCGGTGGACCCGAAACCCTTCCCCGACTCGTGCTCGATCGGCTTGGTGTAGAAGCTCCCCTGCAGGTCGAGCTCGTCGAGCCATTGACGCGCCCACTTGTAGTACTTCGGGCCCTCGTGCATGCGGGCCAGCTGGCGCGTCATCACCGACGGTCCGATCCGGCTCATGATGTCGAGGAACAGCGGATCGTCGTCCTGGTGTGGCGCCGCGTCGGGCGCGGCGGCGGCGATGCGTCGTGCGAGCGGACCGGCCTCGAGCGGGACGTGTCCGACGCCCTCGACGTCGTAGCGGGGTGACTTCGCCCACGAGTACTTGTCCTGCTTGGCGCCGTCGGCCGGATCGATCGGAACGGTCCGACCCTCCCACGGGTGGAGCAGGCCCGACCCCTCGTAGAACGAGTGGGCGGTGTCCTCTGCGACGCGCATGTGGTCGAATTCGGAGAACTGGCCGTTGACGTACACCCCCGAGCGACCCATCAGAGCGGCGTTGCGGCCCTCGATCGTCGGGTTCTCGTACAGGCCAGGGTCGAAATAGGTGCCGGTCGCGAGATAGTTCCCGACGCCCTGTCCGTACGTGTCGAGGCCGACATCCATGCAGTACCGGATGAAGAAGCCGCAGTCGCTGTCGTACTGAGCCTCGTTCTCGTCGACCCAGGCGAGGACGTCGTCCCACGTCTTGTTCTCGAGCCAGCGGTCGACCGAGCAGCCGAGCCACTGGCCCTCGAGCCACGCCCGGTTCCAGTTCTCGAGGATTGCGATCGAGCGGCTGACCTCGGCGAGCGTCGGCGCGCACATCACCCCGCCCGGCACCATGAAGCTCGAGTGCGGCCACTGACCGCCGAACATCGCGTAGACCTCGACCGGCTTCTGCGAGAGGACGACTCCGGTCTGATAGCTCTCGCCGACGTATGGGGCGAACCGGCGGACCGCTTCGTCGTACATCGGCGACTTGGCGTAGTTCTTGTTCGTCAGGTCGATCGCGAACAGGGCGTAGAAGTAGCGGGGGATCGACTGCAACGTCTCGCACGCTTGCGCAATGTTGCGGATCAAGGTCGCGTTGTGCGGCATGTGCGTGGCCCATGCCGTGTCGAGCGCGTAGGCCGACTTGTACAGGTGGCTGCCGCCGCAGATCCCGCAGATGCGTGGGGTGACGATGAGGCCGGCCTGTGGGTCCTTGCCCTGCAGGATCATCTCGAAGCCACGGAACATCCCGGCCGTCGTCCATGCCGAGCTGACATGGCCGTCGTCGATGGTGACCCGGACGTCGAGATCGCCCTCGACCCGACCGAGCGGGCTGACACTGAGATCGATGGTGCTCATGATGGTTGGAGTCCGTCAGACGACGAACATGTCCTCCTTCGACCATTCGGGCGCCGCAACCCTGGCTGCGGCGGCATGGGCCATGTATGTCAGGTGGTCGGTGCCCTCGGGCACTTCCTTCGGGATCACGCCGTTGACCTTCTGGGTCTTGAACACGGTTCCCGGTGCGAGTTCCATGAAGGGGAACTCGGGCTCGGTGCACCCGAGGCACGGCATGCCGGCCCGGGTCTTCGAGCTCTGCCGGTTCCAGAGGATCCGGTTGCACGGCGAGTGCGTCATCGGCCCCCGGCATCCGAACTCGTAGAACAAGCAGCCGGTGCGGGTTCCTTCGCCGAACGACAGCGTCGACTGCTTGTACTCGAAGAACTGGACCCTGGTACAGCCGGTCTGCGTGAACGTCTTGAAGAACGTCTGCGGCCGGTGCAGGTCGTCCAGGGCGATGTCGGCCGTTCGCCCGGTCGCGAGCGCCACGAGGATCTGGGTGATCCAGTCGGGGTGCGCCGGACAGCCGGGGATGTTGATGACCGGGAGGCCGGCCTTCGAGGTGAAGTCGGGGCCCAGGAACCCGCCCTTGGCGCGCTTGTGGAACTGCAGACCGGTCGAGTCGGTGGGATTCGGCGCTGTCGCGGGGACTCCGCCCCAGCAGGCGCAGTCGCCGATCGCAACGACGATCTTGGCGGCCGCAGCGAGCTCCTCGACCCACTCCTTCATCGGACGGTCGGCGAAGATGTTGTAGCGGCCGGAGCCGTCGGGCCCCTCGATCACCGTGCCCTCGAACACGAAGATGTCCATCTCGCGTTCGCCGCTGACGCAGTCGCGGAAGATCTTCTGCGCGTTCTCGCCCAGCTCCATCCCCAGCGACGGATGCCAGATGATGTCGAGCCCGAAGTCGACGATCAGATCGACCACATTCGGTTCGTCGGCGTTGAGGAACGACATCGTGTTGCCGCTGCATGCCCCTCCGTGGAGCCAGAGCACTGAAGCCATGGTGTTGACGTGTCCTTTCCGATCGGCGGGCCGATCAACCGTTGCGTGCGTCCAGGCGGCGCCCGAGGGCCCGCGAGATCTCGATGAACATGCCGATACCGCGCTGAACGTCGGGGTCTCTCAGGGCCCGCATCGCGCCGAACGCTCCCTTGACCGCCGTGCCCTCGGCCGCAGCCGTCGCGGCTCCCTCGGTGGCGGCCTCGCTCATCATGGACAACAGCTCGATCGTCTCCGGCTTGGTCATCGACGAGTCGAGGATCGTCTGGAGAGCGGGCGCTGCGGCGGCGAGCTCGCCGGCGATCTTCGTGAGCTCCGAGAGCGTCGGCGCACCCTCCGGCCGGGGGCCGCCCGCGCGCTGGAGATCGTGGATCCCTTCGACGAAGGAGTCCATGATCGACTCGCTGCGTTCGATCATCCCGCTGAGGCCGAGCACGAGGGTCGACAGCAGCTCGGCGTTGTCGAGCAGGGTCACCAGGGAGGCAGCGACCGCGGGATCGTCGAGCCGTTCGGCCACGGCATCGATCGGACGGCTCGGCCGGTTCGTCGCTTCGAGTGACGTCATGTCATCCCCCTCTGGAATCTGTCCAGGGACTTTGGTCCCGAGTATCCCCGACCGCCAACGTACGTCGGTGTGCGCATTGCCGCTATCCAGTGTGCGTCGCTATTGTCCATCCCCGGTGCACTTCGCGAATAATCACTATCCGTCCAGCGCAGACCTCATCCAGGGAGCGACGACGCCGTGACCGCGGCCACGGTCACGGGCCGACTGACGCGCCTGCAGAGCCTGAACACACGGCACACGTTCGACGCGCCACGACCACGTCTGCGGCCCCGCGGACTGCCGCCCGCCCTGGAGCCCCACGGGATCTACGCGGCGGCGAATCCGGCGGAGGCCGCGATGTTCGGTCGCGACCTGCTCGGGGCGCACCGTGTGCACGTCGCCGACGGCGACCACGCCGGCTTCGCCTCGTCGTTCCACGCCGTGCTGGTGCGCGACGTCACCCTCGGCTACCTCGACTACACCACCGCGGTTCGGGTCGAGGTACAACAGCTCCCCGACGACGTTCTGGTGATCGTGCCCGCGAACGGCACCTCGGCGATCGCGATCGGCGACGAGACGGTGCACACGAGCCCGATCCATGCCGCCGTCCCACGACCCGGGGCACCGCTGACGCTCGAGTGCGACGCCGACGCCGCCCACCTGATCGTGCGGATCGATCGCGCCGCGCTCGACGTCCACCTCAGCCGCCTGCTCGGTCGGTCGCTCGCCGCCCCGATCGACTTCGTGCCGGCGTTCGACCTGAGCGCGCCGCGCGCGAACCGATGGAACTTCGCGATCCAGATGCTTCACTCGGAGCTCTTCGAGCGGGCGTCGCTCGTCCACTCCGGGATCGGCCACGGGCCGCTCGAGGAGTTCCTGATGAGCGCGCTCCTCTTCAGCCAGCCGTCGAACTACTCCGACCTCCTGTCGCCGACGTCGGTCGCAGTGCGGCACACGGTCCGAACGGCCTGCGACTTCATCGAACGGAACCTCGGCGCCGACCTCACCGTCGCCGACATTGCCGGCGCGGCGGGCGTCAGCGTCCGGACATTGCAGCACCAGTTCTCGGAGGATCTCAGCCAGACCGTCACCGGTTTCGTGCGGAGTCGACGGCTCGAGCGGGCGCGTGCTGACCTGGCCGACAGTGTGCCGGGGTCGGGCGTGACGGTCACCGAGATCGCATCCCGGTGGCAGTTCAACCATCTCGGGCGGTTCGCCGTCACCTACCGCGAGCGGTTCGGCGAGTCGCCCTCCGAGACACTTCGCCACTGACGGGTCCGCGAGGGTCCCGATCGCCGACGCCATCGCGCTGCGGCGTCAGGTCTCCGCCCCACCCGGCAGGTGCCGGGCGCCGTTGGCGACGACGAAGTCCCACAGCGCCGACATCGCGGGCGTCGGCGCCGCATGGCGGTGGCGCAGCACGAACCAACTTCGCAGGATCGGGGTGCCGACGACGTCGAGCACCGCGAGTCGACCGTCGGCGACCTCGGGGGCGACCGTGTGTGAGGACAGCAGGGCGAGACCCAGGCCGGCCATCACGGCCTGCTTGATGGTCTCGTTGCTGCCGATCTCCATTCCGATCTGCGGCGTTTCGGGGAGTGCTGCGAACATGCGCTCGGTCAGCGCCCGCGTGCCAGAACCCTCCTCGCGCATCAGGAAGGTCTCCGACGACAGACCCTCGGCCCGGACTCGGTGACGTCCGACGAGCGGATGCTCGGGGTGGGCGATCACCACGTGCGGGTGGGGCCCGAACTCGTGCGTGACGAGGTCGAAGGTGGGCGGCGGTCGCCCCATGATGCAGACGTCGATGTCGAGCGCAGCGAGCGCGGCGATCGTCTCGTCGCGGTTGCCGATCCGGAGCGTCACCTCGATGTCCGGGTGGTCGCCCCAGAAGGCGGCGAGCAGGTGTGGGGCGAAGTACTTCGCCGTGGACACCGCGCCGAGCGCGACCCGTCCGGTGCGACCCGTCCGGAGCCCTTCGAGGATGTCGTCACACGACCGGATCTCGATCTCGATGTGGTTCGCGGTCGCGAGTACCTGCTCGCCGGCATCGGTCAACCGGAGCCCTCGCGGCGTACGGAGCACGAGGTCGACGCCGGCGGCACGTTCGAGGAGCCGGATCTGCTGACCGACCGCGGGTGGGCTGACGTGGAGCTCGCGCGCTGCGGACGAGATCGTCCCGTGCTTGGCCACCGCGACCAGCGAACGGAGCTGCTTGAGGGTCGCTGCTTCCACCGGTCGCACGATAGGCCGTCGCACGGCCGGACGAAAGTCATCCTTTCGATCAACCAAGAATTGTTGTTCTTTACTTTCCACGGTCGACCCCATCATGATCACACGACCGCAGCCGGGTCGAACCCGAACCGGCACGACGACGAAGGACCGGCGTTGATCAGGACGACAGACGACCACACCGTGCCCGAGCTCACCGATGTGGCACCCGAGGTGGCGACCACCATCCAGGCGGTCGCCCGGGGCGTCGCCCGGCTCGCCGCGATCCTGTCCGGACCGGCGACGGCGACCACCGCCGGTCGACGCAACGCTTCGGGCGACGCGCAGACGCCGCTCGACCTCGTGGCCCACGACCTGTTCGTCGACGTCTTGCGCGAGGCACCCGTGCGTGCGGTCGCGTCGGAGGAGGCGGACGATCCCGTGCTGCTCGATCGTGATGCTCCGCTCGCGGTCGCGATCGACCCGCTCGACGGCTCGTCGAACGTGGCCATCAACGCGCCACTCGGCACGATCTTCTCGATCGTCGATGCGACGGCGACCGATCCGGGTGCTGTGCGCCGCGGAGCTGACGACCACGACGCGCCGTTCCTCGGAGACGGATCACGGATCGTCGCCAGCGGGTTGGCTCTGTTCGGGCCGAGCACGATGCTCGCGATCGCGGTCGCCGGCAGGGTCGGCGTGTACCGCCTCGACTCCGGTTCGGACCGCTACGAGGTCGAGACACCGCACCTCGAGGTACCAATCGACGGAGCGGAGTACGCCATCAATGCATCGAACTACCGCCACTGGGCGCCCGAGGTCCGACGGTACGTCGACGACCTCGTCGCCGGGTCGGAAGGACCCCGTGGCACCAATACCAACACGCGCTGGGTCGCCGCGCTCGTGGCCGACGCCTACCGGATCCTGGTTCGCGGCGGCATCTACCTGTACCCCGCCGACCGACGTGACGGCTACGAGCACGGACGGTTGCGGTTGCTCTACGAGGCGTATCCCGTCGCCCACCTGATCGAGACCGCCGGAGGCAGCGCGTCCGACGGCGAGCGTCGCATCCTCGATATGCCGGTGAGCGATCTGCACCAACGCACGCCGCTCGTGTTCGGATCTGCCCGCGAGGTCGAACGGGTCGCCGACTATCGGACCGCTCGCGCCGACGGCGACCGCGCCCCCCTGTTCACGAACCGCGGGCTGTTCCGGAGCTGACCGATGTCGACCCGCCATCCGATCATCTCGGTCACCGGCTCGTCGGGAGCCGGCACGACCACCGTCAAGGAGACGTTCGACCAGATCTTCCGACGCGAGCACATCCGGGTCGCGACGATCGAGGGCGACGCGTTCCACCGATTCGACCGTGCCGCGATGCACGCCGAACTCGAGCGACGGACCGCTGCCGGCGACCTCGAGTTCAGCCACTTCGGTGCCGACGCCAACCTGCTCGACGAGCTCGAGCAGACGTTCGCGTCCTACGCGCGGTGCGGCACGGGACGAACCCGTCACTACGTCCACGACACCACCGAGGCCGAACGGTACGGCGTCGATCCCGGTTGCTTCACCGACTGGGAGGACCTGGAGCCCGACACCGACCTGCTCTTCTACGAGGGCCTGCACGGCGCCGTCGTCGACGACCGACGCAACATCGCCCGCCACGGCGACCTGAAGATCGGGGTCGTGCCGGTGATCAATCTCGAGTGGATCCAGAAGATCCATCGCGACTCGGACGCTCGTGGCCACACGACCGACGCGATCACGAACACGATCCTTCGGCGTCTGCCCGACTACGTCCGCTACATCTGCCCGCAGTTCACGGAGACCGACGTGAACTTCCAGCGCGTCCCGGTCGTCGACACGTCCAACCCGTTCATCGCCCGGCACATCCCGACCGCCGACGAGTCGGTCGTCGTGATCCGGTTCCGCGACCCGCACGGCATCGACTTCCCGTACCTGCTGTCGATGATCGACCGGAGCTGGATGAGCCGGGCCAACTCGATCGTGATCCCCGGCGGCAAGCTCGACCTGGCGATGCAGCTGATCCTCACACCGCTGATCCGGCGATTGATCGAGCGGAAGCGGCACGCCCGATGAGCACGGCCACGTCCGGCGCGAGCACCGCGGAGCACGTCGACCCGATCGACGTCGCTGCGACACAGCGGCTGGCGACCGCCGTGCGGATGCTCGCCGCCGACATGGTCGACGCCGCCGACTCCGGCCACCCCGGGCTCCCGCTCGGCGCCGCTGACGTCGCGACCGTGCTGTTCACCCGACACCTCGTGTTCGACGCCGCCGACCCGGCGTGGCCGGACCGCGACCGGTTCGTCCTGTCGGCCGGGCACGGGTCGGCCCTGCTCTACGCACTCGGGTACCTCTGCGGGGTCGCCGGGGTCCGGCTCGATCACCTCCGCCGGTTCCGCCGACTCGGCAGCCCCTGCGCCGGCCACCCCGAGCACGGTGAGTTCCCGATCGCCGACACCACGACGGGACCGCTCGGACAGGGCATCGCCAACGCGGTCGGGATGGCGATCGCCGAGGAGCGACTGCGACACGACTTCGGCAACGACCTGTGCGACCACCACACCTGGGTCCTCGCCGGCGACGGATGCCTGATGGAAGGCGTCACCGCCGAGGCGATCGCGCTCGCCGGCCACCTACGTCTGCGACGCCTCGTGCTCCTGTGGGACGACAACAGGATCACGATCGACGGACCCACGGCTCAATCGACCACCGAGGACCAGCTGGCACGCTTCGCGGCCGCAGGCTGGACGGTCGCGTCCGTCGACGGTCACGACCCACTCGAGATCGACGCCGCACTGACGGCCGCCCGCGAGGCCACCCGCCCGACGTTGGTGGCGTGCCGAACCACGATCGGCAAAGGGGCCCCGACCAAGGCGGGCATCGCCGCCGTGCACGGGTCGCCGCTCGGTGCGGCCGAACGAGCCGCGATGGCAGACCGGCTCGATTGGGGGCATCCCCCGTTCGAGATCCCAGCAGACCTCCACGCCGAGTGGCGCGCGGCCGGCACCCGGTCGCGCGGTCGGCGCGAGCACTGGACGCAGAACATCGCATCGCATCCGCTGGGCCCAGCGCTGTCCAGCCGGCTTGCCGACCCGACCCCGTCCGGCACCGTCCGGCTCGCGACGCTGCGGACGGACCTGCTCGCCACCCTGCCCACGGTCGCGA
Source organism: Acidimicrobiaceae bacterium (assembly GCA_002698945.1). Classification (GTDB taxonomy): domain Bacteria; phylum Actinomycetota; class Acidimicrobiia; order Acidimicrobiales; family Ilumatobacteraceae; genus Ilumatobacter. Next base: position 20,792 of record NZZV01000001.1, read on the forward strand.
CTCGGGCGATCAACGCCACGGTGATCGACGCCCTCGACGCTGACACGGCGCGATCCGGCCGAGACGACGGCAGCGGCTCGCTGCTCGGTGGCTCGGCCGACCTGGCCGGATCGAACGGCTTCGGGTTCGCGCGGCGTCGTCCGTTCACTGCTGCCGACCGCGGCGGCAATTTCGTCAACTACGGCATCCGAGAACACGCGATGGCGGCGGCGACGAACGGCATCGCGCTCCACGGTGGCTTCCGGCCCTACGCCGGGACCTTCCTGGCGTTCAGCGACTACTCCCGGCCGGCGATCCGGCTGGCCGCGCTGATGCGTCTCGGGGTCGTCCACGTCTTCACCCACGACTCGATCGGCGTTGGCGAGGACGGCCCCACCCACCAGCCCGTCGAGCACGTCTGCGCGCTGCGGGCCATCCCCGGGCTCGTCGTCATCCGGCCCGCCGACGCGGTCGAGACCGTGGAGGCGTGGCAGTTCGCGCTGTCGAGCGACGACCGCCCGACCGCGCTCGTGCTCACCCGACAAGCGGTCGCACCACTCGATCGGCACGAACGGGCGCCCGACGGCGTCGCTGCCGGCGGCTACGTTGTGGCCGAGCCGTCCGAGGCTTCCGTGACCCTGCTGGCCTCGGGATCCGAGGTGGGCATCGCGGTCGGCGCCGCCCAGATCCTCGCCTCCGACGGCATCGCCGCGCGGATCGTCTCGATGCCGTCGATGGAACTCTTCGCCGACAGACCGACCGCCGAGCGCGACGCCGTACTCGGCGAGCTCCCTCGGATCGCGGTCGAGGCGACGATCGGCCAGTCGTGGCAGCGCTGGCTGCGGCCCGGTGACACGTTCGTCGGGATGAGCGGCTTCGGCGCCTCGGCGCCCGGGCCCGACCTGTTCGAGCACTTCGGCATCACGCCCACCGCCGTCGCCGAGGCTGGACGCGCTGCTCTCCACCCGCCGGTCACACGACAAGGAGCCCACTGATGCCACGGATCACCCTCCGCCAACTGCTCGACCATGCCGCCGAACGCGGCTACGGGTTACCGGCGTTCAACGTCAACAACATGGAGCAGGTGCTGGCGATCATGACCGCCGCCGATCGCACATCGGCACCCGTGATCCTGCAGGCGAGTCGCGGGGCACGCTCCTACGCCGGCGACGCGATGCTCGCCAAGATCATCGAGGGTGCCGAGATGATGTATCCCCACATCCCGGTCTGCGTCCACCAGGACCACGGCAACGACGAGGCGACCTGCCTGAGCGCGATCCGGTGGGGCTTCACATCCGTGATGATGGACGGCAGCCTCGAGGCCGACGCCTCCACCCCGGCGAGCTATCGGTACAACGTCGACATCACGCGGCGGGTCGTCGACGCCGCCCACGCCGTCGGAGTGTCGGTCGAAGGTGAGCTGGGGTGCCTCGGCTCGCTCGAGACGGGCGCTGGCGAGGCCGAGGACGGGCACGGCTTCGAGGGCACGCTCGACAGGAGCGCCCTGCTCACCGATCCCGATCAGGCGGCCGAGTTCGTCGCCACGACCGGCGTCGACGCGCTCGCGGTCGCGGTCGGGACATCACACGGCGCCTACAAGTTCGCGCGTCCGCCCGACGGTGACGTGCTCGCGATGGACGTCGTCGCCGCGATCCACCGGGCGTGCCCCGACACCCACCTGGTGATGCACGGATCGTCGTCGGTGCCGACCGAACTCCAAGACGTCTTCCGTGAGTTCGCGGGCGACATGCCCACGACGTACGGAGTGCCGGTCGAACAGCTCGAGCGCGGCATCGCGCACGGCGTGCGCAAGGTCAACATCGACACCGACTGCCGGCTCGCGATGGCGGGGCAGATCCGCCGGATCGCAGCCGAGCACCCGGGCGAGTTCGACCCGCGCAAGTACCTCGCGCCGGCGATGGCGGCGATGACCGACCTGTGCGCATCCCGGTTCGAGCAGTTCGCTGCCGCCGGCCAGGCGCCGCGGATCACCCGGATCGTCTCGCTCGACGAGATGGCCGCCCGGTACCGATCCGACGCTGCGGTCCGGCAGGACCGGCCGTCGATGAACAGCATGGCGCCCCAGCCCATCGCGTCCGCGCGATAACCACGAAACGATGCGACGAACCGAGAGGAATCCCGACATGAACACGATGCCCGACGACCGCTACCGAGCCGGCGTGATGCCGTACGCCCAGATGGGGTACTGGGAGCCGGGCTACGAGCCCAAGGACACCGACCTGATCGCCCTGTTCCGCATCACGCCTCAGGACGGTGTCGACGCAGTCGAAGCGGCCGCAGCAGTCGCCGGTGAGAGCAGCACGGCGACCTGGACCGTCGTCTGGACCGACCGCCTGACCGCGTGCGAGAACTACCGCGCCAAGGCGTATCGGGTCGAGCAGGTCCCCAACCGCGACGACCAGTACTTCGCCTGGATCGCCTACGACCTCGACCTCTTCGAACCGGGATCGATCTCGAACCTCACGGCATCGATCATCGGCAACGTGTTCGGCTTCAAGCCGCTGCGCGCCCTACGCCTCGAGGACATGCGCATCCCGGTCGCGTACCTCAAGACGTTTGCGGGCCCGCCGACCGGGATCGTCGTGGAGCGCGAGCGGCTCGACAAGTACGGGCGTCCGCTGCTCGGCGCGACCGTCAAGCCCAAGCTCGGGCTGTCGGGCCGCAACTACGGCCGCGTCGTGTACGAGGCGCTGCGCGGCGGGCTCGACTTCACGAAGGACGACGAGAACATCAACAGCCAGCCCTTCATGCACTGGCGCGACCGGTTCCTGTACTGCATGGAGGCCGTCAATCGAGCCGAGGCGGCGACCGGTGAGGTCAAGGGCACCTACCTCAACGTGACCGCAGCGACGATGGAGGAGATGTACGAACGAGCCGAGTTCGCGAAGGAACTCGGCTCGGTCGTCGTCATGATCGACCTCGTCATCGGGTACACCGCGATCCAGTCGATGTCGGCCTGGGCGAGGCGCAACGACATGATCCTCCATCTCCACCGGGCAGGTCACTCCACCTACACCCGCCAACGCGATCACGGGGTCAGTTTCCGCGTGATCGCCAAGTGGATGCGGATGGCCGGCGTCGACCACATCCACGCCGGCACCGTCGTCGGCAAACTCGAGGGCGACCCGGCGACGATCGCCGGCATCTACGACATCCTGCGCGACGAGTACACCAACGCCGATCTATCGCACGGCGTGTTCTTCGACCAACCGTGGGCCGGGCTCAACAAGGTCATGCCGGTCGCATCGGGCGGCATCCACGCCGGGCAGATGCACCAGCTGCTGCACTACCTCGGCGAAGACTGCGTGCTGCAGTTCGGCGGCGGCACGATCGGTCATCCCGACGGGATCGCGGCGGGCGCAACCGCCAACCGGGTCGCGCTCGAAGCGATGATCAAGGCCCGCAACGAGGGCCGCGACTACCTCGTCGAGGGACCCGAGATCCTCCGAACTGCCGCCCAGCGATGTGCACCGTTGGCGCGGGCACTCGAGACCTGGGGCGACGTCACGTTCGACTACACGTCGACCGACGCACCCGACTTCGTTCCCGTTCCGACGACGGCTTGACAGGCAACACCACCGAACGAGAGGACTTCACGATGCGACTCACCCAGGGCATGTTCAGCTTCCTGCCGGACCTCACCGACGACGAGATCGCGGCCCAGGTCGACTACTTCATCCGCAACGGCTGGGCGGTGTCGATCGAACACACCGACGATCCCCACCCGCGCAACACCTACTGGGAGATGTGGGGGCAGCCGATGTTCGACCTCGGCAGCACACGGCCATTCATGACCGCCCTCGCCGAGTGCCGGGAGGCGATGCAGAGTGCCTACATCCGGGTGACGGCGTTCGACGCGACGAAGGGGTGGGAGAGCCCGCGCGCCTCGTTCATCGCCCACCGGCCGACGGCCGAGGACGGGTTCGCGCTCGCACGCACGAGCGTGCAGGGCCGGACCCAGCGCTACGGCATCCGCGCCGACGTCACCGACCGGCCGACCGCAGGCCGCTACCGATGAACGCGCCGACCCCCGTCGACGAGGCCGGCCCCGACCGCATCGCCGGTCCGGACGTCGTCGATCTCGGCGCCGAGCGGCGGGCGACGGGGATCGACGACTACCTCGCCGGGCTCGACGCCCGACTGGTCGGCCTGACGCCGGTCAAGCAGCGGATCGACGAGATCGCCGCGCTGCTGCTCGTCGACCGCGTCCGTACACGGGTCGGGCTGGCGACCGGTCCGCCGACCCTGCACATGAGCTTCACCGGCAACCCGGGCACCGGCAAGACGACGGTGGCGTCGGCGATGGGCGAGATCCTGCATCGGCTCGGCTACCTCCGGTCCGCTCGGGTGGTGTCGGTCACACGCGACGACCTCGTCGGCGAGTACATCGGCCACACCGCACCCAAGACGAAGGACGTGCTCCAGCGCGCCGCGGGTGGCGTGCTCTTCATCGACGAGGCGTACTACCTGTATCGGCCGGAGAACGAACGCGACTATGGCCAAGAGGCGATCGAAATCCTGCTGCAGGTGATGGAGGAGCAGCGGGACGACCTCGTGGTGATCCTCGCCGGCTACGCCGACCGCATGGAGCGGTTCTTCGGCTCCAACCCCGGGTTCCGCAGCCGAGTCGCTCACCACATCGACTTTCCCGACTTCGACGACGGCGAACTCGTCCGCATCGGTGAGATGTTGTTGGCCGACCAGCAGTACCGGCTCTCCGACGACGCCCGCGCCACGCTGTTCGACTACGTCGGGCGTCGTCGTTCGCAGCCTCACTTCGCCAACGCCCGATCGGTCCGGAACGCGTTGGACCGTGCCCGGCTGCGCCAGGCCAATCGTCACGTCACGGCCGGCACCGTGGCGGTCGACGACCTGAGCGTGATCGAGGCCGACGACTTGGCGGTGAGTCGCGTGTTCAACGACCGACCCGACGACGCCCGGGAGTCGCGATGACCGCCCCGACGGTGATCGCGCCGTCGATCCTTGCCTGCGACTTCGGAAGGCTCGCAGCCGAGGTCGCCGAGGTCGCGGAGGGTGGAGCCGAGTGGATCCACGTCGATGTGATGGACGGTCACTTCGTGCCGAATCTGACGATCGGGCCGGCCGTGGTCGCCGCGGTCCGCGCTGCGACCGACCGAGTGGTCGACGTGCACCTCATGATCGAGCCCGTCGACGCGTACATCGAGGCGTTCGCCGGGGCGGGCGCCGACGTCATCACGGTGCACGCCGAGGCGACGCGGCACCTCGACCGCACCCTCGCCGCGGTCCGCGATCTCGGCGTGCAGGCCGGTGTCGCGCTCAACCCGGCGACCCCGGCCGCGACGGTGCGCCACGTCCTCGACCGCGTCGACCTCGTGCTGGCGATGACCGTCAACCCGGGCTTCGGCGGCCAACGGTACCTCGAGAGCGTGGAGCCCAAGCTGGTCGAACTGGCCGAGATGGTCGGTGATCGGCCGATCCGGCTGGAGGTCGACGGTGGGATCGACGCCACGACGGCACCGAGGGCCGCCGCGGCCGGGGCCGACACGTTCGTCGCCGGCTCCGCTGTGTTCGGCGCGAACGTCAGATCGTCGGCGATCGCCGAACTTCGTGGGGCGGCCACACAGGCCCGCCTCACGACGTCGGTGGAGACCTGATCATGACCCGACAGCGTTGGCGGGCCCGGCGGGTGCTCCATCCGGTGACCCTCCGCTGTCTTTCCGACTACGTCGGCATCGGCGGCGGTGCCGGCCTCGAACTCACCCGACGGATCAGTGCGGACGACCTCATCGATCGGGTGGTCGCCAGCGGCTTGCGCGGCCGCGGCGGTGCCGGGTTCCCCGTCGGGCGCAAGTGGCGAACAGTGGCAGACCAGCATCGCCACAGCGGAATCGCCCCTGTGGTCGTGGTCAACGGTGCCGAAGGCGAGCCCGGCACGTTCAAGGACAGATCGATCATCCGCAACAATCCCTACGCCGTCATCGAGGGTGCCCTGATCGCGGGCGTCGCGGTCGGTGCCTCCGACGTCGTCATCGCGACGAAGCGGAGCTTCGAGCACGAGGGTCGGCGGCTCGCCGACGCGATCGCCGAGATCCGAGCCGCCGACTGGTCGTCGATCCCGATCCATCTCTTCCACGGACCCGACGAGTACCTGTACGGCGAGGAGAGCGCACTCCTCGAATGCCTCGACGGTCGCGGTCCCTTTCCACGCGTCTCGCCGACCTACCGCATCGGTCTGCTCGAAACACGCGACTGGCGTGGAGTCGTCGGACCGGCGCTCGTGAACAACGTCGAGTCGCTGGCAAACGTCCCGAAGATCGTCGCTCGTGGGCCCGAATGGTTCCGCCGGATCGGCACCGCCGACTCGCCGGGCAGTTCGGTCGTAACCGTCACTGGCGACCGGGTCCGCCACGGTGTCGCCGAGGTCCGTCTGGGCACGCCACTGCGGACGGTCCTGCGGGCGATCGGCGGTGACATGCGGTCGCAACCACCGATCAAGGCGGTGCTGTCCGGTGTCGCCAACCCGCTGCTCCTCCCACCCGGGTTGGCGGCGCCGATCAGCTACGAGGGGCTGCGGGCGGCAGGTGGTGGGCTCGGTTCCGGCGGGTTCATCGTGTTCGACGCGTCGACCGACATGGCCGCCGTCGCGGCCGGCGTGGCGCGCTTCCTGGCGATCGAGTCGTGCGGTCAGTGCTCGCCGTGCAAGCTCGACGGGTTGCTGCTCGCCGCCGTGCTCGCCCGGCTGTGTCGCAACGAGAGTCGGCGAGGCGATCTCGATCTGATCAGCCGGCGGTCGCGGACGGTCGCCTACGGCGCCCGGTGCTACCTCGGGATCCAGCACGAGACCGTGCTGTGCTCGATCCTCGAGCACTTCTGGGCCGAGTTCGAGGCGCACGCGAGCCGCGTCGCTCCGGCGGTCGATCCGGTCGCGATCACCGAGCTCGTCGACATCCGCGACGGACGTGCCGTGCGCGACGACCGACATCATCGGAAGCAACCCGACTGGTCGTACGGCCTCGCGCACTCGGGCAAGACCCCCGCGGAGCGACGCAGCGAGCTGGCGAGTTCGTGCCGGGTCGAGCTGAGCTCCCGCCCCGCACGGTTGGCGCTCGATGGATAGACGCTGCGCCGACGACGGCCTACCGTGAGCCCCGATGCACGAGTTCTCGCTATGCCGGGCGATCGCCGCGACCGTCGAGTCGCACGCCGACGGGCGCCCGGTGTCGGTCGTGCGGATCACCGTCGGCCACTTCCGGCAGGTCGTCCCTGACTCGATGGTGCACTGCTGGGAGCTACAGGTACACGGCACGGAGCTGGATGGTTCACGCCTCGTTATCGACGAAGTCCCAGCGGTGATCGAATGCGCCGGCTGCGGGGCCAGGACGACGCTCGAGTTGCCGGTCCATCGCTGCGGGCAGTGCGACAGCCTATCGACGCGCCTGATCAGCGGCGAGGAGTTCCTGATCGACTCGATCGACATTCACACCACTCCCGAGGAGGTCTAGATGGGACGATTCCACCGCCACGCCGACGGCACCGTGCACGACCACGAGCACGAGCACGAGCACGAGCACGACCACGAGCATCGCGACGTCGGTGACCACAGCGCCTACGAGACCGGGCCGCAACGGGTCGCGATCCTCGAAACCATCCTCGGCGAGAACGACCGGATCGCCGACATGAACCGCCGCGACCTCGTCTCCGCTTGTGTGCGATCGATCAACCTGATGTCATCACCTGGCGCGGGCAAGACGACGCTATTGCGTCGTGTGATCCCAGCGCTCGCCGAGCGCGGCACACGAGTGGGCGTGCTCGAAGGCGACATCGCAACGTCGATCGACGCCGACCGACTGTCCGACGTCGGCGCGGCCGCGGTCGCACTGGTCAACACCAACGCCGGGTTCGGCGGCGAGTGCCACCTCGACGCGGTGATGGTGCGATCCGGCCTCGACCGACTTCCCCTGGACCAACTCGACCTGCTCGTGATCGAGAACGTCGGCAACCTCGTGTGCCCCGCCGAGTTCGACGTCGGCCAGGACCGACGCGCAATGGTCTACGCGATCACGGAGGGCGAGGAGAAGCCCCTCAAGTACCCTGTGATGTTCCACGCGGTCGACGTCGTCTTCGTCAACAAGATCGACCTCCTCCCGCACCTCGATTTCGATCTCGCCGCGTTCCACTCGAACCTCCGAGCGGTCAACCCGGCGGCCGACATCATCGAGGTGAGCGCGACCACCGGCGACGGTCTCGAACGAGCGGTCGAGTGGTTCCAGAGTTCCTAGACGGACCAGACCGCGGCGCGGTGCTCGTTGCTCCGTGGGGTCCAGCCCGACCGTGTCGGGACTTGCCCTCCTGGTCGAAGGACTGGGACCGAGGCAGACCGCAGAGCCGCAAGGGGTCCAAGCAGAGTCGCATCTCGCGAACCGCGTCGAGTTCTGCGCCCACCCGGGACCTCGGGTTGTGAGACCCGAAGGTCATCCGTGCTCTGGCGGACGACGCCGCAGACTCGACGCGTCCCATGCGCGAAGCCGCAGGTCAGGGGGTTGGCCACCTGCGACGGCCCGTCGCCTACGGCCATCGAGCCCGGTCTCGGCGGAGGCTGTACAACAGTTCGTGTTGTACAGCGGCTCGAAATGGCAAGAGGCCCCTCCCGAGATTCGGCTCGGAAAGGGCCTCTGACCTGGTGTTACTTGGTGGCGGGGGCAGGATTTGAACCTGCGACCTTCGGGTTATGAGAATTATGGTCGCCAATTTTGGAGGTCCTGGTAGACCGGCATCTTGCCTGGTCACGGCCACTCTACACGTATCCGTCATTGTCCGCCAGTGACCGCTGTTGACCCTGGTGTTGGTACATATTTGGTACATCCGATACCTCCAAACTGCGGCCACGCAACGTGGTCGCCGCCTTGGTGTCACGGAACGAACCGGGTTCGTTCGATCGGTCCGATGGTACCTGGCCTCGCGGTGATGACCCCGGGCACGCCTCACCCGACAGATCGCCCCGCAGCCATCCCGCTCTCGTGACCTGTGGCCGCCTACGACACTTCGACCGTCGAGGTGGACGCGTCGATGCGCGTGGGGAATCTGTCGAACCATCCGCGCTGCCCCAGCAGGACGCCGAAGGGAAGCGTCCAGCCTTGGCGGGCGCCGAGCGGAAGGGTCCACGTCACCGGCTCGGCTCCTCGCTCGGGCGGGTGCAACCGCAGTTCCACCTCGAACACGGGCGTCGGTGTGAACCGTCCACCGACCGTCAGCGCGATCTCGTAGAGCGGCTCGGCACGGTCAAGGTCGATGCCGAGTTCACCGAAGAGTGTGGCGTTGGCGACCGACGCGGGCGAGCCTGAGTCCACGACTCCGAGCACGGCTGGAAGACCTGGGGAGATCACCAGCGGCACGGCCGGTCGAAGCACCCGCGAGGCATCCGGGTACGGCGGCTCGTCGAGATCCTGATGGCGGTAGATCCAGCTGGTCACGACGAGCGGGCGTGGCGCTCAATCGAGCCCGACGAACAGCGGGGCATCCGCTTCTGGCACACGGTGGACGGCCACATCGGCTCCGAATCCCTTGCCCTTGCAAGCGGTGAGCAGCTCGTCGAGTTCGCTCGCATCGGCCACGACATCGCCGTCCTCGTTGACCGCTACCCAACGCCCACGGTACTGGTCGACGAGTTCGCGCTTCATGATGTGAGCCTACCGTTCGGCACCTGTCCCGGCGGGCCAGCGGTCCCGGGATGGCCACCTTCGTCGACGGCCGAGAGCGAATCATCTGAGCGGCTCCACAACTTGTCGCTGCATCGTAGAGTTGCGCACGTGGCGCGACGATCGGGATCGAACGCTTCGCAGCGGAAGTCGTCGCCGCTCGGTTCGCTGGATCCGGCCGAGCGCGGCGTGGTGCTCGACCGGCTGCTGATCGTGCATCCCGAGCTGCACGGCGATGCCGAGCGCCTCGCGACTGACTTGTTGGTGGCGGTGTCGGTCGAGCGGGTGGCGTCCGAGGTCGAGGCTGCGTTGGTCTGGATCTCGTTGGATGCGCTTGCTGCCCGTTCGGGCCGGATGTTGGGCCGCGGCTATGTCCACGAGAGCGAGGCGGCCTGGGAGTTGGTCAACGAGGCGATCGAGCCGTTCCGAGCAGATCTGGATCGACGGGCTGCGCTCGGTCTGCTCGATGCAGCGGCCAACCTGGCGGTCGGAACCGTGGCCGGGGTCTATCGGGTACGCGAGCCCGAGGAGGGGACGGTGTTGGCCTACGCCGGAGAAGACACACCAACCGATCTTGCAGAAGAGTTCCTCGATCGCGCCGCGAAGCTCGGTGTGGCGCTGCCCGACGACGCTGCCGAGTCACACTGGCCCGGTTGGTCCGACCTGTGGTGATCGCCCACATCCGATGAACGGCGGCACCGGCGACGCGGTCTCCTACGAGGATCTCCTCGCCGAGCTAGCGACGCTGCGGGAGGAGAACGACCGGCTCCGTGGTCTGCTCGGTCTCGACGAACGACCCGACGACGGCCATGCGCGGGCGTGGGCACCGACGCTGCTCACCGAAACGACCGAACAACCGTCAGTGGACGCGTCGTCGACGGCTGCGGACAAGCTCGCGTTGTTGTGGTCCTTGTTCGGGGCCCGCGCCGATGTCTACGCGCAGCGGTGGGAGAGCGCGTCGAGCGGCAAGTCCGGTTGGTCACCGGCGACGAAGGACCGCTGGGCGAAGGGCCGACCTCCGAGGAGTTATCTGGCGTTGACGGACGACGTGTTCATCTCCCATCTGCGCGGCGAGGCGACGATCGGGATCTACCCGCTGCTCCGCGGCGACACGTGCGCGTTGCTGGCGTGCGACTTCGACAAGGGCACGTGGGCGCTCGACGCCCTGGCATATCTCGACGCATGCCACCGCAACGCCGTTCCCGCGGCGCTCGAGCGTTCCCGGTCCGGGAACGGGGCGCACGTGTGGATCTTCTTCGACGCGCCGGTCGCCGCGTCGGCGGCCCGCGCGATGGGCGCCGCGCTGTTACGTCAGGCGATGACGGCGCGCGCCGAGCTCGACCTGTCGAGCTACGACCGGTTCTTCCCATCACAGGACTTCATGCCCAAAGCAGGGTTCGGGAACCTCATCGCGCTCCCGCTGCACGGGACATCGACGGCGAGGGGCACCACACTGTTCCTGGACCCCACCACGATGGACCCGTGGCCGGACCAGTGGGCGTTCCTGTCGTCGATCGCACGCATGACACCCGATGCTGTCGAGTCGCTCGCTGAGACACTTCGACCCGTCGACGCGGGCCCAGCGCTGTCGCTGGCCGAGGTGGCCAAAGCAGGCGGGCCACCACCGCCGCCGGTGGTGCGTGCCCGACTCGGCGCCGAGCTGTCGATCGGACGGGCGGGCCTCCCACCAGCGGTGATCGCCGGATTGAAACACCTCGGGTCGATCGCGAACCCGGAGTTCTTCGAGAAGCAACGCATGCGGTTCTCGACCTGGGACACACCCCGGTTCATCAGCGCCTACCGCGAGGACCTCGAGTGGCTCCACCTTCCCCGCGGGCTCACCGGCCAGGTCATCGATCTGCTCGAAGGCCTCGGCAGCACCGTCGACCTCGGCGATGATCGACCGCAACCGGCCGCTGTGAACTTCGAGTTCGACGGCGCCCTTCGGGCGCAGCAGCAAGCCGCCGTCGCCGATCTGGTCGACCACGATCTCGGCGTGCTCGTCGCACCGCCTGGAGCGGGCAAGACGGTGATGGCGTGTGCGGTGATCGCGCACCACGGCACCCCGACACTCGTCGTGGTGGACCGCAAGGAGCTCGTCGACCAATGGCGCTCCCGCCTCCACGACCACCTCGGGATCGCACCATCCCAGATCGGCCAGATCGGCGGCGGCCGCAAAAAGCCCACCGGGATCATCGACGTGGCGATGATCCAAAGCCTGGCCCGCCGCGACGACGCATCGTTGTTCGACGCTTACGGCCTGATCGTCGTCGACGAATGCCACCACCTCCCAGCGGTGTCGTTCACGACCTGCATGCGCGCCGCGAGAACCCGCCGCTGGCTCGGCCTCACCGCGACCCCGTACCGGCGCGACAAACTCGAAGCGCTCATCGCGTTCCAGTGCGGGCCA
>NZZV01000002.1 GCA_002698945.1 Acidimicrobiaceae bacterium
CCTCGTCACCGAGACGCACTGGGCATCAGCTACCGAACTTCAACGACCAAAGCTCGAGAAGGACTCACACCTCCTTGCCCGACGAGGCTGCCAGGCGTACGACGCGCCGATGGGACGGACCGTGCAGTCCGTCCCATCGAGCCCGCTCGATCAGTCGGGTTCACGTCGCTCCGGTGGTCCGACGTGCGTCGGCGATCGCCAGCCGGATCATCCCCGCTTGAACCGATGCCCCTCGACGTCGGTGACCACGTCGCCCTCGTCGGCGTCCTCGATGCGACCCGAGCGAAACGCATGACCCTCGGCGTCGGCGACCATGTCGTCCTCACCGGCATCCGCAAGTCCCCGGAACCGAGCGGCATGGCCCTCCGCGTCGGCCATCGTGTCGGCTTCGTTCGCCTCGGCGAGGCCCCGGCCCCGCATCGCGTGGCCCTCGGCGTCGGTTGCTTCCTCGATGCTGGCGTCGTTGATCTCGTCGTTGTTCATGGGATCGCTCCTTGTGTCGTGACCGGCGAGCGGTCGTTGTCGTTGGTTCCATGGTGCTGATCTCTCGACGGCCGGACCGTTCCGCCGGCAACCCCCGTTGCGTATCCGCGCGCACACATCGCATTCGCTTCCGAACATCCGGAGGTCCGCGATACTTGCGAGATGCCGACCTGGGAGATCCTCGATCCGCTCGATGACGAGCAGCGGCGCGCAGTGCTCAGGTCAGCGGTGCGACGCCGGTACCGCAACGGCGACTCGTTGTTCCACCAGGGCGATCCCGGCGACAGCTTCCACCTGCTCGACAAGGGGCATGTGGCGATCCGCATCCTCAGCCCGAGGGGCGAGACGATCACGCTCGACGTCATGGAGCCGGGCGACAGCTTCGGCGAACAGAGCATCATTGCGCCAGAGGCGCGGCGGACGGCCTCGGTGGTCGCTATCGGAGCGGTCGAGACATTGATGTTGCATCGCGACGCGTTCCTCGACCTCCAGCAGCGCCACCCGGCGGTGTCGAAGGTGCTGGTCGGTCTGCTCGCCGCCCAGGTCCGGCGACTTTCCGACCAGGTGATGGACGCCCACACCCTGTCGGCCGACGAACGAGTCCTGAAGCAGCTGCGGCGTCTCGCCCACGCCTTCGAGTCCGCCGGCGCGGCGACGATCCCGATCACCCAGGAGGAACTCGCCTCGTTGGCCGGCACGACTCGTCCCACCGCGAACCGCGCCCTACAAGCCCTCGTCGCCGACGACGTCGTACGGCTGGGTCGTGGCCGGATCGACGTTCCTTCGGTCGACCGCCTCGGCGGCTGAGCACGATCTCATCTCCACCTGCGCAGCAGGGTCAGCAGTGCTTCGATGCGCGCCAACGCCTTCGAGAGGTGCGTCGGACCGCCCCTCGGCTTGCCCTCGACCATGAACGTCGCCTCGACGACGGAGGTCGATCCGTCTGCGTGCGTGATGGTCGCAGTGACGACATTCTCACCCGCCATGGCCTTCGTGACGTTCAGCGGTTGCGGCAAGCCCCAGCGGGACGACTTCAGATCGTACGGCGGTGTGCTGTCGACGGATCTGGTCGACTTGCCGCGCACCGGGTCGAAGTCGAACGCCACCTGCTCGATGTCAGCGGCACCATCGGGATCGAGGAACACGTACGCCTTGCCCGCCAGCGTGGCGCCGTCGAGTGGCACGGCTGCGAGCCGGAATGCGTTCGTGCTGACCATCAACGTCGGTTCGGCCTCGACGTCGTTGGCGGTGACGACGATCGTCGTGGTGGTCGGGGTGCTCCACCATCCCGCACGGTCTCGAGCCCGAATACCGATCGTGTAGGTGCCAGGTTCGAGCGGGCCGGTCAAGTCGCCGCTGACGACACCCGACGCCGGATCGACGTCGAGCGCGGTGGCGGCTCCCACACCAGGGTCCGCGTCGATGAATGCTTCGGCGTCGACGGCACCCGACGTCGCGTCGACCGCAACCGCCGCCACCGTCACCACGGCGCCGGGCTCGATCTCGGACGGTGACGCGTTCAAGTCGGTGACGGTCGGCGCCGTCGTGTCGAGGTCGATGACAACGCTGGTACTCGCCGCATTCCCGGCGCGATCGACCGCCTCCCCCTCGACGGTCTGGCCGGCGCCATCGACGTCGACCACCACCGGGTCGGGACACGTCGCGAGACCCGACGTGGCGTCGTCGCACACGAACGTGATCGTCACCGCCGACGTCGACCACCCGTCGGACTCCGGCACGGGATCGGCGGTCGCGGTGATCGTGGGGTCGGTCGCATCGAGCGAGAACGAGATCGATCTCGAACCGCCCAACGAGTCGCGTGCTTCGACGGTGTGGTAGCCGTCGCCCCCGACCCTGACCGGGCCGGCGTAGGGCTCCCAGGGACCAGCGTCGATGCTGACCTCGACCATGGGCGCCGAGGACGTCACCACGACATCGGGCGCGTCGGTGTACCACCCGCTCACGGGCTCTGACGGGTCGAGCACGACGGCGAGGTCGCTCGTCGGCGCCTCGACGGTGAGCGTTGACGTGACCGCATCACTCCAGTTTCCGGCGGCATCTCGAGCCCGGACGCCCACGTCGTAGACGCCGCCTGTGACCGGTGCGACGAGCGCTCCGGTCGCCGAATCACCGTCGATGTCGAGTGATGTCCCGGCGCCCGCACCCGGATCGGGTCCCACGAACACCTCCGCGGCGACGACTCCGGACACGGCGTCGGAGACCACCGCCGACACGGCGACCGCACCGGCGGCATCGGTGGCCGCTGGGTCGACGACCAACGACGACACCTCGGGCGCCGTCGAGTCGAGGTCGACGGTCAACGAGGTCGCCGCCGAGTTGCCCGCCACATCGAAGGCTTCCCCGAAGACGAGTTCGCCCTCCACGTCGGTGTCGACGACGACGGGAGAGGGGCATGACTCGATACCGGAAGTCGCGTCCTCACACTCGAACGTGACGGTGACCGGTGAAGTCCACCAACCGCCCGCCGGCACCGTCGGTTCGGCCGTGGCCGAGATCTGGGGCACGGCACCGTCGAGTTGGATCGTGACCAGATCGCTGCCACCCAGGGAGTCGCGCAGTCCCACGGTGTGGGTGCCGTCGCCGGCCACCACCACCCCTCCCGTGTACGGCTCCCACGGCCCACCGTCGATGCTCACCTCGATGAGGGTGGCTGCCGAACTGGCGGTGATCACCGGGGAGGCCGTGTACCAGCCCGACGCCGGTTCGGCGGGGGTGACGGTGACGACGAGGTCGGACGGATCGGGTTCGTCGTCGACGGTGAGCGGCGTCGTGACGACGTCGCTCCAGAGCCCGGCTGCATCCTGTGCCCGAACCGACACCTCGTATGGTCCGGCGACGGACGGCGCTGTCAGCACTCCCGAGGCCGAACCGCCGGTGAGGACCAACGGCGTCGCAGCGCCGACACCGGGGTCGGTGCCGACGAACGCCTCGACCACGGTGGCCCCGGACGTGGCGTCCGTGACGTCTGCGGTCACGAGCACGTTCTCCCCGATACTCGCCGTCGAGGGATCGACCGTTGCGTTCGAAACGACCGGGGCGACCTGATCGAGATCGATCTCGAGCCCGACACTCGCGGAGTTGCCCGCTACGTCGAACACCTCTCCCGAGGCATCCTGGTCGGCTCCGTCGACGTCGACCACCACCGGCTCGGGACAGGTCACGACGCCGGACGTCGTGTCGTCGCACTCGAACGAGACGGTGACCGGTGAGGTCCACCAGCCGAGTGGACCGACGCCGGGGTCGGCCAACGCGACGATTCCCGGCGCGGTTGCGTCGACCATGAAGGCCACTGAGTCGGCACCACCGAGCGAGTCGCGGAACTCGACGGTGTGAGCACCGTCGGCGAGGTCGCCAACCGGTCCGGAATACGGTTCCCAGTCACCACCGTCGATGCTGACCTCGAGCACCGCCGCCGACGAGGTCGCCGAGATCGTGGGTGACTCGGTGAACCACCCTGACGCGGGCACGGCGGACGACATGACGACCTCGAGGTCGGACTCGATCGGCGGCGGCGGCAGAACGCCGTCACCGCCCGCGTTCGCGGCTCCCTTGCCGCCGTTGACCGCCACGTTGCCCGCTCCGTCGACCACCTGAGCGATGAACCGCACCGAGGTGGCAGCTGCCGGCGCCGACCCGGAACCCTGCCACCGACCGTCGCCGAACGTGAGCTCGGCAGTCTGCCAGCCGCCACCGGCGTCGTACAGCACGACGACACGGTTCACCCCGGAGGCATCGTTCGCCTCGACCGCGAAGCGGGCGGTGCCGCCCGACGCGACACCGGCGGCGACCGGCACACTCGGGGCGGTGTAGTCGGAGCTGTTCGAGTACAGGATCTCGCCGCCGACCGAACCGAACAGCGTCTGGGTCCCGATGTCGCCGGTGGCCGCGGTCGGGTCGGACACGAACTGCCCGGGCACGACGACGACCTGCTGGCGCTGCCTCAGTCCGATCGCGTTCGGCACACCGGTCGGGTCGGAGATCGTCGTCACCGACGCGAATCGGCTCGGGAACGCCAGATTGGTCGCCATCTCGGTGCCACCGGCCACCGAATCGAGCACAGCCTCAGAGATCGCGACATCGAAGCCGGTCTGGACGTCGTAGACGCCGAGCGACGTCACCAGCGCACCGTGTGCCGGCAGCAGATCGCCGGTCGACTCGTCCGTCGCCGTGACGTCGTCGTCGAACCTGGGTTGGAGCGGACGGCCAGGGGTCACTTGCGGCAGGAAGGTCGCGGTGCCCTCGTCGACGACCTCGAACCAGTTGCCCGTCGCGCCGGAGCGCTCGATGAAGAGCGGGTCGTAGTCAAAGGGTGCTGACGACATCGCCGTGCCCGGAACCGGAACCGGGTCGAGCCCGGGCGCCGGAGGATCGGGCGTCTGATCGGCGCCGACCCGCCACATCGGCAGGCCGTACAGCACGGTCGTCGCGAGCGTCTTCTCGTCGTAGGCCCCGTACAGTCCCTGGCTGCCGAAGTACCGCTGCTTCGCGAGGGTCGATGCGGCACCGATCGTCATCGTCCCGTCGAGATGGGAGGTGAACATGGTGAGGAGCCGTTCGTGCAGGCCCACCGTCACCTCGTCGCCGTAGCCGAAACCGGTGGCCGCCAAGTACACGGCACCCCGCGCCGCGAGCGCGGCCGCCACGTCGTCGGCGACGTCGCCGCCGGTCGTGACGTCGCTGACGTTGAGCCCGGCGTGGCAACCCATCGAGAACACGAGCCGCGCACCCTCCGGCAGCGATTCGGCGAGTTCGGCGGCCGAGAAGACGTCGGTGGCGTCGTCGGCGCCGAGCGCCGCCAGCCCGCCGAGGTGGTCGAAGTGTGCGAACACCGCCGCTGCGTCAGGGTCGGATGCGGCCAGTGCGGCGAGCAGCTCGGCGCTCGTCCACGCCTCGCTGATCAGTTCGGTGACCGTCGGCGCAGTGCCGCCCGATGCCTTCGTCAGCGAGCTCGACAGGGCGCCGCTGACCGACTGGGCGCCGTCCGTCATGAAGTCGTAGCCGGACACGAACGCGTTCGAGGCGTCGAGGCGACCGTCGTTGGTGATGTACTCGTCGACCTGGGCCATGATGTCGTCGGGTGACTCGATCAGGCGGCCGACGGCGAGATCGGGAACGTACAGGCGCCGGTTGAGCCACGGGATCGGGTCGAGGTCGCCGTACGGGTCGTCGGAGAACATGTGCTCGCCCTCGAGCGCGGCGCGGTGGACGTCGCCCGCCGGGAACAGATCGGCGTAGGTGCTCTCGTTGCCGGTGCGGGTTGTGTCGGCGAGACGTGCCATCGGGATGATGGCGTCGGCACCGACGAGCACCACGTTCTCGATCGACGGTCGGGTGGCCTGTGCTGCCGCGATCAGCGAAACGATCGAACTGACGACACCGTTGGCGGCGTCGGCGTCGCATGGGTTCGCGTCCCATGCCGTGTATGCGGCGGCGACCGCCGGATCGCCGTCGACGGGGAGCACGACACCCGACACGCCGGTCGCTCCCGCCAGGTCGCCGAGCCGAGTCATGACGTCGGATGTCGCTGCCGTGCCGTAAGCGTCACCCAGCCGCTCCTGGTTGACCAGGATCAACGTACGGACGTCCGACGGCAATGACGTGAGGTCGGGCAAGGATCCCGCTGCACCGCCGGCGCCGGAGTACGCGGCGCACGCCGCCACCGGATCGTTGACCGACTCGCGTACACGGACGACGTAGGGCAGCGACGAGCCGAGTCCGGCGTAGCTGCTGACCTGGACGAGGTCGACGCCGGGCGCGAACGCCGCCTCGTCGCCGGAGCCGGGCGAGGCGGAAACGGCGGCGATCGACTCACCGGGTAACAGCGGGACGCCGTCGTCGAGATCGGAACCGTCGCCGTCGATGGGCGGCGAGTCGGGCCCGTCCGGCCGTGTCGGCACCGGGCTCGGACCGGAGCCCGGCTGGTCGGTGGGCGGCCCGTAGAGGACGAGGTCACCGTCACCCGCGAGGTGGCTGAGCCGGACGCCGACCTCGGTGCCGCTCGACGGGCTGAACGAGTAGAGGTCGATGTCGGATCCCGACGGGATGTAGCCGAGGTACAAGGTGTCACCGACCACCGATCGCGCCGTCGCCGGCGTCGGGCCGGCGTCGGCCGGCTCGACGACCGTGATCGACAGCGGGGTCGGTGCGGCGATGCCGTCGTCGGTCGACACCGTGGCGATCACGGTTCCGAGTCCGAGGCGCAGTCCGGGGCGGGCGGTGAACGTGAGTTCATACGACTCGCCCGACTCGATCGGCACCTCCGACCACGTCACGGCCGTGCCGGTCTCGCTCGCTTCGACGGTCGGTTCGTCGAGGCCGACCGTCGGCGCGATCGCGGACGAGCCGGGCACGTACCTCCATCCCGGCGGCAGGCTGAGACGCACTCTCCCCAATCGATCCGAACCGTCCGGAGTGATCGCCTCGAACGACACCGACAGGTCGACCGTCGAGCCGACGCTGGCAAAGTCCTGGATGCCCGAGGTGATGAGATCGAGTTCCTCCCACGGGAAGTCGGCCTTCTCGAGGTACCCGGTGATGACGTCGTTGACCTCGATGTCAGCGGGGAGCGCGGCGACGACGTCGCCGACCTTCAGCGCTCCGTAGGCGGGCGCGATGTCTGCGAGGCGGGCGTCGACGAGCACGGCTCCGGCTGCATACGCATCACCGAGGGTCGCGCCGCCGGCGCACGCAAATCCGGATGAGCAGTCGACCACGAGCGGCCGGCGCGAGGGTTCGAGGTCGTCGATCGCGATGGAGGCGATCGCCGGAACGGCGACGATGCCGGCAGCGGCGTCGACGTCGCCGATCCGGGTGACGAGGAGGCCGAGTTCGTTCATGCCCGCATCGAGCAGCGGCGCCGACCCGGCGATGAGCGCGGCGACGTTGCCGGAGATCGGCGGGCGGCGCAGCGACGGGTTGTCGTTGAGGATCGCCGCAGCGGCGACGTCGAGGTCGAGTTCGAGCATCGTGGTGTCGGCGCCGACACCGAGATCGCCACAGGTGACACCCGAGACTGCGGCGAGCTGGTCACACCATGCCACCCCGTTCGCGTCGACCAGCGCGATGACGGCGGTCGCACCCAGTTGGAGCGCGGCCGGGCTGATGGCGTCGAGCGGCGACCCGTCGAGTTCGAGGTCCGTCCAGACGAGGTCGAGCAGCGGATGGCCGGGCGGCAACGGGGAAGGGATGCCCGAGAGGAGGTCGAGCACCTGACCGACCGTCAGCGACTGAACCGGCGTCCCTTCGTACGGCGTGCCGACGAGCAGCGCCGGCCACCCGCCGGGTACGTCGACGGTCAGGTCGGACAGCGGAGCGCGGCGCATGTTCGGCGCACGACGCATGTTCGGCGCGATGTCGACGAGGGGGGCGCGGCGCATGTTCGGCGCACGGCGCATGTTCGGCGCACGACGCATGTTCGGAGCGCGGCGCATGTTCGGGGCGTTCGAGACGTCGAACCCGAACTCCTTGATCCGTTCCGTCGGCACTGCGGTGATCGGGACCTCGCTGGCGCCCGGCGTGACCGTGGTCGCCGAGCTGGCGAGGGTGCCCGTGACGACCGTGACGGGGAGATTCTCGCTGACGGTGACCGCCACGGTCGCCGTGTCGGAGCCGCCGAATCCGTCGACGACGGTGTAGGTGAAGGTCGCGTCGCCGGTGTACGCGAGCGGCGCCGTGAACGTGCACAGGCCATCCGAGGCGTTGCGTTCGCAGTTGACGATGGCGCCGCTACCGCCTCCTGGTTGTGTGAACGACGCGATCGTGAGCGGATCGCCGTCGTCGTCCGTGTCGTTGTCGAGTACCGGGATCGGCCGCGGGACACCACTGCGGGCGAGCGCGACGTCGTCGGCGGCGACGGGCGGATTGTTCGGACCGCGACGGATCACGATGACACCACCGTCACAGCCGACGCCGCCATCGTCGTCGGTGACGCACACGTTGACGGCCGCCGACGTCGCGTCGGTGTACACATGGGTCGCCTCGATCGTCCCGGCGACGATCGGCACGGCCGTCTCGGTGCCGTCGCCCCACTGCACGCCGGCGGTGTGGGTGTCGGCGGCGCCCGAGTCGGTGAAGGTGGCGGTGACGGTGACGATCTCGCCGACGTCCATTTGACCGGGCACGAACGCGGCGACGTCGGGGATGGCGTTGACGACGTCGATCGTTGCGGTGTCGGCGCCGCAGGCGGCGAGGTCGTCGCAGATCGTCAAGGTGATCTCGGTCGTCGAGTCGTCCTGCGCGTCGAGGAAGACGGGCGAGGAACTGGTCGGGTCGTCGAACGCCGACGCCGGCGCCCACGAGTAGGTGAACGTGTCCGAGTCGGGGTCGACGAGGTTGTAACCGAATCCGGTGACGCTGCCCTCGGTGATGGTTGTGTCGAACAGTGTGACCGACGGCGAATCGTTCGGCCCGGTCACGGTCACGGTCACGGTGGCGGAGTCCGCTGGATGGGTCCCGTCGGCAGCGAAGTACTCGAACGTGGCCACGCCGTTCCATCGGTCGTCGGGGGTGAAGGTGATCGTGCCGTCGGGCTCGAGCACGGTGTCGCCGTTCGGCGTGAAGCCGACATCGGTCACCCGGAAGTCGGGACCGTCGGGGTCGACGTCGTTGGCGAGCACGTCGATGTTGACCGGGACGTTCTCATCGGTCTCCGCCGTGTCGTCGTTGAGCACCGGAGCGACGTTGGGGCTGGTGACGGTGACGTCGAACGACTGGGGACCGCCATTTCCGGCATTGTCGATGAGCCAGACGCTGACGTAGTAGTCGCCGGTCGTGGTGAACGTGTGCGTGCCGGCGATTTCGCCGCCGGAGGCCGGCGTCCAATCGGGGTCGTAGCCTGAGTCGGACCAGTAGATCCGGTACTCGTGGGTGTCGAGGACGCCGGCGTCGGTGTAGGTCGCTATCGGGTCGAGGACGAGGGTTTGGCCGACCTCTACGGTCTGGTCGCCGACGACCACGAACTCGGGTGCACGGTTGTAGATCTGGAAGTTGGCCGTATCGGAGTCGCAACCGACGCTGGAGCACACAGTCACGCCGACGGTGGTCGGGCCGACCTCGTCGACCGGGTCGAACGTCGGCGTGGCGCTGCCGAGATCGGAGAGACCAGGGAGCGGTTGCCACTCGTACGAGGTGATCGGTGACGTCCCGGGATCGGATGCGGTGGCGTCGAGCTGGAAGTCCGGGTCGCCTTCGTACGCGAAGTACGGACCGCCGGCGTCGGCGATCGGCGGGATGCCACCGCTCCCGACGACGATCTGATTGGCGGCGTACGTGACCGTCGAGAGCGCCCCGGCCAGACCGGTCTCGGTGGCGAACGTCCCGGTGCGGTCGTCGTAGCGCATGACGGAGTAGTTGTCGGCGGTGGTGGGTGTGTAGGCGGGGTCGACGATGATCTCGATCTCCCCGTCGAGCGTCGCCGTCCCCGATGACTCGATTCGTCCGGTTCCGTCGGCGACTGCAGGGCCGGAGATCTCGTAGGCGATCGTCGCGGTCGGCTCGTTCGTGAGATCGAACACCGAGATCACGCCGCCCGAGCCGAGCGTGAGCGTGCCTCCGTTCACCAGGTTCTGCACCTCGATCGTGCCACCGTCGCGAGCTGCGATCTCACCGTCGTTGCGTTCGAGGTTCGACAGGTCGACCGAGCCACCGTCGGTCGCCGTGATCGATCCGTCGTTCTCGGCGACGATCGGCACGATGCTCGAGGTCGGGCCGGTGACGAGGATGTTCGACTCGGTCGGTCCGTCGAAGGAGGCGATGAGTTCGCCCGACAGGATGGTGATCTGGCCGACACCATCCGTCAACGCATCGATCCTCGCGCTCGACCCATCGCCGACGACGGCTTCGATCGTGCCGGTGTTCACGAAGCGTTCGTCGAACGTGCAACACGACCCCTGCACCCGCGACCCATCCGACAACCGCCACACACCCACATTCGACACCGACCCACCGTCCTCGATCGTCACGACCCGACTGCTCCCCTGCTCGAACACTCCCGTATTCGAGAACCCGGCAGTCACCTGAGTGTTCGCACCCGACGACATGTGACCGGTGTTCGTGATCGTCTCGGTCGTCGTCGACTCCCACGACGACACCACCGGCTCCCACTCACCCGGATCGAACCCCAACTCGACAG
>NZZV01000003.1 GCA_002698945.1 Acidimicrobiaceae bacterium
ACCCGCGAAGAAGAAGGCGGCCGCCAAGAAGGCGCCGGCAAGGAAGGCTCCGGCCAAGAAGAAGGCCGCCGCCAAGAAGAAGGCCGCCGCCAAGGCGCCTGCCAAGAAGAAGGCTGCCGCGAAGAAGGCCGCTGCCAAGAAGGCCCCTGCGAAGAAGAAGGCCGCCGCCAAGAAGGCGCCGGCGCGCAAGGCTCCGGCCAAGAAGAAGGCCGCGGCCAGGAAGGCGCCGGCCAAGAAGAAGGCCGCCGCGAAGCGGGCACCGGCCAAGAAGGCGGCGGCCCGCAAGGCCCCGGCGCGCAAGGCCCCCGCCAAGAAGAAGGCGGCCGCCAAGAAGGCACCGGCCAAGAAGGCGGCGGCCCGCAAGGCCCCGGCCCGCAAGGCCCCCGCCAAGAAGAAGGCCGCCGCCACCAAGCGAGCGGCCACCAAGCGATAGACCCGGGCACGCTCGGGCATTCCTTCGACGGAGGGGACGGCACTCGCCGTCCCCTCCGTCGCGCGTTCGGGCTGTTCAGTTCGCCCAGACGCCGGCGCGTCGGCACAACACGGGCACGGCAGCGATCACAAATCTGAGATCCGCTTGAACACCTCGGCGAGTCGCACACCGTGCGGCGCCCCGAGTTCGGCGAGCCGGGCGGTGACCCGTTCGTCGAACGCAGCGAGCTCGGCGTCGTCCGCCGCGTGCATGGTCGACTCGAACTGACTCTCGTGGGCGTGGAGGGCGGCGAGTTTCCGGTCGACCGACGCGGCGACGTCCTCGACGTGATCGGGTTCGTCGGCCTCGAAGAGGAACAGGTGTGACGGTCGGTGGTGTGCCGGGCCGACGCCGGGGAAGAAGTGCGGGTCGCGTGCGGCGACGACGGCGTCGCACGTGAGCAGCCCGGCGGCCCGATGGTCGGGGTGGAGCCGGTATCGCTTCCACGGATCGTGGCCGAGCACCACGTCGGGGCGCAGATCGCGGATCGCCCGGACGATCTCGATCCGGTGCTCGACCGTGGGGTCCAGCTCGCCATCGACCGCACTCAGGAAGCGCACGTCGCCGGCGCACTCGCCCGACAGACGACGGGCCGCCTCTCGCTGCTCGTGTCGACGCCGTTCGACCAAGGCGGGCAGATCGGCATCCACGTCCCAGGTGCCCTTCGACCCGTCGGTACAGATCAGGTGATGCACGATGCAGCCGTCGGCCGCCCACTTCGCCAGCGTGCCGCCGGCGCCGAACTCGACGTCGTCGGGATGCGCGCCGATCGCGAGCGCAACGCTCGGTGTCGGAAGATCGCACGACCAGGCGCCCGCGCCGCCGATCGGGGGTTGTCCCGGCTCGTTGCTGCTCACCGGATCGCCCCGGTCCAGATGCCATCGGCGGTGAGTCGGATCCCGAGTGTCTCGAGGTCGTCGATCGTGTCGACGTCGCGGGCGAGTCGGGGATCGGTGACGACGCGCACCCGGACGCCGACCGACAGCGCCATCGTCAAATGGTGTCGGAAGCTCCCTGCTCCATAGGCGGCCGGGAGCGGAGCAGATGCCGGCCTCGTCTGGACGTTCGTGCCGTCGAGGCGGTGATCGGGCACCAGGGTGACGACGCCCCCGGTGATCACGTGCTCGAAGGTCGTCGCCAGGGGGAGGTCGCCGTGGGCGATCACGACGTGATCGAACCCCTTGCCGGCAACGACGTTCGACGCATGGTCGATGGCGCCGTTGAGGCCGAGCCCGGGCGTCCAGAGCACTTCCGCGTCCTGTTCGCCGGCCCAGCCTGCGACCTCGTCGTCGTCGCACACGACGAACGGGGTGAACGGTCGGGCGGCGAGGAGCACGCGGTGCGCCATCATGCGAGCGAGGTCGGCGCGCGCCTCCGGTGCGACGGTCGGGGCGAGTCGGCCCTTCGCGTTCCGGAACGCCTTGATCGGCACGAGCACGGCCGCTTCCACGTCGCGAACCCTAGGCCGCGCATCGCCTGTTCGCGGCGCCCGGGCCACAACTACAGTGCCAGCATGCGCGCTCCCGACATCAGGGTGGCCGTGATCGGGGCCGGTTCTTGGGGGACCACCGTCGCATCGCTCGCCGCCATCAACACGCCGACCACGCTGTGGGCGCGTCGCACCGACCTGGTCGACACGATGCGTGAGACGCGGGAGAACCCCGACTATCTCGCGGGGTTCCGACTGCCCGACGAGCTCCAGCTCACCGACTCGATGGAGCAGGCGGTCGGGAGCGCCGACGTGTTGGTGATGGCGGTACCGTCGCACGGCTTCCGCGACATCGCCGCCGAGGCAGCCGCCTACCTCCGGCCGTGGGTGCCGGTGGTCAGCCTGTCGAAGGGGCTCGAACGCGACACGCTGAAGCGGATGACCGAGATCGTTGCCGACGAGATGCCGGGTCGCCCCGCTGGTCTGATGACCGGGCCGAACCTGGCGCGCGAGATCATGGCCGGGCAGCCGGCAGCCAGCGTGGTGGCGATCCCCGACTCCACGATCGCCGCTGAACTCCAGCGCATCCTGACCCAGCCGAGCCTGCGGGTCTACACGAATCCCGATGTGGTCGGGTGCGAGGTCGCGGGGGTGGTGAAGAACGTCATCGCGATCGCCGCCGGCATGATCGAAGGGATGGAGTTCGGCGACAACTCACGGGCCACGCTCATCACACGCGGGTTGGCGGAGATGTCACGACTCGGCGTGGCGATGGGCGGCGACCCGTACACGTTCGCGGGCCTCGCCGGGATGGGCGACCTGATCGCCACGTGCTCGTCGAGCCAGAGCCGCAACAACTCGGTCGGGCTGCAGCTCGGTCGCGGCCGGCCGATCGACGAGATCCTCGCTTCGATGAACATGGTGGCCGAGGGCGTGAAGAGCTCGCCGAGCGTGCTCGAGCTGGCACGCCGGTACGGTGTCGAGATGCCGATCACCGAGCAGGTCGTCGCCGTCTGTCACGAGGGTCGCAGCGCACGCGAGGCGCTCACCGCCGTGATGTCGCGAAGCAGCAAGAGCGAACTCGACTGAGCCCATGACCACCCCCCTCACCACCACCGGGATCACCGGTTCCAGCTGGCGCGCCTCGATCTCTCCGTGGGGTCGTGTCGAGCCGTGGGACGACGATCGAGCGATCGACTGGTACGTGGCCGCCGACGACCGCTGGCACGTGCCGGCCGACGAGCCGACCGTTCGGCAGCGTCGCATCGACGGCACGCCGGTCACCGAGACCCGCGTCCGCGTGCCGAACGGCGACGTCGTCCAGCGCATCTACAGCGTCCCCGACGGCCACGGGCTCACCATCATCGAGGTCGAGAACGAGTCGACCATGCCGGTCGCCGTCGCGTTCGATCGCGGTGACGTCGTCACGGAGCGCCCCGTCGCGGTCATCCCGATCGAGGGGATCGAGCTGCCCGAGGGGTCGTTCGTCATGCCGCTCGGCCATCGGGCCTCGGTGCGGATCGGCATCCCACACCGTGCGGGATCGCTCGAGCGCCTCCCCGACGTGCCGAGCGCTCGTCAGGTCGCCAACGGTTGGCTCACCACCACGGAGCGGGCGAGCCGGTTCGTGCTTCCCGACGGCGAGCGTGGTGCGTCCCTCGCCGAGGCGGTCACCTCCGCTCGATGCGAGCTCGCGCTCGGCGCGATTCCGGATGCCGACGACGAACCGGAGGCGTTCGCGATCGCGCTCGGTGAGCTGGTGCGGATGGGGGAACGTCCCGGACCGTGGCTCGAGGAACTCGTGCGGTCGGTCGAGCTACTCGGCGATCGCGCGACATGGTCGGCCGACGCCGCCCTCGTCGCGACCGACCGAGTGCTCGCCGCGGCGGGCGAGGAGCGAGCGCGGCGCGACCTGGCCAGGAGCGTCTCGTCACGGACACCGTCGGCGCGCCCCGCGTCGCCGCCCGACGGCGTCGCCGCGATCCCGTGGCTCGAGTCGACGTTCGCCGTCGGCGGTGCGCTGCTGCCGTTCGGCTTGTCCGATGCATGGCTCGGCCAATCGGTCGAGGTCTACGGCGTGCCCACCACGGCCGCGAGCACGGTGTCGTTCGCACTGCGCTGGCACGGCGAACGTCCGGCGGTGCTGTGGGAGCAGACCGGTGATCCGGTCGAGCTGACCGCTCCCGTCATGGCGCCGGGTTGGTCGACGACCGACGTCTCGGGCGAGGCGCTCTGGGCGGCGCCGCCGGTCCAGCCCGCCGAGTCGTTCACCTGACGAGTCGTTCACCTGGCCGGCGTCCGACCGGGCCGCTCCCCGCCCTCCTGACGGCACCGTCGCCACGACCCAGCTCTAGGCTGACGCCATGGCGCTCACCGACCTGTCCTCGCTCGACTCGCTCAAGCTCACCGAATGGACGTCGTGCGGCGGCTGCGCCGCCAAGTGGGGCGCCGCGCTCTTGAAAGATCTGGTCGCCGAGTTCCCGGCGCCGACCGATCCCTCGCTGATGGTGGGGCTGGCACCGTTCGACGACGCCGCCATCTACAAGGTCTCCGACGACGTGGCAATGGTGTCGACCACCGATTTCTTCCCACCGCTGGTCGACCATCCCGCCGACTTCGGAGCGATCGCCGCCGCCAACGCCTGCAGCGACGTGTTCGCGATGGGCGGTTCGGTCGTGATGGCGATCAACGTGGCGGCCTTCCCGGAGCACTTCCCCCGCGAGGCGATCGTGGCGATCTTCGAAGCCGGCGCTCGTGTCGTCGCCGAGGCCGGCGGCGCGGTCGCCGGCGGCCACACGATTCGCAACCCCGAGCCGATCTACGGCCTGGCGGTCCAAGGCGTCGTGCACCCCGACAAGATCTTCCGCAAGGCCGGTGCCCGAGCGGGCGACGTGCTGCTGCTCTCGAAGCCGATCGGCACCGGGCTCACGCTCGCGTGCGGCACCGAAGCCGACCAGCGCGTCGCGATCGACGGGATGACCACGCTCAATCGTGCCGCCGCCGAGACGCTGCGTGGGCTCGACGGCGCCGTGCACGCCGTCACCGACGTGACCGGCTACGGCCTCGCCGGCCACAGCTGGGAGATGGCCGAGCGCTCCGGCGTTCGGGCGGTGGTCGACACCTCCGGCCTCGTCACCTATCCCGGCGCACTCGAGGCCGCCAACGACGGCAAGCGAACCGGCGGTGATCCTCGCAATCGCGACTACCTCGAGGGCCACCTCGACTCGACCACCGCGGCCGGACCTGAGGCGCTGTGCTTCGACCCGCAGACCTCCGGCGGCCTCCTCGCCGCCGTCGACGCGGCGGCGGCAACCGAACTCGAGTCCCAGGGTTTCTGGCGAGTCGGTACCGTCGAAGACGGCGCCGCCCGGCTCGTCCTGCGCTGAGGTCGTCGACCGAACGCGTTCAGCCGAACGCGATCAGCGCCACGAGCACGGCACCCGGCAGAACCCTCGATCAACCCGTGGGAGCTCGCTCGTCGGTGCGCATCTCCCCACCGTGCACGATGAGTGCCCAGATGACGAGCACATCGATGACCATCACGATGATCGCCCACAGCGGGTAGGCGGGGACGAAGAAGAAGTTCGCGATCAGACTGACCGACGCAATGATGACGCCGACCGCTCGTGCCAACACGTTGCCGGAGAACACGCCGAACCCACAGAGCACGACGACGGTGCCGAGCACGATGTGCACCCAGCCCCACTGCGTCATGTCGAGGTAGAGCGCAGCTCGATTCGTCCAGACCACCCACTCGTCGTTGACGACGGCGATCACGCCGTAGAGGGCGTTGAGCAACCCTCCGATGATCATCATCATGGCGGCGAACTTGATCCAGCCGGTCCAACCCGACGTTCCCTTGTCGACGTCGTACGCGGCCTGGCGGGCGTAGTCCTGCGCATAGGTTTCCTGAACCATGGGCATCTCCTTGTCCGGGGCGCGCGATCGGCGCCGTCGAGACGATTGTCCGTCGATCGGTCTCCAGCGGGCCTCATCCACAACGGGTGATCGGTGTAGCGGCCCATTCGGCACGGGTGACGGTTCGGCCGCGAGCACTCGCTATCGCCCCAATTGGGTGGTGCCGGTGCCTCCGCTCCAGGACGACGATGAGGAGCAAGGACGAGCGCCTCGCGCTTCGGAGCGGTTTGGAGGAAGGCATCATGTTCCGTCACGGTCAGCGACACGACGAATCCGCGATCCGGTATCAGCTGCACGAGCGGCTGATCTCGATCGGCGACGACTATTGGATCGAGAACGAACGCGGGCAGCGCGCGTTCAAGGTCGACGGCAAGGCGCTGCGCTTGCGCGACACCTGGAAGCTCGAGGATCCCTCCGGCCACGAGGTTGCCGTGATCCGCGAACGGAAGCTGTCGATTCGCGACGCGATCAAGATCGATGTCGGCGGGACCGAGGCGACGGTCAAGAAGGCCCTCATCGGCCTCCGTGACCGTTTCCACATCGAGGTCGATGGCGGCGAGGACTTGGAAGCGCATGGCAACATCGTCGACCACGAGTACGAGATCGAACGCGACGGTGAGACCGTCGCACGAGTGTCGAAGCGGTGGTTCCGGGTACGCGACACCTACGGCATCGAGGTACAGCGACTCGTCGACGGCCCGCTCGCACTGGCCGTCACCGTGGCGATCGATGCACTCGCTCACGATCGCGGCTGAGCAGCAGCGTCGACTCGATCAATCGACGAGGACCGGGACGGCGGCGAACTCGCCGGTTGCTTCGATGCCGGTGTCGCCGACCGCGATGATGGTCACAACGTCGCCGGGCGAGGCGTCGCTCAGGTCGAGGGTGGCGCTGTAGGGGACCGGTGTCGACCAGTCGGTCGCGGTGATCTCGAAGTCGAGCACGTCCGGTGGATCGGCCGGCACGAGCGCTCGGACGACGACCGTTCCCTCGAAGCCGCGGCCGGTGCCCTCGACCGTGAGGTCGCCGGCGGGGACCTCGTCACCGAGTTCGGGGACGCCGATCGTGACGCCCTCGCTCACGGCCGACAGGACGAACCAGCCGTCGCTCGGTCCGAGCCGGCGGAGGAACAGGATCACCCCGGTCGGCGCCGTCGTGGCGGGATCGGCGTCGTCGAGTGGGCTGAGCACCTCGATCTCACCGCTCCGTGCGTCGCCCTGCATGAACTCCCCGATCAGCGGCTCGACACCGAAGACCTGATCGATGAAGTCGGATGCGGCGTCCTCCGGGGTGTCGAACACGACGTCGGCGGCAGGCCACACGGCGACGAATCTCTCGACGCCCGGAACGGTCGTCGGCGGCGGGGCGGTCGTGGGCGTGATCGTCGTCGGGGCAGCGGTCGTGGCAGGCACCGTCGTCGGCGGTGCCGTCGTCTCGGGCGTCGTGGTCGGTGCGATCGTCGAACTCGGCGTCGACGTGGCGTCGTCACCGCAGGCGACCGCCAGCGACATCACCACCAGACCGGTGATCGCTGTGCGGATCAGTGTGCGCGACATGCCGAACCCCTTCCGGACTCCATCATCCGCCGACCGGTCGTTGCGCGCAATGGACCAGAGTCACACGCACCCGGGTAGCGTCGCGGGCGATGGCCCGGGGCAGAGCGCCGACGCGCAAGATCGAACAGGAGCTCTGGGGGAGTGGCTTCGACACCGTCGTCGGGATCGACGAGGTCGGCCGCGGCGCGTGGGCCGGGCCGCTGATGGTCGGGGCGGCGATCCTCCCGCGTGACAAGCGGGTCCAGGGCGTGCGGGACTCGAAGATGCTCACCGAACCCGACCGGGAGCGCCTGTTCGACCGCATCGCCGACTGGTGCGTCGCCTGGTCGGTCGGTGCGGTGAGCCAGGAGGAGTGCGACGAGATGGGCATGGCAGACGCGCAGCGGTTGGCCTGCCGGCGTGCCGTCGACGGCCTCGGCGTCGTACCGGACGTCGCGGTGAGCGACGGCAAGTGGAACTTCGTGTCGCCGTGCGTCGACGTGGTCGAGATGCGGGTGAAGGCCGACCGGCACTGCCTGAGCGTTGCGGCAGCGAGCATCCTGGCCAAGGTCGTGCGTGACCGCGAGATGCGTCGCCTGTCGGATGAGTTCCCGCAGTGGTCGTTCGACACCAACAAGGGCTACCCGTGCCCGAAGCACAAGGCCGCGCTGCAGGGGTACGGCCCGTCGGCGATCCACCGTCGTACCTGGGTGTTCATGGACAACTACGTGCCGTGGCCGGGCGTCGCCCGGGTCTATCGTCCGGAGCAGCCGACCCTGTTCTGAGCCTGCACGTCGCCGTCAGGCCGGATCGGGTGCGACGCGGACCATGCGCTTGCCGCGATTCTCGCCGGCGAGCAGGCCGACCAGCGCGTCGGGTGCGGCTTCGAGACCGTCGATCACGTCCTCGACCACACGCAGGCGGCCGTCCGCCGCCCACGCGGACAGGTCGGCGATCGCCCGATCCTGCTGGTCGGCGAAGTCCATCACGATGAAGCCCTTCATCGTGAGGCGCTTCGTCACCAGCAGCCCCGGCACGCCGCGCGGGCCGGTCGGGGCATCGGAGTCGTACTGCGATACGGCACCACAGCACGAGATGCGCCCGTTCAGGTTCATCGCGAACAGCGCCGCCTCGAGGATCGGTCCGCCCACGTTGTCGAAGTACACGTCGACGCCGTCGGGGCAGTGCTCGCGCAACGCACGCGACAGCTTCTCGCCGCGGTAGTCGATGCAGGCGTCGAATCCCAGTTCGTCCACCACCCACGCGCACTTCTCGGGTCCGCCGGCGATCCCGACGACGCGCGCCCCGTGGATCTTGCCGATCTGCCCGACCAGCGAGCCGACCGACCCGGCAGCCGCCGACACCAGCAGCGTCTCGCCCTGCTCGATGCCGACCACGTCGAGCAGGCCGTGGTACGCGGTGAGGCCGGCGACGCCGAGCACCGACAGGTGATGGGTCAGAGGGCGGTGGTCGCCGACCGGCGTGAGATGCCGTGCATCGAGGGCGGCGTACTGCTGCCAGCCGACCTCACCCCAGACGAGGTCGCCCGCCGCGAAACGGTCGCTGCGCGTCTCCAGCACCTCGGCGATGGCACCGCCGTGCATGACGTCACCCTCCTCGACCGCCGACTTGTACGTGGCGCCCTGCATCCAGGCGCGGTTGGCGGCGTCGATCGACAGCAGGATGTTGCGGACGAGCACCTGACCGTCGTCGATCGTCGGCATGTCGCCGTCACGGATCGTGAAGTTCGTGGTCGCCAGCTTGCCGCTCGGACGTTCGGCGAGGAGAACCTGCGTGTTGCCGCTCATCCCGACAGTCTCCCAGGCCGGCCCTCACCCCAACAGTCGTGCACTGCGTGAACTCGTTGCGCACCCAGTGCGCAAAGAGTTCACGCATTCGGCGGGGTCAGAGGCGGTGGAGGAACTCGACGACGGCGTCGGGGTCGGCCAGGCGGTAGGCGGCGGCGGTGTCGCCCGGCCCGACGCGCACGCCGAGGTCGCCGTCGACCATCGCCTCGAACACGCTCTCGTCCGTGACGTCGTCGCCCAGGAAGACGACCGGCTGGCCAGACTCGCGCAGTTCGGAGATGGCGTCGCCCTTGCTGCCCGTCCGGGTGAGCAGCTCGCACACCATGTGGCCGTGCTTGACGTGGGCACCGTCGATCATGCCCGCCAGGTTGGCGACCGCGTCGATCGCCCGGTCGGCAGTGTCGCGGTCGGCCTCGCGGACATGGATCACGACGCTCGCCGGCTTGTACTCCAGCCACGCACCGTCGCCGGCGGCATCGACGGCCCGGGTGGCGAGCAGCTCGAGTTGCTCGAACGTGTACCGCTCGTCGTCGCTCAGTTCCACCGGCGGCATGCCGCGTCGTTCGAGCCCGTGGCTGCCCACGACCTCGAGGGTCGGGGGGAACGCGAACCGGTCGAGATCACCGATCGAACGGCCCGACACGATGACGACCCGTGCCCGCATCGCGAGTCGTTCGAGTTCGTCGAGCACCCCGGGGCTCAGCGCCGCATCGTGGGCCTTCTCGACGATCGGTGCCAGCACGCCGTCGACATCGAAGCCGATGAGCGCCGAACCGAGCACGGGCGCCACCTCGGCCGCCAGCCGCTCGGGGGTGATGTCGACCGCGTCCATCCTCGCCGCCGTCATCGGTCGATCAGCACGTCGAGGAACGAGTTCGCCCAATCGGAGACGGTCGACGTCTCGAGCCGTTTCCGCATCGCCTCCATGCGCGGCCGCCGTTCGTGGCGATGCATCTCGACGGCGCGAACGATCGTGTCCTGCAGCGCGTGATCGTCGTGCGGGTTGACCAGCAGCGCCTCGCCGAGTTCGTCGGCCGCGCCGGTGAACTCGGACAACACCAGCACGCCGTCGCCGTCGACGTGGGCCGCCACGTACTCCTTCGCCACCAGGTTCATGCCGTCGCGGAACGGGGTGACGAGCATCACGTCACCGGCTCGATACAGCGGGATCAGCTCCTCCAGTGGCAACGACTGGTACAGGTAGTGGATGACGGGGAAGCCGAGTCGCGAATGTCGACCGTTGATCTCGCCGACGATCTGCTCGATCTCGCGCCGCTCGTCCTGATATTGCTCGACACCTTCGCGAGTGGGCGTGGCGACCTGCACCATGACGTGGCGTTCCGGGTCGAGACGGCCCTGGTCGAGCAACTCCCCGAACGCTCGCAGGCGATTGCCGATGCCCTTCGTGTAGTCGAGCCGGTCGACACCGAGCAGGATCACCTCGGGGTCACCGAGTCGGCTCCGGATCTGGGCGGTGCGCTGGCGGGCGGCCCGGCCACTCGCCTGGAGTTCGAAGTCGCCGACGTCGATCGAGATCGGGTAGGCGCCGACGTTGACGTTGCGGCCCTCGAAGTGCACCAACCCGTTGTCGAGTTCGGTCGCGTCGAGGAGGTGTTCGGCCGCCGAGACGAAGTTGTCGGCGCCCTGTCGCCGTTGGAAGCCGAGCACATCCGCGCCGAGCAGCCCCCGGATGATCTCGCTCCGCCACGGCAGACGCTGGAACAGCTCGAGCGGCGGGAACGGGATGTGATTGAACCAGCCGATGCGCAGGTCGTTGCGCAGCTCGCGCAGGAGGTTCGGAACCAGCTGCAAGTGATAGTCGTGCACCCACACCGCGGCGTGCGGGGGTGCGATGTTGGCGATCTGGATCGCGAAACGCTGATTGACGTCGACGTAGCTGTCCCACTCGTCGGATCGGTAGTTCGACTCGCGGATGGCGTCGTGGTAGAGCGGCCACAGCGTGCCGTTCGAGAACCCCTCGTAGTACCGGTCGACCTCTTGGCTGCTGATCGGCACGGGGTAGAGGTCGATGCCGTCGGCGTGGACGACCTCGCTCTGGCCGTCGCGTTCGCCGGTCCAGCCGACCCAACTGCCCTTGGTCTCCTGCACCGTGGGCAGGAGTGCCCGCACGAGCCCGCCCGGACTGGTGGTCCAGCCGCCGTCCTCGCTCCGTCGGAGCGGGAGACGGTTCGCAGCGACGACCAGGGGACGTTCCGAAGCAACCACGTGTTCGACGTTACCCGCGTCGGCCGACGGCGAACCCCCGCCGGGATGGCCGGCAGATGTCCGGACGGTTACGACGAGGACGACGAGGCTGTGTCGAGGGCCTGTTCGAGATCGGCGACCAGGTCGGCCGCGTGTTCGATCCCGACCGACAGCCGCACCAGGTTGTCGGGCACCTCGAGCGGTGAGCCCGCCGCACTGGCGTGGGTCATGGCGCCGGGGTGTTCGATCAGGCTCTCGACGGCGCCGAGTGACTCGGCAAGGGTGAACAGTTCGGTCGAGGCGGCGACCTTGCGGGCGGCGGCCTCACCGTCGCGCATCGTGAAGCTCACCATGCCGCCGTAGTCGCGCATCTGCTTGGCCGCAGCCTGGTGTCCGGGGTGATCCGGCAGCTGCGGGTAGAGCACCCGATCGACGGCGCGATGGCCCGACAGCAGGTCGACGATCGCCCGTGCGTTCTCGCAGTGCCGATCCATCCGGACACCGAGTGTCTTCACGCCTCGTAGCACCAGGTACGAGTCGAACGGCGACGGCACCGCCCCGGCCGCGTTCTGGGTGAAGCGGATCCGTTCGGCGATCTCGTCGTCGTCGACGGCGACGAAGCCGCCCACCACGTCGCTGTGTCCGCCGAGGTACTTGGTTGCGGAGTGGACGACGATGTCGGCGCCCAGTGTGATCGGCTGCTGCAGGTACGGCGTCGCGAACGTGTTGTCGACGACGACCAGCGCCCCACGTTCGTGGGCGAGTTCGGCGATCGCCTCGATGTCGAAGCAGGTGAGCAGCGGGTTGGTGGGCGTCTCCAGCCACACCATGCCGGTGTCGTCGGGCCACGCCGCGGCCACGGCGTCGAGATCGGACAGGTCGACGGCGGTCCACTCGAGACCGAGCGGCGTCCACACCTTGGCGATCAAACGGAACGTGCCGCCGTAGGCGTCGTTGCCGAGCAGGATGCGCTGTCCGGGCCGGAGCAGGCGCAGGATGTTGTCCTCGGCAGCCAGCCCGCTCGCGAACGCCAGCCCGTGCGTCGCCTGCTCGAGCGCGGCGACCTGTTGCTCGACCGCCGTGCGCGTCGGGTTGCCCGACCGGGAGTACTCGTACCCTTGGTGCACGCCGACCTCGGACTGGGCGAAGGTGGTCGACAACGAGATCGGCGTGACCACCGCGCCCGTCGTCGGGTCGGCCGGCTGACCGGCGTGGATGGCGAGGGTCTCGAACCCCCAGCCCGCTTGCTGTTCGATCTCACCCATGCGAGGCCTCCGCTCGTTGCTGGAAGTAGGTCAGGACGTCGGTGCGGCTCAACACGCTGAGAGGGCGACCGCCCGACAGCACCAACAACGCCGGCGCGGTGTGGAGTTGTTCCAGGGCGTCCTCGATCTTCTGGCCGATGCCGACCGTCGGCAGGGGAGCGCCCATGACGTCTTCGACCGGCAGTTCCATCGCGCCGGGGTCGGCGGCGATGCGTTCCATCAGCTCGAGTTCGTCGACCGAGCCGGCGACCTCGGCGTTGGCGAACGGCGGCGTGTTCTTGCACACCGGCAGCTGGCTGATGCCGTGCTCGCGCATCCGCTCGATCGCCTGTCGGACGGTGTCGCTGGGGTTGACGTACAGCAGCTTGTCGAGCGCGTCGCTGCGTGCGTCGAGTACCGCACCGACGCACTGCTCGCACTCGGTCACGAACCCGAAGTTGACCATCCAGTCCTCGTTGAAGATGCGCGAGAGATAGCCGCGTCCGGAGTCGGGATTGAGGACGACGACGATGTCGTCGGGCTGCGCCCGCTTCGCGACCTGGATCGCGGCGGCGACGGCGAGGCCACCGGAACCACCGATCAGGATCCCTTCGGTTCGGCTGACGTGCCGTGCCATGGCGAAGCTGTCGGCGTCGCTCACCGCGATCACCTCGTCGTACAGCTCCGGCTGCCAGGCGTTGGGGAAGAAATCCTCGCCGACGCCTTCGACGAGGTACGGACGGCCGGTTCCTCCCGAGAAGACCGACCCCTCCGGGTCGGCGGCGACGATCCGGACGTTCGGATTCTGTTCTTTCAGATAGCGGGCGGTGCCGGTGATCGTGCCGCACGTGCCCGCGCCGGCGACGAAGTGGGTGATCCGACCGGCGGTCTGCTCCCAGATCTCGGGGCCGGTCGTCTTGTAGTGGGCTTCCGGATTGTCCGGGTTGCCGTACTGATTCGGACGGTAGGCGTTGCGCTCGTTGGTGAGCCGTTCGGCCACCTTGTAGTAGCTCCGGGGATCGTCGGGGGCGACAGCGACCGGGCAGACCACGACCTCGGCGCCGTACGCCTTCAGGAGATCGATCTTCTCCTGGCCGTTCTTGTCGGTCATCACGAACACACATCGGTACCCGCGCTGGGCGGCGACGATCGCCAGGCCGACGCCGGTGTTGCCGCTGGTCGGCTCGACGATGGTGCCGCCCGGCTGGAGCTGTCCCGAGCGCTCGGCGGCGAGGATCATCTCGAGCGCCGGACGGTCTTTCGCGGAGCCGCCGGGATTGGTGGTCTCCATCTTCATCGCCAACACCGATGGGATCTGCTCGACCTCCATGATGCGGTTGAGTCGGACGATGGGAGTGTTGCCGAACACATCGATCACCGAATCGGCGATCGCCGTGCCCGCCAGTCGTGAGTCGGCCATGACCAGGAAGGTAGCGGGCGGGGCGTCAGATTGCCCGCCGGAGTCGGTCGGCGGAGCTGACGAGCAGCCCGACCAGGAAGATCGCCACCGTGGTCAACGCCATCGTGGCGCCGGTCGCCGTTGCCGCGTGGTAGCTGACGAGCAAGCCGATCACCGATCCGATCGCCCCGATCCCGACCGCGCCGACCATGATCGTCGGCACCCGTCGGAACACCAGCGAGGCCGTGGCCGGCGGCGCGATCAGGAAGGCGAACACGAGCAGGCTGCCGACGGTCTCGAACGAGGCGACGATCGCCAGCGCGAGCAGCACGAGCAGCGCGAAGTGGGTGAGGCGGGGGCGGAACCCGAGCAGCCGCGCCTGCACCTCGTCGAACGTGCCGACAACGAGCGCTCGGTGCAGCACCGCGACGCCGACCACCGTGATGACGGCCACGATCAACAGCCGACGAAGTCCGGCGGTGTCGATCGCATTGATCGAGCCGAACAGGAAGCGGGTCAGGTCACCGCTCCCGCCGCCCGCCCGCGACGACATCACCACCACGGCGAGGGCCAGGAACCCGACGAACAGCACACCGATCGACGCGTCGTCGGGAAGCGGCGAGGCGGTGCGGATGAGCTGGATGCCGCCGACCATCACGATCGCAGCGACCAGCGCTCCGAGGGTCGTGGACGTACCGATCACGAACGCGATCGCGATCCCAGGGAGCACGCCGTGCGCGAGCGCGTCGCCGAGGAAACTGAGCCCTCGCAGCACGACCCAGGTGCCGATCACGCTCGTGCACACGACCGTCAGCAGCGCCGCCCACAGTGCGTCGCGCAGGAACGGGTTGTCGACGAACGGGGTGATCCACCAGTCGACGGGGTCGGTGAGCCAGGTCACGTGCTGAGGCTACGGCCGTTCGCGCGGCGCCCGCTCGCTTCGTACCCGCTCGCTCACGGAGCGAGCTGCTCGGCGATCAGCGTCGCGTTGGTGCGCATCATCTCGACGTAGGTGTCACGGTCGGGGTCATCGGTGAGCGAGTCGGTGACCAGTGGTACGACGGCGACCCCGAGTCGGTCGGCCAGGGCGTCGGCTTCGGCGGTCGACGCCTGTTCCTCGGTGAAGATCACCTCCACACCGTGGTACTCGATCTCCTCGGCCAGTTCGGCGAGGTCGGCAGCGTTGGTCTCCGCCATCGTGGTCATCGAGGGGATCACGGTGCCGACGACCTCGAAGCCGTACCGGTCGGCGAAGTAGGCGAGCGACTCGTGACTGGTGACCAAGACGCGGGCGTCGTCCGGGATCGCAGCGAGCATCGACTCGATCTCGGCGTCGAGCGCTTCGAGTTCGGCGCGGTACTCGTCGACGCACGTGTCGATCTCGTTCGCGGCCAAGGCCGTGGCGATCGTGTCGAGGGTGCCCGACACCCGACGCGGATCCTGCCAGACGTGGGGATCGCCGCCTTCGCCGTGCGAGTGCGAGTGGTCGTCGACCGACGGGCCCTCGCCGTCGTGCGACTCGTCCTCGTGGTCCTCGTGATCCTCGGTCTCGTGATCCTCGTCGTGGTCCTCGGTCTCGTGATCCTCGTCCTGGTGATCCTCGTCGTGGTCGTGGTCGTGGTCGTGGTCATGGTCGTCGTCGGGCATCAGGACATCGACGTCGATCGACAGCTCGATCACGTTGACACCTTGCTGGTCGGCGGCCAGGTCGAGCATCGGCAGGATCGGCTCCTCGAGGTCGAGACCGTTCGCGATCACGGTCGTCGCCGACTCGACGAGTTCGCGATCGCGCAGCGAGGCCTCGAACGTGTGCGGGTCGGCGCCGGCGGGAATGAGCGCCGGGATCTCCGCGCCGCAGCCGACGTTCGAGGTGACGTCGGCCCAGATGCTGGTGGTCGCCACGACCGGCGTGGCCGAGGCAACGTCGGCGGATTCGGTCGCGCCGTCGTCCTCGCTCCCGCAGGCGGCGAGCAGGGTGAGCGCGGTCGCCGCGGCGACGACGGTCAG
The DNA here is from genome assembly GCA_002698945.1 of Acidimicrobiaceae bacterium. Taxonomy (GTDB): domain Bacteria; phylum Actinomycetota; class Acidimicrobiia; order Acidimicrobiales; family Ilumatobacteraceae; genus Ilumatobacter. Next base: position 16,018 of record NZZV01000003.1, read on the forward strand.
TCGGCGAGGGGAGCGAGTGAGAATCATTCTCACGATGTTAGAGTGGGAACCGTTCTCATGGCAACCTCACGCTCCACGATCTCCGCAACGTCCTCGGTCCCGCTCCCGACGAACCTCACCGCACGTGTCGTCGACGCCTGCGTGCACTACGGCGACCTCACAGCGCTGGCGCCGTCGACGTTCGAGTTGGAGCGGGGGACGACGATCGCCCTCGTCGGCGCCAACGGCAGCGGCAAGACCACCCTGATCTCGCTCCTCGCCGGGTTGATCGAGTCGGCCGACGGTCGCGTCGATGCCGCCCACCCGGTCGCCCTCGTGGCGCAACATCGCCATCATCACCGGTGGATGCCCCTGTCGGTCGACGAGGTGCTCCGGATGGGCCGGTACGGCGAGCGAGGACTCCTCGGACGGTTGCGCGCCCACGACCGTGCCCTCATCGACGCCGCCGCCGAGCAGCTCGAGGTGACGCACCTGCGTCGACGACCGTTCGGCGACCTGTCGGGCGGCCAGCAGCAGCGGGTGCTCGTCGCGCAGGCGTTGGCGAGCGACCCTGCGCTGCTCCTGCTCGACGAGCCGATCACCGGTCTCGACCTGCCGAGCCAGCTCCGCATCCTCGACGTCATCGCCGGCGCAGCCGACGACGGACGGACCGTCGTGTTCTCCACCCATCACCTCGCCGAGGCGCGGCGCGCCGACCGGGTGATGCTGCTCGCCGGATGCATCCTCGCCGACGGGACGCCCGGCGACGTGCTGGTCCCGACCCTGCTCGCCGAGGCGTTCGGCGGACGGCTCATCCGCGACGATGGCAGCACCGTCGTCGTCGACGAACACGGACACGATCACGGCCCCGGCGAACCGCACGAACTCGGCCCGCATCACGAATTCCACCTGCACGACCATCATCACGACCATGATCACGACCATCATCGCGACCAGGACCACGACGACCAGCAGCACGACATGAGCGCGATCCCGCAGCAGGAGACGGATCGATGAGCGAGCTGGCCGAGCTACACCGGGCCGTGGCGTCCCGACTCGCCGACCACGACCAGCAGTACACGTCGAACCGGCGGGCGGTCGTTGACGCGCTGATATCCGCCGGATCGCCGATCAGCCTGCCGGACCTGCTCGCGGCCGACGATTCGCTCGCCCAGAGCTCGGCCTACCGAAGTGTTGCGACGCTCGTCGACGCCGGGGTCGTGCGTCGGCTGGTGCACGTCGGCGATCACGCGCTGTTCGAACTCGACGAGCACCTCACCGAACACCACCACCACCTGATCTGCGACGGCTGCGGCACCGTCGTCGACGTGACGCTGCCCGATCCGCTCGAGGCAGCCATGGACAAGGCGTTCGATGCCGCGGCGACAGCAGCCGGATTCGCGCCGACCCATCACGCCGTCGACATCTACGGCACCTGCGCCGACTGCCGCGCATGACCGCCGGGCACGGTCACGGTCACGGTCAGGGTCACCCGCTCGGAGCACGCGACGCCGACGATGTCACCGTCGATCCGCGGCTGCTGTCGTGGCTCTGGCCGGTGGTGGTCGCGCTCGGGGTGGGTGTCGTGATCGCGATGGCGGTGCTCTGGCCGCTGGGCGGCGACGCCGTCGACGATCCGCTCCTGCTCGATGCCGACCCGGTCGCCGCCGACGTGGTCGACGACCGACTCCTCACGTGCGATACCGGCGCCGGCGACTGCCGTTGGATCGAGTTCGTGATGACCGACGGACCGTACGACGGGGAGTCGGGGTCGCTCGAACTGCCGGCCGACTCGACGGTCCGTGAGGGTGACGCCATCTTGCTGACGGTGTTCGAGACCGAGGCCGGCCGGCTCGTGTTCGACTTCTACGACTTCCAGCGCAGCAACGCGCTGTGGATCCTCGCCGCACTCTTCGCGGTCGCGGTCATCGCGCTCGGGCGCTGGCGCGGCGTGGGAGCGCTCGCCGGACTGGCCGTGAGCCTGTTCGTCATCGTGGTGTTCGCGCTGCCGGCGATCCTCGACGGGAGCGACGCCGTGCTGATCGCCGTCGTGGCCGCAGCGGCGATCGCCTACGTCGCACTCTTCCTGGCGCACGGGATCCACCCGTCGACGGCGATCGCCCTCCTCGCCACGCTCGCGAGCCTCGTGATCACCGTGATCCTCGCGCAGCTGTTCGTCGGACTGACCAACCTCACCGGTCTCACCGACGACTCGAGCCTCCTGCTGATCGGCCTCGGCGAGGGGGTCGACGCGCGAGGAATCCTGCTGGCCGGCATCGTGATCGGCTCACTCGGCGTGCTCGACGACGTCACGGTGACCCAGGTGTCGGCGGTCTGGCAGCTCAAGTCGGTGCAACCCGACCTGACGACCCGCGAGCTGGCCTCGAGGGCGACGCGCATCGGCCGCGACCACATCTCGTCGACCGTCAACACCCTGTTCCTCGCCTACGCGGGCACGGCGTTGCCGCTGTTGCTGTTGTTCACGAGCGCGCAGCAGAGCGTCGGATCGGTCTTGACCCGCGAGTTGGTCGCGGTCGAGATCGTGCGGACGCTCGTGGGGTCGATCGGACTGGTGGCCTCGGTGCCGATCGCCACCTGGTTGGCTGCGGCCGCCGTGTCGGGTCCGACGACCGCCGGTGCGTCAGCCGAAGATTCGGCGGAGTAGCCCCGGCTCGGGCGGTTCGAAATCGTCGGGCAACAGGTGTGGCGCGGTCGTCATGAGGTACTCGGCGACCTGGGACGCGCTCGGATTCACCATGCCCACGCCGTCGATCACGACGGTCGGCACCGTCTCGTTGCCACCTGCGTGTTCACGCACCACAGCAGCTGCCGCCGGGTCGTCCCAGATGTTGTGGTCGACCGTTCGGATACCGGCCTTGTCGAGACCACGTCGCAACATCGAACAGAACGGGCACCCGGGCCGCCAGTAGTAGTGCACCGCGTCGGGTGCCGTCGGGGCGTCGGGCGTCGTCGAAACCTCGGACTTCGTCGGATCGGGAGTCATCGGGTGCTTGCAACCCCCGAAGGTCGGGGAGTGTTCCCGGTCAGGCGAACAGCGCGGCGAGACGTTCGAGCGTGGCGTCGATGTTCGAACAGTGTTTGTCGGGATAGCCCATCAGCTCGATGCCCTTCGGCGAGACCGCCGTCGAGTAGTCGAACGTCTCGGTGACCCGGGTGCCGCCCTCGACCGGTTCGAGTTCGTAGCGCCAGCGGTGTTTGCCGAAGTGCTGCCAGGCGATGAGCCGGTTCTCCTCGAACTCGACCACCGTGTTCGTGATCCGATACGGCAGCGGACCCATCTTCATGTCCATCCCGAACTTCGAACCCATCTCCAGCCGCGACCCGGCGCCGCGGGACTGTTGCACCATGCCCGACCCGTCGATCTCGCCGTGGCGAGTCGGGTCGGTGAGCAGGTCGAAGATCTGCTCCGGAGGTGCGGCGACGACACGCGAACCCGACACCTGCCGGGCGTCACGGTCCACGGTCGCGGGGGTTGCATCGGCCATGACCGGATCGTACCGCTCCGGTCGGTGACGCCGCGCCGGTCGATCGCCGGTAAATCGCCCGTCGTCACGGGGACGGACCGCGACACCCCGTCGCTACGGTGACGTCGTGGCCGAAGCGTGGACCGTCGAACAGGTGGCTGCCGTCGCCCCGTCGCCGCGTTCGGTCGCCGCCGCTGAACCGCTGGCGGACGGCGCTCGCTGGTCGGCGCTCGGTGCCGACGGGCGAGCATTGTGGGGTCGATGTCGCGGGTCGGGCGCCGAACCGTACGACACGATGGTCGACCATGTGGAGGTCGGGTGGCGGTGCACCTGCCCGAGCCGCAAGCTGCCCTGCAAGCACGCGCTCGCCCTGCTCCTGCTCTGGGTGCGCGGCGGTGTGCCCGAGGGCAGCGCACCGGCGCCCGTCGCGACGTGGATCGGTGCGCGCGACCGCCGGTCGTCGCCGACGCCCGGGAGCGACGGTGGCACCGACGAGGCACCCGGCTCGCCCCGCGACGCGGGCGACACCGGCGACGATCCCGAGACCGGCGCCGACATCGAACCGTCGGCGCCCGACCGTGACGACCTCGACCGGTCTCGTGACGAGCGTGTCGCCCGCATGCTCGAGGGACTCGCCGAACTCGACCGCTGGCTCGACGACCGGATGCGGACCGGGCTCGCCGACCCGGCCCTCGCCCGCTACGACACCTGGGACCGACTCGCGGCCCGCCTCGTCGATGCCCGCGCCGGCGCCGTGGCGAATCGGGTGCGCCGCCTCGCCGGCCTGGTCGGCTCGAACCCCGACTGGCACAGCGACGTCCTCGTCGAACTCGGCATGCTCCACCTGGTGGCGCGTGCGGGCCGGCACCTACCCGAGTTGCCGGGTCCGCTCGCGGACGCGGTCGCCGTCGCATCCGGCTGGCAGGTTCGCAAGGCCGACGTGCTCGCCGGTGTGCCCGACACCGACGAATGGTTCGTCGCCGGACGCAGCGACGTCCGTGAGGACCGCATCGAGGTGCGGCGCCTCTGGCTGTACGGCACCGCCAGCCGACGATGGGCGATGCTGCTGTCGTTCGCCGCGTACCAACAGGTGCTCGACGACTCGTTCACCGTCGGCACCGTCGTCCACGCCGATCTCCACCGCTACCCGGGCGGCGCGCTCCGGGCGTTGGCCGGCGATCGATTCGCCGATCCGCTTCCGTACGTCGAACCGGTGCCCGTCGGACTCGCCGAGGCCTGCGACCTGATCGGTGGCGCGGTGGCCGCCGAGCCGTGGCTCGAGCGGTATCCGGCCACGGTTCGTGCGACCCCGACCGTGCAGGACGGACGGTGGGTGCTCGCCGACGCCGACGGTTCGCTTCCGCTCCTCGGGCCCAAGCGCTCGCTCGCGACCCTGCTCGCGGCGTCGGCCGGGGAGGCCGTCACCCTGACCGTCGAGTGGACCCCGTGGGGGCTCCAACCCCTGACCGTGCACCTCGCCGACCGTGCGATCGACGTCGGGCCGCGGGCCGATCCGAGTTTCGTGGGGGCCGCGTGACCGACCTCGACACGTACTGGCGTGACCTCGTCACCGCCGCCATGCTCGGTACCGATCGGCGCGATCCGCCGGTGCCACCGGACGGTCCGATCGCCGACCTGGTCGACGATGCCCTTCGACCCGACCCGGGTTCGCGCATGCTGGCGACCGTCGCCGCGGTCGCGGCGGCACGGCGGGCGGCGTTCGTTCCCGGTCCATCCGCCGACACGCTCCAGCCCCCGGAGGCCGACGACCGGCCGATGTGTTCACCGAGTGCCGCCGCCACGTGGCGGCAGATCGTGTCCGAGTGGTCGGTCCTGGAAGACGAGTGGATGTTGGCCGTGATCGAGCGCGGTCTGCGACTGTCGCCCGACGTGCTGGTCGAGGCACTCGCGCGCCATCGCAGCGACGGCGTTCGTCGAGCCCGCGTGATGCTCGCCGGTGGAGCGGTGGCGCGCTGGCTGGTCGGTCATGTACCCGAGCTGTCGGCGACGTCGTCCCGGCGGGTCGCAGCCGCTGCGGTCGGCGAACTGCCGGCGTTGCCGATGCCGCCCGAACTCGACCAACTGCGATCGCTCGACGCCCACACCGTGGCCCGTCGACTGGCGGGCGGCTTCGAGGACGGTCGGTTCGGTGGCCCCGACCGTGCGGTGCTCGTGAACCTGGTCGCTCGTTGCCGACCCGCGGTGCTGGTCGAGGTCGCCGCCGCGCTGCAGGGCACCGGCGTCGGCCACGCCCTCGCCCTCGCCGACCTCGCCCGCCTCCGCCACCGCATGCTCACCGAACTCGAGTGACAATTGGTGTCAGCACAGATGGTGTCGGATCCCTCCCGTGCATCGACCATCGATCGGCGCCGGACCGGTGCGCACGGGAGGGATCCGACACCATCTGTGCCGGTGCGCACAGGAGGTATCCGACACCATCTGTCGATCAGGCGGGTTTGGTGTAGACGGCTTCGTAGGTCTGGAGTTCGAAGCCGAGCTTGGTGTAGAGCTGGAACGCCCCGCCGGGGTTGTTCGTGTCGACGCCGAGGACGGCCTCGGTCATGCCGCGGTCGCGAATGGCCCGCAACGCCCTGGTGAGCAACGCCCCGGCGATCCCGCGATTGCGGTACTCGTGGTGGGTCGAGATGTACTCGGTGTAGCCCCGTAGGTAGCCACGGGCGGCGTTCTCGTCGTGGTTGATGAACGGCTTGACCTGGCCGACGATCGTGTCGCCGTCCCACGCCACCTGCCACAGGGTCTCGTCGCGGTACGGGTCGTCGATGATGTGGGAGAACGACCGCTCGTCGATCTCGGAGAAGCCCCACTCCCCACGAAAACACTCGTGGTGCGCAGCGACGATGTCGCGCATCTGCTCGGGCTGGACGGGTCGAACCTCGATGCCGTCGGGGAGCCTCAGATCCGGGATGTCGTCGAGGTGCGGGCGGCGCAGCGATGCACCCCACTCCGCCGCCTCGTAGCCGCGAGCCTCGAGCCAGGCGGCTTCACAGTCGACCGCCACGATGCCCGGACCGGGATGCCCGGCGTAGCCGCGGTAGCGGGCCGGGCGGTCGGTGATCCACTTCCCGAGATGTTGCTCGCAGCCGTCGGCGAGCGGATGAAAGAGGGCTTCATCGAGGTGTGCGGGAAGGGTCGGCATGAACACGACGAGGTCGGTCGCCTCGGTCACCTCGTCATGGGTCGGCCGGCAGTAGGCGACCAGTCGGTCGTCCTGTTCGACCATCACGATGTCGAGCTCGGGGTCGCAATCGGTCAGGTGGGCGTAGTTCTGGTCGAACTGCGCGGCGGTCACCATCTCGGGGTCGCCGGTGAACAGGCGGTACTCGTTCAGCAGGCCAGCCATCGCCGGGTGGTCGTCCGGGCCGGCGTAGGGGCGCGCCGCGTACCCCTCGGGAAGTGAGAACCGCTCGGCCAGATGCATGACGCCGACGGTACCGACGGCGCTCGTTCCCCCAGCCACAGGTTTCGACAGGAGGGGTCAGGCACCTTCTGGCAGGTGACCCGGCGGTCGGCCCGGCCGGACGCCAGAAGGTGCCTGACCCCTTCTGTCACAGCCCTTGGGTAGCGTCGGGCGGGATGGGTGAGAACGTGCACGAGGTGTTGCGACCGCATGCGGAGGTGCAGTACGCCGACGAATTGGCGGCGCTGGCCGAGCACGACGATCGCGAGCGGCCACCGAACTGGCGGCTGTCGCCGTGGGCGGTCGTCGAGTACCTGATGGGCGGCACCCTGCCCGACGGCACGGCGATCGTGCCGAAGTACGTCGGCAAGCGCCGCCTGATCGAGGTCGCGGTCGCCACCCTCGCGACCGACCGTGCGCTGCTCCTGTTGGGCGTGCCCGGTACCGCCAAGACGTGGGTCAGCGAGCATCTCGCCGCTGCCATCAGCGGCGATTCGACCCAGCTCGTCCAGGGCACGGCCGGCACCACCGAGGAGACCCTCCGCTACGGCTGGAACTACGCACGCCTCCTCGCCGAGGGCCCCACCGAGGCGGCACTCGTGCCGTCGCCGATCTACCGAGCGATGCGCACCGGGGCGATCGCCCGCGTCGAGGAGCTCACCCGGATGCCCTCCGACGTGCAGGATGCGCTCGTCACGGCGCTCAGCGAGAAGTCGATGCCGATCCCCGAACTCGACTCCGAGGTGCTCGCCGCACGCGGCTTCAACGTGATCGCCACCGCCAACGATCGCGACCGCGGCGTCAACGACCTGTCGGCGGCGTTGCGTCGCCGGTTCAACACGGTGGTGCTCCCCCTGCCCGACTCGGCCGACGAGGAGATCGCGATCGTCGCCCAGCGGGTCAACGAACTCGGCGCCGCGCTCGCCCTCCCGCCGGTCCCGCCGTCGGCCGACGAGATCCGCCGCGTCGTCACCGTGTTCCGCGAGTTGCGCGACGGCCAGACCGTCGACGGCGCGACGAGCCTCAAGGTGCCGTCCGGCACGCTCAGCACCGCCGAGGCGATCTCGGTCGTCACCAACGGGCTGTCGCTCGCCGCCCACTTCGGCTCCGGCGAACTCAGCGCCGACGACGTCGCCGCCGGTGTGGTGGGCGCCGTGGTGCGCGATCCGACCCACGACGGCGTCGTGTGGCGCGAGTACCTCGAGTCGGTCGTCGCCCACCGCGACGGCTGGGGCGACTTCTACGTAGCGTGCCGAGCGCTCGGCTGAGGACGCAGTGACCGCCGCCCGGCTGCAGCTGCTCGGCATCCGGCACCACGGGCCAGGGTCGGCACGGTCGGTGATCGCCGCGCTCGACGAGATCACACCCGACGTCGTCCTGGTCGAGTCGCCCGCCGAGACGACTGCGACGTTCGAGTGGGTCGGCACCGACGGTCTGGTTCCGCCGGTCGCGCTGCTCGGCCACGTGATCGACGAGCCGCACCGCGCCGTGTTCGCCCCGCTGGCGGTGTTCAGCCCGGAGTGGCAGGCGATCCGCTGGGCGAACGAGCACGGCGTCCCGGTCGAGGCGATCGATCTCCCGCTGGCGAGCACGTTGGCGGTCGACGCCGCCGCGGAACGGCTGACCGACGCGTTGTCCGACGACACGTCGGGCGGCGCGCCGATCGATCCGCTGGGCGCTCTCGCGGCAGCCGCCGGTGAGCCCGACGCCGAACGCTGGTGGGACGATGTGATCGAACATCGCGGCGACGGGCTTCCGGCGTTCGAGGCGGTGGCGGAGGCGATGGCGGCGGTCCGTTCGGGCAGTGTCACCTCGACCGGCGAGGAGCGACGGGAGGCGCACATGCGCAAGCGCATCCGAGCCGCGCTGAAGGCGTACGAGCGGGTCGTCGTCGTGTGCGGCGCCTGGCACGTGCCGGTGCTCGACGTCACCGCGAGTTCGGCGACGGCGGCGTCGGCCGACAACGCGACCCTGCGCGGGCTCCCGAAGGTGAAGGTGGCCGTCAGCTGGGTGCCCTGGACCCATCAGCGGCTCGCCACCGCCACCGGCTACGGCGCCGGTGTCCGCAGCCCCGGCTGGTACGACCACGTCTTCCGACACCCCGGTCCTGACGGCGTCGCCAGGTTCTTCGTCGACGCGGCCCAGGTGCTGCGGCGGGCCGATCTGTCGGCGTCGCCCGACCATCTGATCGCCGCCACCCGGATGGCCGACGCCCTCGCCGCCTTGCGGCACCGTCCTCACGCCGGTCTCGACGAGGTGCTCGACGCCGCCGACGCCGTCATGGGCGGCCGTCCGCTCGTTCGGCGCGAACTGGTCGTCGGCGACGCGATCGGCGCCGTCCCCGACGACGCTCCGCAAGTGCCCCTGGCCCGCGACCTCGCGAAACGGCAACGCTCGGCGCGGCTGAAGCCCGAGTCGGGCGACGCGACGATCGAACTCGACCTGCGCACCCCGAACGGCCTCCGACGTTCGCACCTGCTCCACCAGCTCACGGCGATCGGCGTGCCGTGGGGGACGCTCACCGACGGTCGCGGTTCGAGCGGCACCTTCCGCGAGACGTGGGAACTGGCATGGCGGCCCGAGTGGTCGATCCGCATCATCGAGTACGCCGGGTACGGCACGACCGTCGAACAGGCCGCCACGCGGCGCCTCGTCGAGCGGTCGGGAGCGGCGTCGCGGCTCGTCGACCTGGCGGCGTCGCTCGACCTCGCCCTGCTCGCGGACCTACCCGACGCGATCGACCCGATCGTGCACGAACTCGCCACGCGTGCGGCCCACGACCCCGACGTCGGCGACCTGATGGCCGCACTCGGCCCGCTCGCCACCGCCCAGCGCTACGGCGACGTGCGCGCGACCGATCGTGAGGCGTTGGCGTCGGTGTTCGACGGACTCGTCGTGCGGGTGCTCGCCGGTCTGGCGCCCGCCTGCGCCTCGCTCGACGACGAGGCGGCCACGCTGATGGTCGAGCGGCTGAGCGAGGCCCACCAGGCGCTGGCCCTCGTCGAGCACCCGGCCCGGCACCGTGCCTATCCCGAGGTGCTCGAGCAGCTGGCGGCGACGGCCGGTCACGGACTCGTCCAGGGACGGGCGACGCGCATCCTCCACGACGCCGGACGGTGGGGGAGCAGCACCGTCGAACATCGCCTCGGCCGGGCACTGTCCGGTGGAACCCCGCCTGCGGTCGGGGCCGCCTTCGTCGAGGGCTTCCTCGCCGGGAGCGGCACCGTGCTCGTCCACGACACCGATCTGCTCGCCGTGGTCGACCGATGGCTGTCGTCGCTCCGACCGCAGGCGTTCGAGGAGACCGTCCCCCTGCTGCGGCGCACCTTCGGCGCCTTCGAGTCGGCCGAACGGCGCCAGCTCGGACGGCTGGTCGCGGGGGAGCAGCGCGAGATCGCCGCCGGATACGGCGAAGGTCTCGACGCGGAGCGCGTCGACGCGGCGCTCGTCACCGTGCGGCATCTGCTCGGCCTCCCTGCCCACCAACCCGTCGGACGTGAGCCGGCGACCGGGAGGGCGACCTCGTGAGCGACCAGCAGCGGGTGTCGGAGACCGAACGGCTCCGGAGGTGGCGGCTCGTGCTCGGCGGCGGCGACGCCGACGGCACCGGTGTCGACCTCGGGGGCGACGACGTCCGGATCGACGTCGCGATGGGCGCCGTCTACGACCAGGAGGCCCAACAGCGGCGCGGTGGTCGCAGCAGCGGTCGCTCCGGCGGCCTCGGCAAGTCGGCGCCGCGGGTGGCTCGTTGGCTCGGCGACATCCGCACGTACTTCCCGACGCCGGTCGTGCAGGTGATGCAGCGCGACGCGATCGAGCGGCTCGACCTGAAACAGCTGCTGCTCGAACCCGAGCTGCTCGAGTCGATCGAACCCGACCTCCACCTGGTCACCACCCTGGTCGAACTCAACCATCTGCTGCCCGACGAGACGCGGTCCACCGCCCGGCAGGTGATCGCGGGCGTGCTCGCCGACCTCGAACGACGGCTCACCGACCGCACCCGCGCCGCCGTCCACGGCGCGCTCGCCCGTGCCAACCGCACCCGGCGGCCGCGGACCGGCGACATCGACTGGGGCCGGACGGTTCACGCCAACCTGCGGCACTATCAGCCCGACTACCGCACCGTGATCCCCGAGCGACTCGTCGGGTTCGGTCGGCGCCAGCGCAGCCTCGCCAAGGACGTCGTGATCGCCGTCGACCAGTCGGGTTCGATGGCCGACAGCGTGGTGTACGCCTCACTGTTCGGCGCCGTGCTCGCGCAGCTCCCCGCGTTGCGCACCCAGCTGGTGGCGTTCGACACCAGCGTCACCGACCTCACGCCGGTGTTGCACGATCCGGTCGACGTCCTGTTCGGCGTCCAGCTCGGAGGCGGCACCGACATCGCGGAGGCGCTCGGCTACTGCCGACGGTTGATCACCCGACCGAACGAGACGGTGCTCGTGCTGATCAGCGATCTGTTCGAGGGCGGCAACGCCGACCTGATGCGCTCACGGATCGCCCGCATGGTGCAGTCGGGCGTGCGAGTGCTGTGCCTGCTGGCGCTGAGCGACGAGGGTGCGCCGGTGCACGATCAGCAGACGGCCGCCGATCTCACCGCCCTCGGCGCCACCGTGATGAGCTGCACGCCCGACCGATTCCCCGAGGTGCTGGCGGAGGCCCTCGAAGGACGCTGAAGTCCTCAGTCGCGTTCGCTGAAGCGTTCGACGTCGGCGCGGTGGCCGGCGATCACGATCAGGTCGCTGTGCGACAGCACCGTCTCTCGGTCGGCGTAGGTGAACTGTCCGCCGGCCGGCTTCACGCACACCACGGTCACCTTGTACTGGGCGCGCAGGTTCGTGTCGCCAAGGGGAACGCCGACCAGTTCGTCGGGCGCTGCCAACTCACCGATCACGAAGTCCTCGTCGAGGGCCAGGAACTCGAGGAGCTGGCCGGTGACCAGGTGGGCGACGCGCTGCCCCATGTCGGCCTCCGGGAACACGACGTGGTGGGCGCCGACGCGCCGGAGGATGTGGCCGTGCGGCTCGGTGATGGCCTTGGCCCAGATGTTCTTGACGCCGAGATCGGCGAGGGCGGCGGTGGTGAGGACGCTCGCCTCGATGCCGGTGCCGATACAGACGACGGCGGTGACGGCGTCGGCGGCGCCGATCTGGCGGAGCGAGCGGACGTTGGTCGTGTCGGCTTGGACGACGTGGGTGAGGTTGCCCGAGTGGTTCTGCACGATGTCGGGATTGGCGTCGACGCCGAGCACCTCGTACCCGAGTTCGAGCAGGGTTGCGGCGAGTGCGGAACCGAACCGGCCGAGTCCGATCACGATGATCTCGCCTTCGTGTCGCACCCGTTCGTGGGTGAGCCCGCTGAGCACACTGCTGAAAAACCTGTTGTCGGTCATGAGAACTCCTCGCCACGACGTGGCACTTACCCCATGATGGGACGTTCCTCGGGGAAACGGTAGGCCCGTTGACGCTCGCGCAGCGCCAGGGCCATGACGAACGTGGTGGGTCCGATGCGGCCGGCGAGCATGACGACGACGAGCAGGATCTGCCCGAACGTCGGCAGCGCTCCGGTGATACCGGTCGACAGCCCCACCGTGCCGAATGCAGACGCCGCCTCGAACGAGGTCTGGGTGAAGCTGAACGGTGAGATCGTGTCGAGGACGACGGCGGTCGTGAACACGATCGTCAGCGACAGCAGCGCGACGGTCATCGCCTGGCGTGAGATGCCGACCGGGAGACGACGGCGGAACACGGTGATGTCGCTGTCGCCTCGCACTTCCGACCACATCGCGAAGCCGATCACGGCGAACGTGGTGACCTTGATACCTCCGCTCGTCGACGCCGGACCGGCACCGATGAACATCAGGCACGTCGTGATGTTGAGGGTCTCGTCGTGCATCGCGCCGATGTCGATCGTGTTGAACCCGGCGGTGCGTGGGGTGACGCCCTGGAACCAGGCGGCCTGAAGCTTGTCCCAGACGCTCATCGGTCCGAGGGTGCCGGTGTTCGTCCACTCGAGGACCAAGACCAGGAACGGGCCGACGAACAGCAGCAACGCCGTGGCGGCCACGGTGATGCGGGTGTGCAGGCTCCATCGTCGCGGCCGGACGCGACGACCGAACTCGACGAGGACGGGGAAGCCGAATCCGCCGATGATGAACGCGAACGTGATGGGGAACACGACGAACGGATCGGCGGCGAACCGGGTGAGGCTGTCGGAGTAGAGCGAGATGCCGGCGTTGTTGAACGACGACACGCCGTGGAAGAGGCCGCTGTACGCGGCGCGGCCGACACTGATGTCGTCGTGGGTGACGAAGCGCACGAACAAGATGGTGGCGATCGTGAGTTCGACCGCGACGGTGATCTTGGCGATCGCGGTGATCAGGGTGCGCAGTTCGCCGATGTCGACGGCGCCGATCTCGGCCTGGGCGAGCATCCGTTGGCGCAGGCCGATGCGGCGCGAGGCGACGAGGGCGAACACGGAGCCGATGGTCATGATCCCGAATCCGCCGAGCTGGATCAGACCCAGCAGGACCAACTCGCCGAACAGCGAGAACGAGGCGACGTCGGT
>NZZV01000004.1 GCA_002698945.1 Acidimicrobiaceae bacterium
CCGCCCTCCACCCACCGCAGGTCACCCGCCGCCGCTCGCGGCAGGAACGTCTCCTTGAGTCGGTCGTTCCCGAACCTGACGACCGGCTCCAGACCGAACACCGTGAGGTGGAGCGCACTGCACCCGTTCATGGCGGCGCCCGACTTGGCGACCTCTCGCATCAGGATCGCTGCCTCGGTGATCCCCCGGCCACCGCCGCCGTACTGCTCGGGGATGGCCATGCCGAGCCAACCGTCTTCGGCCATGGCGGTGTAGAACTCCCACGGGAAACGGTGCTGTTCGTCGCACTCGGCCCAGTAGGTGTCGTCGAACTCGGCACACCGCGCCGCCACGGCGTCGGCGATCAGCTCGTGGTCCTCGTCGGGCGTGAAGTCCATCGGTCCGTGGTAGCGCGACCGACCGGTCGGTGACGAGTCGGGACCGGTCCTGCGTCGGCCCGCCGAGACCGGGCTCCGCTACCGTCGCCGTTCGTGAGCCGCTACGAGTCGACCACCGTCTCGCTCGACGACGCGATGGCGCTCGTGCCCGCCGATGCGAAGGTCGTCGCCGCACCCGCCTGCGGGAGCCCGACCACCCTGCTCGCCGGGCTGGCGGCACGGTCGCACGCGGTGCCGGTCACGCTCTACCTGGGCCTGCAGATCGACGAGTACCCGTTTCTCGACCACGTCGACCCGAACCGCTTTCGGCTCGTGACCTGGCACGTCAACGGACCGCTCCGCACGCGGGTCGGCGACGGCATCGTCGAGTACGTGCCGGCTCGCGCCTCGCAGGTCGACGGTCTGCTCGACGTGTGGGGCATCGACGTCGCTCTGGTCCGGGTCTCGCCACCCGACCGCAATGGCTTCCACAGTCTGGGCCCGACGAGCAGCTACGCCCTCGCGGCGGCGCGCCGCGCGGCGGTCGTCATCGCCGAAGTCGATCGCGAGGTCCCGCGCACGTTCGGTGCATGGATCCACCGGTCGGCCATCTCCGCGATCGTCGACGCCGAACACCCCATGCCGGTGTACGAGGCGGCGGTGCCCGATGCGACCAGCGAGCAGATCGGACGACGCGTCGTCGAACTGCTCCCGCGGCGGCCGATCCTCCAACTGGGCATCGGCGCGATCCCCGAGGCGATCACCGCCGGCCTGCTCGACGCGGATCTCGGACCGCTCCGTTTCGTGGGCATGGTCACCGACGCCGTAGCGGACCTCGGCGCGGCCGGCCAACTCGACCCCGACGGTCTCTATCCCGACCCCGCCGTCCTGGCCGCCGAGGTGATGGGGACGCGCCGCGTGATGGACTTCGTCGACGGCAATCCGCTCGTCGGGGTACGCGAGTCGACGATCAGCCAACACCCGGCGATCCTCGGCGCGAGCGAGCGCTTCGTCAGCATCAACTCCGCCATCGAGGTCGACCTGACCGGCCAGGTGAATGCCGAATCGGTGCAGGGAAGCCAGATCTCGGGCATCGGGGGCAGCATCGACTACGCCGAGACGGCGCATCATTCACCCGGTGGGCTGCGCGTGCTGGCCATCTCGGCCACGACGGCCGACGGCCGACACAGCCGGATCGTTCCGACGATCGCCGCCGGCGATGCGGTGACGCACACTCGCAGCTCGATCGATCTGGTGGTCACCGAACACGGTGTCGCCGACCTGCGCGGCCGCACCCTTGCCGAACGGCGCGAGGCCCTGCTCGCGATCAGCGACCCCGACTTCCGCTCGACGCTGGCAAGCGACTCCACCTGACGAGCTGTCGACGTCGTCCATGTCGCGATCAGTTCCCCATGTCGCGACTGAGCGCGACATGAACGGCAAGCCGGTGGTCGATCAGACCGTTGCCGGGGTCGGGGTCGAGCGCTTGGCGGCGAAACGGGCCGGGATGGGGAGGCTGTCGGCGTAGCGGGCGGCGATCGGACCGACGATCGCCAAGCACAGCACATACGCGGCGGCGAGCGCTTCGAGATCGGGGCCGTCGACCAGCGTCGACCCGAGCGCAGCGATCACGATCGAGAACTCGCCGCGCGCGATCAGCGCGGTGCCGGCGCGGACACGGCCCCGCGGCCCGACGCCCGTCCGGCCGGCGGCGTACCAGCCGGTCACGATCTTGCCGCCGGCCGACACGAGCCCGAGTGCGAGCGCGATCGGGATCATCGGGATCAGATCGGACGGGTCGATCCGGAACGAGAAGAACAGGAAGAACGTCGCTGCGAACAGGTCACGCAAGGGGCTGATCAGCTCCATCGACCGCTCCCCCACCGAACCGGACAGCGCGAGGCCGACGAGGAACGCCCCGATCGCTCCGGACACCTCGATGCGCTGGGCGAGCCCGGCCACGAGCAAGGTGAGTCCGAACACCGCGAGCAGCAGTGACTCGTCGGTGCCACCCGCGAGCAGGCTCGACAGGCGGTCACCGAACCGGAGTGCGAGCACGAGGATGATGACGACGGCGGTCACGGCGACGACCACGCTCACCGTCGTCTCGGAGGCCGATCCGCCCACCACCAGCGCCGCGACGACGGGGAGGTAGACCGCCATCGCCAGGTCTTCGATCACGAGCACGTTCAGCACGGAGGGGGTCTCGCGGTTGCCGAGCCGGTCGAGGTCGAACAAGACCTTCGACACGATGCCCGACGACGAGATCCAGGTGACGCCACCGAGCAGCACCGATGCCAGCACGCTCCACCCGAGCAGGAGACCCGCGGCGAACCCGGGCAGGGCGTTGGCGAGCATGTCGACGAGGCCCGGTCGGGTGCCCGTCTTCAATCCGTGGCGGAGCTCGTCCTGGTCGTACTCGAGCCCGAGTGCGAGCAGGAGCAGCAACACGCCGATCTCGGCGGCGAGCGAGATGAAGTCCTCGCTCACGTCGAGCGTGGCGACTCCACCTTCGCCGACCGTCAAGCCTGCGAGCAGGTACAGCGGCACGGCCGAGATGCCGAGCCTCGACGCGAACCTGGACAGGATCGCGAGCGCGAGGACCACCGCGCCGATCTCGATGAAGGCGATCGCCGCCTCCGCCGAGCCGGCGGCGATCACGGAATGACCAACGCTCGCATCGTGTCGAGACCGTCGGCGGTGCCGACCGCCACGAGCGTGTCGCCCGCCTCCAACCCGAAGTCGGGCCCCGGCGCCGGGATCGACGTACCGCTGCGCAACACGGCGACGACCGAACACCCCGTCTTGGTGCGGTACATGCCGTCGCCGATGGTGGCGCCGACCGCCACCGAGTCGGCCGGAAGCGTCATCCACTCGAACGCGAGGCCTTCGACCTCCTGCTGGACGACGCCCATGCTCTCGGTGATCTGGCTCGCCCCGAGCAGGGACGCCAGGGTTCGGGTGTCGTCACTGTCGAGGTGCAGGATCGACGAACACCGGTCGGGGTCGTCGACGTCGTACACCATGATGTCGCGACGCCCGTCGTGGTGTTGCAGGACGCCGACATTGTTGCCCTGGGCGGTGACGAACTCCTGGCGGACACCGACGCCGGGCAGCTTGGTCTCGGAAACGATCGCCATGCCTCCAGTCTGCCCGATGGCACAACCTCTCCACCCGGGCGGTGGCCGGGGTACGGTCGGCGCATGATCAGCGACGAACTCCGGGAACGACGCCTCGCGACACTCGAGGTCCACTTCCGGTCGGAGGTCGACCACGACTGGGACGCGTGCCTGGCAACCTTCGCCGGAACGCCTCGGTACGAGATCGTGCCCCTCGGACACGTCCACGAAGGCGACGACGAGGTTCTTGCCTACCACCGCGCACAGCGGACGGCGTTCCCCGACCAGCGACACGAGCACGCTCGCTTCCACGTCGCCGACGACGACACGGTGATCGCCGAGTTCGACCTGCTCGGTACGAACACCGGCGAGTTCGTCGGCGGCGCGCCCACCGGTCAGGCATTCCGGGTGCCGACCGTCGCCGTGTTCTCGTTCGAGGGCGACAAGATCACCAACGAGCGCGTCTATCTGGACGTGCTCAGCCTGCTGACCCAGATCGGACGCACCGATCTGCTACCCGTCGGCTGACGAACCGCGGCCGACGGACGGGTTCAGCGAGCGGCGAGCAGCGCCTCGCGGGCAGCGGTGTGTTCGTCGGGGTTGGCGCCCATCACGACCGCGGTGAAGTCGGTGGCGCCGGCCGCACGGATCGCGTTGATGCCGTCGACGACCTCGTCGTGACTGCCGATCAGCGACAGCTCACCGAGCCCGTGCACGCCTTCGATGTCGAGCATCGCCCGGTACGACGGCAGTTCGGCGTAGATCGACAGGATCTGGGCGACGAAGTCACGTGCCGACTGTGGATCGTCCGTCACCCAGACCGGCAGGCTGCAGACGATGCTCGGTGCGGGGCGGCCCGCCTCGTCCGCCGCTGCGTCGATCGTCGGCTTGATCTGCTGTTCGATCGTCTTGGGCCCGACACACCACAGGATCGTGCCGTCGGTGCGCTTGCCGGCGACGCGCAGCATCTGGTCGCCGAGCGCGGCCAGCATGACCTTCGGCGGATGGTCGGTCGGGCGCGCGCCGTCACCGACGTAGCTGAAGAACTCGCCGGTGTGATCGGATGCTCCCTGCTCGAGCAGCGGCTGCAGGACGTCGAGGTAGTCGAGCATGTGACGCACGGGTTTGCGCCACTCCATCTGGTAGAAGTTCTCGACGACCGGGCGATGCGAGAGGCCGAGGCCCAGAACGAAGCGTCCGTTCGACGCCGCCTGGGCGGTGAGTGCCGACGCCGCCGTGGCGTGCGGATGCCGCGGCCACGTCGGGACGACGGCGGTGCCGAGCGTCAGCGACTCCGTCGTGGTGCCGATCAGGCCGAGCATGGCCTGGGCGTCGACGAGTGCGGTCTGGGCGAGCCAGTAGCTGTCGAATCCGGCCGCTTCGGCGTCGACCGCCGCTGCGGTGATGCGACCGAGGTCGGGCTGGGCGAGTTGGTCGGAGCCGTTGATGCCGATCTTCACGCCCCCACCGTACGAGTCGCGCTCCGCCGGTCACGGATCGCGACAAGATGGGGGCGTGCCCCGACTGTTCGTCGCCGCTCGACCGACCCCCGCCGTCGCCGACGCCCTGACGTCGATCCCGCCCGACCCGTCACCGGGCGTTCGTATGGTGCCCGCGGTGAACTGGCACGTCACCTTGCGGTTCCTGGGCGATGTCAACACGGCTGCCACCGACGAGATCGTCGATCGCCTCCGAGCGACGCCGTTGCCGACGGCGACGGTCGTGCTGGGACCTCGCCTCGTCCACCTCGGTCCCCGCCAAGTCGTGGTGCCGGTCGCCGGGGCGGATCGGCTGGCCGAGGCGATCACGACCGCCACGGCCGATCTCAGCGAACCACCGCGACGGACGTTCACCGGTCACCTCACGGTGGCGCGACTGCGTCGGGGTGCCTCGTCGCAGCTCCCCGGCCTGCCGATCGAGGCCGGCTTCACTGTCGAGGAGATCGAACTGGTGGAGAGCACGCTCTCCCCCGACGGGGCCGTCTACGAGACCGTCGACGTCTTCCCGACGACCGATCCCTCGTGAGTCGCTGCTGATCCGCTCGGCGCAGAGTGCGACGCCCGTTCGGTCAGGGTGTCGATCACCTGCACCACGGTCGGTCGACGATCGACGAGGAGCACACCGCGACCGGGCACCAGACGCAGACCGGGTCGGAGTGCCAGCCGCACACCGGTGAGTTGGAGGAACTCGGTCGGGTCGTCGGGCTGGAGCACGAGCAGCCGTCGGCAGCGCCGCAGCTCCCCGACGGCGGAGCTGGTCGTGTAGCCCGACATCGACCGGGTCTCCATCGAGGCCACGATCCGCAGTCCGTCGTGCTCGAGCAGTCGAGTCCAGAGCGGGTCGAGGAGTGGATCGTCGAGCGCGTCGAGATCGTCCACGAACAGCACGACCCGATCGTCGGGGTCGATCACCGCCAGGCGGTTCGCCACGCGGTCGAGCAGTTCGGCGATCGCCACCGCACGACCGAACCGGCTGTGCCCGGCGGGCCAGCGGAGCCGAGCGAGCGGACTGGCCGTCGGCCCGACGACGTAGCACTCGGACCCGGTCGAGCAGCGGCCCGACACGTCCGCGAACGCGGCCGAGAGCGCGGTCGACCGACCCGAGCGTGCCGGACCGACGATCACGGCGTGCGACCAGTCGAGATCGAGCCTCACCTCGTCCCCGGACACGTCGGCAACGGCGAACCCCGCCCGGGCATACGACTCGACGCGTTCGGGCAACGCAACGCTCCGGAGTTCCGACGGAACCGAACCGACAGATGGTGTCGGATGCCTCCTGTCCGGACGGTCCGGGTCGGGCCTTTGGGCGAGCCGGCGAATCCCGGCGGACTGTCCCTGCGCCGACGGATCGTCGCCCTCCACCGCCACCTGCACGGTGACACCATCCAGCAATGCTCGCCCGGCGATGTCGGCGAGCGCTGCCGCACGCTCGGTGCTCACGCCCAGGTCGGCGTACGACTGGGGATCGGCGTGCCGAAGGATCAGTCGGGACCCGATCGCCGCCTGCAAGCGGGTCGGAATCGCAGCCCGACGATCGGCGGCGACCACCGTGTGCACGCCGACGCGACGACCATCGACGATCAAGCGGTGCACGACGTCGGACCACGAGTCGCCGGTCGAACTCGCTGCGAGTGGATCGAGCAGGGTGTCGACGACGACGTCGAATCCGTCGATCAGGACGACGATGCGGTCGAGCCGTTCGCCCCCGGCGCGGTGGTGGGCCGTGAGGTGCTCGGCACCGCTCGCCGCGAGCAGCGCGGTGCGGCGACGCAGCTCGCTGTCGAGCACGATGAGGTGGCGCGTGACCGCCTCGAGGTCGTCACCGGTCGCGACGTCGATCACCGACGCCAACGTGCCGAGCGCACCGAGACCGCGGCCGGCGAAGTCGAACACGACGGTGACTGCGCCCGCACCCGCTCGCTCGATCCCGGCGGCGATCGTCCGGAGCAGCGTGGTCTTGCCCGTGCCGCCCGAACCGAACACGGCCAGTCCACCCGTCCGCTCGAGATCGACGGTCGCCGGACCCTGCGCCTGCCGTTCGGGCGCATCGAACCGGCCCAGTGTGACCGACCGGCCCGGCTCGTCGAGGTGCTCGGCGTCGAGCTCCTCGACGACGTCCGCGAGCCGCACGACGGACGGCAGGGTCTCGCGCCACGGACGTCGGGGCGGCGGCAGTCGGAGTTCGCGGTTCGCGGCGTCGATCGCGTCGAGCGCGACGCCGAGCTGGGTGGAGGCCTCCGCATCGGGCGCCTCCACCGACGATGACGCCGTCGCGTCGGGTCGGTCGAACGACACGACGGAAACCGGCGGTCGGTCGACGACCCTCGCGGTCGGGGCACCGGCGTACGCGCTCTGGAACTCGACGAGCTGGCGCGGCCCACGTCGCACGAGAGCCCGTCCCCGCAGGGGCGCTGGAATCTCGGCCGCTTCCGGACTGTCGAGGATCGCGGATGACTCCGACCGGTCGAGCATGCGGAGGGCGATCCGCAGATTGGTGTTGGCGAGGATGTTCTCGTCGACCGCGCCGGTCGGTCGCTGGGTCGCCAAGACGAGATGGATCCCGAGACTGCGGCCGCGTTGGGCGATGTCGACGATGCCGGCGACGAAGTCGGGGACCTCTTTCACGAGCGTGGCGAACTCGTCGACGACGATGACGAGCGACGGTGGCGCCGATGCCGGGTCGCGCGCGAGGAGATCGGCGAGGTCCTTGGCCCGGCCCTCCAGCAGCTCCATCCGCCGTTCGAGTTCGGCGCGCAGCGAGATCAGCGCGCGCCCGGCGAGATCGGCCGAGAGGTTGGTCACGTACCCGACGGTGTGCGGCAACCGTTCGAATACCTGCGACGAGGCGCCGCCCTTGTAGTCGACGAACAGGAAGTTGAGCCGGGTCGGTGCGTGCCGCAGCGCGAGCGATGTCACCAGCGACTGCAGCAGCTCGCTCTTGCCGGCACCCGACGTGCCGCCGATCAGGGTGTGCGGACCGTCGGCGACGAGATCGAGCTCGACGGGACCGTCGGCGCCGACGCCGATCACGAACGGGAGGCCCAGTCGGCCATCGCCGGTCCACGCCGACACGATCGCCGTGGCATCCGGGACACCGACCGCGTCGAACAGCGGGACGGTGCGTGGAATCGCGGTGGCGAGCGACGAGGTCGACGCGTCGCGGATCGGCGCCAGCGCGCGGGCAGCACGCACCGCGGCCGTCGGACGGACGTGGTCGAGTTCGAGGTCGCGGTCGGCGACGTCAGGGTCGGTCGACCACAGTCGCCCGACGAGGCGCGCCCCGTCGACCTGTGAGACCGCCAGGACGCTGCCGGCCTGCCGCGGCACGTCGGCCGCTCGGTCGGCGAGCCAGATCACGCTGATTCCGGCCACGATCGCCGAGTCGAGCAGCCGAGCGACGGCAGTCGGGTCGGGCCGCAAGGTCGCATCGATCACGGCGACGACGCGGGGCCAGTGCACGCCGTGCGGCTGCGACGTGTCTGCCGTCCGCTGCTCGGCGACGGCGATCAGTCGATCGATCAGATCGTTCGCTCCGTCGGTGTCGAGCACCAGGTGGGCGCCGGCGAGCGGTGAGGTCACGGCGCGGAGGTGGGGCAACCACTTCGTCCAGTCGAGATGACGCTCCGGATCGACGGCGAGTGCCACCGCGACGTCGTCGGGACTGTGCAGGACGGCGGTGTGCAGCACGAGCGCCGCGGCGGTGCCGTCGACGAGGACTCGGTCGCCGTGGACGGCGAGGTGGCGCTCGCCCAGCGGGTGGTTCACGGGCACGGCCTCGAGACGGTCGGCACCGTGCAGCGCCCGCTCCGCCTCGGCCCGGAGGTCGGCGTCGCCACCCGCCGCGAGCGCGACCTCGAACATCGCTCGATCGTCCCCCAGCCCGAGTCGGAGGTGGAGCGCGTCGGGCGCGTCGCGTCCACGTTCCCACAGATCGATCGTGCGGAGCTCGGCGCGTCGAGCGAGGTCGGCGATGTCGGGAGCGGCGCGATGTCGCCGCATGCGCTCTGCCAGGGCGAGGTCGTCGAACGCCCGCCGCCTCGCCGCGAGCATCGCTCGGAACGTCACCAGCTCGTCGGCGAAGCTGCGTCGACCCGAACGCCGGTCGTCGATCGCGGTACCGACCATCACGACCGGCGAGATCAGAGTGAACAGCAGGAACATCGCCTGCCGCGTGATCACGTACATCGCGACGCCCGCGACCAACGGAGCCACGACGGCGACGAGTTGAAGACGGCGCGGCTCGGGCCGGGTGGGAATCGGCCCGACGGGCTCGACCTGTTCACCCTCGACGGGGCGGACCACTGGCGGACGGTACGGCGTGCGGTGGAACGCGATCTGTCCGAGTCGGTCGCGGCGCCCGCTCCGCTGCCGTTCGAAGGGGCGGACGACGGCCCGCGTGCCGCCGAGCACGACGACGTCGCCGGCGCGAACGGTGCTGGTGTCGCCCA
>NZZV01000005.1 GCA_002698945.1 Acidimicrobiaceae bacterium
CAGCGAGAAGTAGACCTCGAACACGGTCTCGAACGCACGCCAGTGCGAGTTGTTCTTGATCAGCGTCGCCCCGAGCGCGTATTTGAACGCCTCCCGATCCGAGATCGGGATGTGTTGCACGGCCTCCATCGCGTCGAGGTTCTCGGTCAGGCTGACGGGGAGCCCGGCATTGCGGAGTTCGACCACGAAGCCGTTCAGCAGGTCGAGCATCGAGCCGGTCGGCTGACCGTGAATATTGGTCGAGGTGTTCGACGGCGCGCTCACGTCACTCCCCCACGTGTGTCGAATTGTGCCAGGCACGATTCGACACAGCTCACGGACGGTCGATCACTCGTCGACATCGAGCTCCTTCACCGCCTTGGCGATGTCGGTCTGGTACTTCAGGAGGATGTGGAGGGTCTCCTTGGCGGTCGCCTCGTCGATCGTGTCGATGTTGAGGAGCAGCAGGGTGCGAGCCCAGTCGAGCGTCTCGGAGACGCTCGGGGCCTTCTTGAGGTCGAGCATGCGGATCGAGCGGACGATGCGGGCGACCTGGTCGGCGAGGTGCTCGGTGATCTCGGGCACCTTGGTGAGCACGATCTCCTTCTCGCGGTCCATCGACGGGTAGTCGACGTGCAGGTACAGGCAGCGCCGTTTGAGTGCCTCGGACAGCTCACGGGTGTTGTTCGAGGTGAGGAACACGAGCGGGATCTGCTTCGCCTCGATCGTGCCGAGCTCGGGGATCGAGACCTGATAATCGGACAGGATCTCGAGCAACAACGCCTCGGTCTCGACCTCGACGCGGTCGACCTCGTCGATCAGCAGCACGACCGGGTCGTCGGCCGAGATCGCCTCGAGCAACGGTCGCGTCAGCAGGAACTCGTCGGAGAAGATGTCGTCGTGGACCTCGTTCCACGAGTCGGAGTTCTTGTCGGCCTGGATTCGCAGCAGCTGCTTCTTGTAGTTCCACTCGTACAAGGCTTTGCTCTCGTCCAAGCCCTCGTAGCACTGCAGACGGATGAGTCGAGCACCGGTCATCTCGGCGACCGACTTGGCGAGCTGGGTCTTGCCCGTGCCGGCCGGCCCCTCGACGAGCACCGGCTTGCCCAACCGGTCGGCGAGGTACGCCACACCGGCGATGCCCTCGTCGGCGAGGTAGTTGACCGACTTCAGGCCCTCTCGAACCTGAGGCACGCTCTCGAAACGGTTCACGACTTCAGCTGCCATATGTCGACGACGCTACTCCTCTCCTTGACCACAGGGTCAATCGGAAACCCGTCATTGGTCGTCGCCGAAGTTCGCGCGACGTCGGTCACCCAACGGTCGCGCCGGGAGTACGTCAGTGTCGGCACGGATCTCCGTGATCGGCGTTCACGAAGAAAGTGAGCACCCATGAACAACAAGCTGGTGGCCATCGTTCCGGCGTCGGTGTCGATCCTGTGTCCGGCGACGCCTCAGGACGAGGCCGGTACTGCGTTCGCAACCAATCAGGGCGAGAGCAATCTCGAAATCAGCGGCTGCACCTGAAACAGGGCGCGAAGCTGTCACCCTGGGATCGCCAGTGGATCGATCATGGCACCGTCAACCAACGACGTCGAGCGGCTGTTCGCGGAGCATCGGGAACGGATCCGCGCCTATTGCGCGCGGCGACTCAGTGCTGACCTGGTCGACGACGCGGTTGCCGAGACGTTCGCCACGGCGTGGCGGAAGCGGGACCGGTTGCCTGCGGGCGAGGCGGCCCTGCCTTGGCTCTACGGGGTGGCGTCTCGCGTCGTCCAGCATGCGTGGCGGTCGGCGGGCCGCAGCGCCCGATTGCGTGATCGCGCCTCGGCCGCATTCGACGGACACGCCGTCGACGGCGCTGAACAGGTCGTGATCGACGAGGACCACCGGAACGCGCTGCGAGCCGCTGCGCTGCTCGGCGACGACGATCAGGAGATCCTCCGGCTCACCTTGTGGGAGGAGCTGTCACCGACCGACGCGGCGGCGGTGCTCGGGATCTCGCCGGATGCCGCCAAGCAGCGTGCCAGCCGAGCACGACGCCGACTGGGCGACGCCTTCCGACGCCTGGAGGCCACATCCGAGAGAGACCGCGCGGCCTGGGCACGCCCGACACCACTCGGGAAAGGAGCACCGTCGTGAACGACACACGAACCGACGACGAGATCGCCGGTCTCTTCGCCGCCGCGAATCCGCTCCCGGCCCACCGGTCCGCTCCCGACCGCTCGGAGATCGGGCTCCCGCCGACCGACGAGCCCGCCTCCGATCTCGACGACGGCGCCTTACGTCCTCTTCCCGACGCCGCGCCACGCGAGCGCTGGGGGCTCGTGGTCGGCGTCGCTGCCGCGGTCGCGCTCGTCGTCTCGCTCGCCGTCACCACCACCGTCGGCGAGGGCGAGCCGGCACCGGCCGACGAACCCGACGACACCGTCTCCACCCTGTCGACCCTCCCCGCTCCGGAGCCCACTGCCGTCGATCGGGCGAAGGCGGCGACCATCGACGCGTTCCTCGAGGCCATCGCGAGGCACGACGTCGACGCGGCGCGCCAACAGACGGTGGCCTCCCCCGAGCTCGTGATCGCTCCGGGTGCCGCCAAATCCGGACAGCCGATCGCCAGCCTCGCTGACCAGTTCACGTGGATGGAGGCGTTCGACTGGCGGTGGGATGACGCCGAATGCGAACCCTTCACGGAGGGGCGCGTCGCCTGCGAGATCCGGATCCGGAATCGGCTGACCGACTTCAGCGGTGTGGACTACCTCGCGCTCGCCGTCTTCGGGTTCGTCGACGATCGAATCGCCACGGTGACCCACTTCACGAGATCGTCCAGGAGCTACTCCAGTGCAGCGTTCCAGCCGTATGCGCAGTGGATGGAGGAGCATCATCCGGACGACGTCTCCCGATTGTGGAGTGATCAGGGGCCGCATCTCAACGCCGAGACGGCGGCGATCATGGACGCCCGCCTCACCGAGTACGTCGGCCAGATCGGCGAGGAGTTGGCCTACGAGTTCATCGCCGCGGTGAACGACGGGGACGCCGAGGCGGCCCGGGCCGTCCTGGCGCCAGATCGCACGCCCCAACTGGTCTGGGACGAGAACGGATCGCTGCCGACGCTCGAGGCCCAGTTGGCGTGGCTCGGGGCGTTCCACACGACGTGGGACGCACCACAGTGCGCAGCGACCCGCCCGAACTCCGTGGCGTGCGAGTTCCGGTACGGCAACCGTCTCAGCCAGGCTCAACACGGCCAGACGGAGCCCGGGTCGGTCACCTTCCGAATCGTGGACGGCGGGATCGAGATGACGCGGGGCACCGTTCCTGCGGACGGTCCCCCACCCGCGACGACGTACGACGCATTCATCTACTGGGTGAACGCCACCGATCCCGAGACGGCGCATCGCATCTGGACCAACGGTGACGAGGGCGAGATCGTCACCGAAGCATCCGCCTCACTCCTCGACGAGCAGCTCAGCGAGTTCCTCGCATCGGGCGTGGTCGACCTCCAGCCGGACGACGCGGCGGCAAGTCGGCTCGTCACGGCCCTGAACGAGCGCGACGCCGACGCCCTCGCCGCCACGGTCGACGACGACCTCGACGCCATCGACGGGTGGGCTCGGCCCACCTGGTCCGAGATGGCCACCTGGCTGGACGCGAACGGTGAGTCCTGGAAGGTGAAGGCCTGTCACCCCGTCGCCGAGAATGCCCAGGGCTGCGAGATCGACGTCGAAGACGCACTGTCACGGTTCGCAGGGGTCGAGAAGAACCGCTTCGCGGTGCTCGAGGTCGGCGGCGACGTCGTCACGGCATTCTCGATCACCACCCAATCGGACGCGTATGCGGAACGGGCGCTCCGACCATTCCTCGACTGGCTCCGGACGAATCATCCCGACGACGTCGACGAGGTGTGGCAGGAGGTCGACGGCGCGCTCGTGCCGCGACCAACCGCCCGGGCCGCCGAGCTGCACGCCCGACACGTCGCCGAGTACACGACGACGGAGGGCGAGTCGTGACACCGCCGTACGGGAGTCCGTCACGTCCCTCACGAACGACATCGGGACCCTCGTCGCCACGAACTCGATCGGCTCACGTCGGCGCGGGACGACGCGTGCCCCAGTGATCGGGAGTCGGTGAGCAGTTCTCGCCGGCCACCGACAACAGAAAGGAAATCATCATGAACAAGCGCGCCCTGATTTCGGTCGCCCTGGTGGCGGCCCCACTCCTCGCGGGGTCGTCCGTGGCCGCACGACCAGGACAGTCCGGCCTCGCCGCCGTGCGAGCGGCGACGGCCATCTATCACGACGTGGCACAGGCCGAGGCAGCCGGGCACGAGCTCGGCTACACCGGGCCGGCACTCGATCACTGCATCGCCCACCCGGAAGACGGTGCGATGGGGTACCACTACTTCGACCGCGACAGCATCCACGACCTCGAGCTCGATCCGCTGCGCCCCGAAGGCCTCGTCTACGAACCCGGCCCCAACGGTCAGCTCCGTCTCGTCGCCGTCGAGTGGATCGTGCGGGAGTCCGCCTGGGAAGCCGAGTACGGCGAGGATGCGCCCCCGCCACAGGTGCTCGGAGAGGAGATGCACGTCCTCAACCCGGTGCTCGGCTGGTACATCCTGCACGCATGGGTGTGGAAGCCAAACCCATCGGGAATGTTCAACGACTGGAATCCGAGGGTCGACTGCGGCTGAATCTCGGAGCCGCGAGCTCACCGCTTCTGCGAACCGATCCTCAGCCGGGCCCTGCCCACCTTGTGGAAGCGAACATGCCCTCCTTCGGACTGATCGCTTCCACAAAATCCCGCAACCGGCCCCACCCTGATTCTGTGGCAGCGAACATGCCCTCCTTCGGACTGATTGCTTCCACAAAATCCCGGGACGAACCCGATGGGCAGTGGACGAAGGGCCCTGTCGGCGACGGGCGGGCGCTCCGTACGGTGGCGGCAGGATCGAGTCGGAGGAGGTCGGCGTGGATTTCGACGTGTCGGAGGAGATGGCGGTTCGCCTGGAGATGATCCGCGAGTTCATGGAACGCGAGGTCATCCCGCTCGAGGGCGAGATGCTGCACGGCGACGAGGCGACCCTCGCCGAGGGCATCGCCGCGGCGCAGGCCAAGGTCAAGCAGATGGGACTGTGGGCGCCCAACCACCCCGTCGAGTACGGCGGGCTCGGGCTGTCGATGATCGACCACGGACTGTTCGCCGAGGCCGTCGGTCGCAGCCCACTCGGGATGCTGGTCTTCGGCACCCAGGCACCCGACGCCGGCAACGTCGAGATCCTGCACATGTTCGGCAACGACGAACAACACGAGCGGTGGCTCCGCCCGTTGGTCGCCGGCGAGATCCGCAGCTGCTTCTCGATGACCGAACCGACGACCGCCGGTTCGAACCCGACGCTCCTCGAGACGACCGCCGTCCTCGACGCCGGTCGAGACGGGAACGAGTGGGTGATCAACGGTCAGAAGTGGTTCAGTTCGTCGGCCGACGGTGCCGCGTTCGCGATCGTCATGGCGGTCACCGATCCCGACGCTCCCGTGCACCAGCGGGCGAGCATGATCATCGTCCCCACCGACACGCCGGGCTTCAACCTCGTCCGCAACGTCAGCGTGATGGGGCACGCCGGCGACGGCTGGGCCAGCCACGCCGAGATCATCTACCAGGGATGTCGGGTGCCGGAGGCGAACCTGCTCGGACCGCGCGGTGGCGGGTTCGCGATCGCACAGGAGCGGCTGGGCCCCGGACGCATCCACCACTGCATGCGCTGGCTCGGGATCGCCCAGCGAGCGTTCGAGATGATGTGCGCCTACGCCAACGAGCGCGTGATCGACCGCGACGGCAGCACCCTGGCGGACAAGCAGGTGATCCAACACTGGACGGCGGAACTGTCCGCCGAGATCCGCAGCGCACGGCTGCTCACCCTGCACGCCGCGTGGATGATCGATCGCCACGGCGCCAAGAACGCTCGGGACGAGATCGCGGCGATCAAGTTCACGGTCGCGAACACGATGCTGAAAGCGGTCGACACCGCGATCCAGGTGCACGGTGCACTCGGTGTCACCGACGACACGGTGCTCGCCTACTGGTACCGGCACGAACGCGCCGCCCGCATCTACGACGGCGCAGACGAAGTCCACAAGTCGAGTCTCGGCCGCCGGATCCTGCGTCGGGCCGCATCTGGCTGACGGGCGAGCCCGGCCGGGGAGCCGGTCGGCACGGCCGACGGCGGGCTAGCGTTCCCGGGCGTGGGCGTTCGAGATCGATTCTTCACGCCGCAGACCGCCAAGGCCATCCTGTCGTGGCGTATCGCGGTCGGAGCCGGCGTCGCCGTCGGCACCGCCCTCCTGGGTCTTCCCGTCATGGCAGCGGTCGGTGTGGGGATCGCAACGTACGCGGCATCGGTGCTCGTCGCCATGCGCTCACCGAGCGAGCGATCGAGCATCGACCCGTTCGTGCTCTCCGAGCCGTGGCGCCGCTTGATCCAGCAGGCACAGGGCTCGGGCCGCAAGCTCCGATCGACGATCGACGGCGTCGACGACGGACCGCTCAAACAGCAGCTGGTCACCATCGCGGACCAGCTGGATCACGGGCTCCAGGAGGCGTGGGAGATCGCGAAGCGCGGCGACGACCTGGACGAAACCATCCGCCACCTCGATCCGACCCGTCTGCGTTCGAAGCTCGACACCCTGCGGGCCGAGGCCGGTGACGCACCGTCCGCCGACACCGCCACTGCGATCGCATCCGTCGAGCAGCAGCTCGCGACCGCTGAGCGACTGCGGCAGCGGTCCGTCGACACGGCGGACTCGCTGCGAGCCACGCAGACCCGGCTCGACGAACTCGTCGCGCGAGCGAGTGAGGTCCGCGTCGGCATGTCCGACACCGACACCTACGCACGCGACATCGACGACCTGGTGATCCAGCTCGAGGCGCTGCACCAGGCGCTCGAGGAGACCAATCCAGGATGAGCGCCCGACCGCCGATCCCCGGTCGGCGAGGCCGCGGCGACCACCGATGAGTTCGCTGCTGACGTCGAACCTGGTCGTCGCCTCCGGCACGGCGCTGTCCCGGGTCACCGGCCTGCTCCGGTTGATGGTCTTCGGATGGATCATCGGTCAGACGGCATTGTCCGACGCGTACTTCATCGCCAACGAGACCCCGAACATCGTCTACGACCTCCTGCTCGGTGGCGTTCTGTCGGCGACGCTCGTTCCACTCTTCTCCACCTTCGTCGAGACCGACGACGAGGAGGCGACGAACGTCGTCATCACCGTCGCGGCGACACTGATGGTGGCACTGACCGTTGTCGCGGTCCTGCTGGCACCTCTGATCTTCCGGCTCTACACGATCACGCCGGACGAGGCCGTCGACCCGGAGTTGCTCCAGCAGGTCGGCACACTGCTGGCGCGGATCTTCCTGCTCCAGATCCTCTTCTACGGGCTCACCGGCCTCGCCAATGCGTTCTTGAACAGCCGTCGGCGATTCTTCGCCGCGGCGTGGAGCCCGGTCGCCTCGAACCTGATCATCATCGTCTCCCTGATCAGCCTGCGTGACGAGACGTGGGAGCTCGGCGACGTCGTGACCGACGGTCGGCTGCGATGGACACTCGGCCTCGGTGCGACCGGCGGCATCGCAGCGATGGCGGTGATCGTCATCGCCGCCGCCACCCGGACCGGATTTCGGTTCCGCCCGGCGTGGAACTGGCGTCATCCCGTCGTTCGGCAGCTGCTCGCACTCTCCGGATGGACGCTCGGCTTCGTCGCCGCCAACCAGGTCGCGCTCGTCGTCGTTCGCAATCTCGCCGAGCCCGGGTCGAGCATCGCGACCGCGTACTTCTTCGCGTTCACGTTCTTCGTCCTGCCGCACGGCCTCCTCGCGGTGTCGATCTCGACGACGTTCCAGCCGGAGATGGCACGCGCCGTCGCACGCCGGGACAAGGCGGCATTCATCGAGCAGACGAGCCTCGGCATCCGTCTGATCGCACTCCTCACGCTGCCCGCGGGGTTCGCGATCTTCACGCTCCGCGAACCGATCGTCGGCGCGCTCCTCCAGTACCGCAACTTCGACGCCGAGGACGCGGCCAACACCGCCGATGCACTCGCCGGATTCTCGCTCGGACTGGTCGGGTTCAGTGTCTACATGTTCGTGTTGCGCGGGTTCTACGCACACAAGGACACCAAGACCCCCTTCAAGGTCAACGTCGTCGAGAACGCCCTCAACATCGTCGTCGCGATCGTGCTCGTCCGTGAGTTCGGTGTACTCGGGCTCGGCCTGGCGTACGCGATCGCCTACCTGGTCTCGGCGTTCTGGGTGCTGCGAGTGCTCTCCTACAAGGTTCGCGGCTTCGGCCTGCGCCCGATCTGGTCGAGCGGCTGGCGCATGCTGCTCGCAGCCGTGCTGATGGCCGAGGCGATCTGGTTCGTGACCCACGGCGTCGACTCCGACACCGGTCTCGACGCGTTCGCCCAGCTGGCCGTCGGCGGCATCGTCGGCATCGTCGTGTACGTCGCGGTGCTGCTGGCGCTCGGGGCGCCCGAGCTGTCCTGGCTCCAGCGCCGGCTGCCGCAGCGTCGGCCGCCCCGTCCCTGACGTTTTCAGAACGTGCCCAGATCGTGGGTCGAGTAGCCTCCGACCCATGTTCAAGCTCGCGAAGAAGTGGTGGAAGTACCTCACCGCAAAGCTCACCGGCTCGTTCGAGGCGAACGCTGATCCGAAGGTCCAGCTCGAACAGGCCATCGCCGAGTCGCAGGAGCAGCACCAGCGGCTGCGGGAGCAGGCCACCGCCGTCATCGCGGGCCAGAAGCAGGCCGAAATCCGTCTCAACGGCAAGATGACCGAACTCGAGAAGCTCAACGCCAACGCCCGCCAGGCCTTGGTCATGGCCGCGGATGCCGAGAAAGCCGGCGAGGCCGAGAAGGCCGCCAAGTTCACCGCCGCCGCCGAGACGATCGCCGGACAGCTGATCGAGGTCGAAAAGGACGTCGAGAGTCTGAAGGCGATGGTCCTCGAGTCGACGGCAGCCGCCGATCAGGCCAAGGCGGCGGTCAGCCAGAACAGCCGGCTCCTGCAGCAGAAGATCGCCGAGAAGTCGAAGCTGGTGAGCCAGCTCGAGCAGGCCAAGATGCAAGAACAGATGAACTCGGCCATGCAGCAGCTCAACGAGTCCGTCGGCGACGACGTCCCGACCCTCCGCGAGGTCGAAGAGAAGATCCAGGCGCGTTACGCGAAGGCGAAGGCGGCGTCGGAGCTGCAAGAGACGTCGGTCGAGTCGAGCGTGCTCGAGATCGAGCAGGCGACCGCGAACGTCGAAGCCCAGGGTCGTCTGAGTCAGCTGCGTGCCGAGCTCGGCCTCGAGAGCGGCGCCGAGACAGCGCCGCACGTCGACAGCGGTAGCTGACCGTCGCTCGTCAGCCGTCGATGACGACCAGGTCGTCGCGGTGGACCACCTCGTCGTTCACGTCGTCGGGCAGGTCGGCGGTCCGTCGGCCGATCGATCCCCTCAGTTGCGCCGACCCGATCGACGTACGGCCGCGAGCGAAGATCCGACCATCCGGGGTCGCTGGGTCGAGCGTCACGATGTCGACGACGTGGCCGACCTCGAAGTCTCCCTCGACTGCGACCACACCGGCCGGCAGCAGACTCTTGTGGCCGTCGACGAGCGCACGACGAGCGCCGTCGTCGACCACGACCCGCCCGTGCACCTCGGCGGCGAACGCGATCCACAACCGACGTGCCGACAGGACTCGTCCGTGGGCCTCGAAGGTCGTCCCGACGAGTTCGTCCGAGACGGCGTCGGCCAGGATGCCCTCCCTCGACGCACGACCGATGACGCTGCGAACACCGGACCACGAGGCCATTCGCGCCGCCGTCAGCTTGCTCGCCATCCCGCCGCTTCCGCGCCCGCTCCCACCGGAACCGGCGGTGATCGCGAGCAGTGGATCGTCGGCCTTCACGAGCGGGACCAGCACGGCCTCGGGTGAGGTCCGCGGGTCGGCGGTGTAGACGCCGTCCATGTCGGTCAACAGCACCAGCACGTCGGCCCCCACGCTGTTGGCGAGCAGGGCCGCGATCCGATCGTTGTCGCCGTAGCGGAGCTCGTCGTTCGCGATCGCGTCGTTCTCGTTGACGATCGGGACGACGCCCAGTTCGAGCAGGCGCTCGATCGTGCTGCGGAGGTGGAGATACTGGGATCGTTCGACGAAGTCGAACGGGTCGACGAGGAGCTGGGCGCAGGTGAGATCGTGCCGGTCGAACTCGATGCGGTAGCGCTCGACCAGTCGGGCCTGACCGACGGCCGACAGCGCCTGCAGCGTCCGCATGTCGGAGGGTCGGGCCGCCATGCCGAGCGCGGCGATCCCGGTGGCGACCGCTCCCGACGACACGACGATGACCTCGTGACCGGCCCGACGGAGGCCGGCGACCTCGTCGACCAGCTTGGCGATCGCCGGTCCGGAGATGTGGCCGTGGTCGTCGGTGATCGACGCCGTGCCGATCTTGGCGACCACCCGCATCGCGGCGCTCACAGGTCGCTCTGGTACTCGAAGCTGAAGTCGCCGATCCAGACGACGTCGCCGTCCGCGACGCCGGCGCGCTGCAGGAGCTTGTGCACGCCGAGCCGGTCGAGGCGGTTGTCGATGTACGACAGCGCCTCCGGGGTGGTCACGTCGTTGAGTGCGACGACGCGTTCCACTTCGCGACCGACGACCCGGAACTCTCCGTCGTCGATCCGCTCGATCACCGCGCCGGTGACCTCGGGCTTGATCACGACGACGCCCTCGGGTTCGGGTTCGTTCTGACGTGCCTCGTGCACGAGCGACGCCATCCGACCGACCAGTTCACGCACACCCTGACCCGTCACCGCCGAGATGACCGGATGCTCCCACCCCAGCGTCTCGAGCTCGTCGGGTGTGACGACGTCGGCCTTGGTGCCGACGACCAGTCGCGGCCGGTCGAGCAGCTCGGGGCGGTACGAACCGAGCTCGGTGAGCAGGATCTCCTCCTGTTCGGCGGGGTCGGTGCCGTCCATCGGCTGGAGATCGATCAGCAGACACAGGACACGGGCCCGTTCGATGTGTCGCAGGAACTGGAATCCGAGCCCTCGTCCTTCGGACGCACCCTCGATCAATCCGGGGATGTCGGCAACGACGAAGTTCGTGTCGTCGTCGAGGCTCACCACGCCGAGGTTCGGTTCGAGCGTCGTGAAGGGATAGTTGGCGATCTTCGGCTTGGCCGCGGAGATCACACTGATCAGCGTGCTCTTGCCGGCGTTCGGGAATCCGACGAGCGCGACGTCGGCCATCAGCTGGATCTCGAGCCGCAGCCACCGCTCCTCACCGTGCTCCCCCTGCTCAGCGAAGGTCGGCTCACGCCGGAAGTTGGAGAGGAACTTGGCGTTGCCACGACCGCCCCGTCCACCGTGGGCAGCGAGGAACCGGTCGCCCTGCCGGTACAGCTCGGCGAGGACCTCGCCCGTGTACATGTCCTTGACCACCGTGCCCTCCGGCACCTTGATCTCGAGTGATTGACCGCGCTTGCCGTGCAGGTCCTTGCCCTTGCCGTGCACCCCGTCGTCGGCGCGACGGTGCGGGTGGTCACGGAACGCGAGCAGCGACGAGACGTTGTGATCGGCGATCAGCCAGACGTCACCGCCCTTGCCGCCGTCGCCACCGTTGGGTCCGCCGCGCACGACCGGGCCCTCACGGCGGAACGACACGCAACCGGCGCCGCCGTCGCCGCCACGGACGTTCAGCTGGCATTCGTCGACGAACTGGGACACCGCCTGGATGCTACCGACGACCCGCCGGTCGACCGGCCATGGATGTCCGGCACGATCGATGCGACGGCGATGCGATGGTGTCGGGATGGTGTCGGGATGGTGTCGGGATGGTGTCGGGATGGTGGGACGCCAGGGTGCCGCCATACTGGACGGACTGTGAGTGAGACGAGATCGAACGAGTTCCACGGCGACGAGGCGATGCAGGAGCGCGCCGAGAAATGGGCGGGCACGATGCGCGGCCACCAGGCCGACGGGATCGCCCTCGCCCACGAGGACTCATGGGCAGGCCCCGGCCACACGTCGACGCCGCCGCGTTCGGCACGCGAAGAGTTCGAGGACGGGCATCTGGCCCCGCTCGCCACGCGTGCCGCCGGCGCCGGCGACCGCGCCGTCGACGAGGACCCCGACCCGTTCCGGACCTGCTTCGAGCGCGACCGCGATCGGATCCTGCACGACACGGCGTTTCGTCGCCTGGCGGGCAAGACCCAGGTCTTCGTCTTCCCGGCCGATCATCAGCGCACCCGCCTCACCCACGCCCTCGAGGTCGCTCAGGTGGCACGCTCGGTGTCGCAGGCGATCGGGCTGAACGTCTCGCTCACCGAGGCGATCGCGATCGGTCACGACTGCGGTCACGGCCCCGGCGGTCACGCGAGCGAGGACGCGCTGACGCCGTACGTCGAGGAGGGCTACGACCACGCCGTGTGGGGTGCCGACGTCGCGCTCGTTCCGCTCAACCTGTGCGTCGAGACGCTCGACGGCATCCGCAACCACTCGTGGAGTCGACCGGCACCGGCGACACCCGAAGGCGAGGTCGTCTCGTGGGCCGACCGGATCGCCTACGTGTGCCACGACTTCGAGGACGCCGTCGCCGCCAACGTCGTCACGCCCGACCAGCTCCCGGCCCTCGTCCGAGATCGCATCGGGACCGATCGATCGACCCAGCTCGGCACCCTCATCCGCGCCATGATCCAGGCGACGGCCGACACGGGCCGGATCGGCATGACGACCTACTACGCCGAGGCGTTGGCCGAGTTCCGACGCTTCAACTACGAAGAGGTGTACCTGCGACCGGCGAGCAACGCCCAGGCTGCGTCGGTGATCGCGATGTTGCAGGCGCTCGTCGAGCACTACGCGGCGAAGCCGTACCTGCTCCCCGACGGCACCGAACTTCCGCCGGAGTCGTCCGAGGCGTTCCGAGCAGCGGTCACCTACGTCGGCGGCATGACCGACCGGTTCGCCTGCCGACAGGCGATGGCCCTCCTCGACTGGGAACGCGACCGACTCCCGGTCGGCATCGACGTCTGACCCAGCCCGACGGGGAGATGTCCCCGAACGTTCCGGTCGGCGCGGTTCGCCACCTTCCCGTCGGATGTGAACCCATGGTGCGCGACGTCCGATCGATCGTTCTTCCGCTTCGTCGCGGCCGCGTCCGCCGTCGCGGCGATCGTCGCCTTCGCGACGGTCTCCGGTCGAGGTGCCGACGCCGCCACGGTGACGGCGTCCTACGAGCACGGCCGGGCCGACGTCATCATCAACGGCTACGGCACGGCAGCGATGGGCACCTTCCGGCTGACCGACGGCGACGACGCCCTCCTCGCGCTCTGTGTCGAAGCCGATGTGCCCCACAGCACCGGGCCCGACGCCTACCGACGGGTCGACACCCGCGTCGCATCCGCCGAACTCGACGCGCTGCTGTGGTGGCTCGACCGGCAACCGTCGATCGACGATGACAGCGCCGTCGCCGCCAGCGCGTTGACGTGGTACTACGCCGGCGCACGCCGCTCGAACGGTCTCCCGGTGTGGGCCGACGGCACCCGGTCGTTCGCTCCGATCTCACCCGAGACGCCCGTGAGCTGGGACGCGCTGGCCCCGTTCTCGATGTCGCATCCGGTCGGGCTGGTCGTGCCCGGCACCCATCTCGACGCCGCCGAACGCCGCGTCGTCGAACTCCACCGTCTCGCGACGCAGCTGAGCGGGACGTGGGCGCTCGATGTGACGGCACAGCGAGGTCGAGCGACCGGCACCTTGACGGTGGGTGGCACCCCGCTCGCCGGCCAACCCGTGTCGATTCGGATCCGAACCGGCGACGCGACCGAAACCGTCGTCGTGAGCACCGACGACGCCGGCGTGGTGAGCGTCGACCTGCCGGCAGCGACCGACGGTCTCGACGTCGACATGCGCGTCGATGCCCCCGGGCCACATCAGGAGTGGGACGGTGACGGTGCCGTGCAGCGACTCGCCACCCCGACGACAGTGGCCGTGACCGGGAGCGCCCGGCTCGAACCGAGCGACGGCTACCTCGTGATCTCGAAGCAGTCGACCGACCCGACGATCGCGGTGGGAGGCGCGACGTTCGAGTTGCTCGACGCCACCGATGCGGTCGTGGCCACGGGCACGACCGACGTCGACGGGCGCGTCGAGTTCGGCCCGGTCGACCGAACTCGACACCCGGCGCCGTACACCGTGGTCGAGACCGCGGCACCACCCGGCCTCGTGGCGGCGTCCGAGCCGGTGGTCGTGAACCGACTCAGCGTCGACCCGGCGACGCCGACGGTGGTGACGGTGACCAACGACGCCGCGACCGCCTCACTCGTCGTTCGAAAGCAGCTCGAGCCCGCCTCCGTCGGGCCGAGCGACCGGCGCGGCTTCGAGTTCGTCGCCCGTCGGCGGAGCGACGGCGTCGAACACCACCTGGTCACGGGTACCGACGGGGCGACCCGACCGGTCGCGCTCGCACTCGGCGAGTACGACGTGTGCGAGGTGTCGGTCCCGCCGTGGGCCGTCTCGCTGATCGACACGGGCTGTCGGCCGGTGACGGTCGGGCTCGACGAACTCACCACCGAGTTGACGATCGACTACGTGAACAGGTTGCCCGAGCCGACGATCGACACCCGGGCGACCGATGCCATCGACGGCGATCAGTCGCTGCCCACCGGCGCCGTGACGGTGGTGGACCGTGTGACCCTGAGCGGCCTCGTCCCCCACACCACGTACCGGCTGCGCGGTGCGTTGGTGAACCCGCTCGACGGTGCGCCGAGCGGCGACGTCGGGTGGGCCGAGTTCACCGCCGACGCGACCGAGGCGATCGTCGACGTCGACATCGCCGTCGACGAGGCGCAGGCTGGCGCGCTGGTGGTCGTCGAGGAGCTCTACGTCGGCGACGTCGTGATCGCCCGCCATGCCGACCTGGCCGACGCCGACCAGACGGTGACCATCGTCGCTCCGACGACGACCACCACCACCACCACGGCCACCACCACGGCCACCACCACGACGACACCGACCGCGCCCACGACGACCACGACCAGCTCGCTCCCACCGACGACGACCTCGACCTCGACGACCTCGACCTCGACGACCTCCACTACGTCGTCGACGGTTCCGGCGATCACGACCACCGTGGCTCCCCCAGCGTCGACCCCGCCGCCCACCTTGCCCGCCACCGGCAGCGACGCCGCGGCAACCGCGCTCCGTCTCGGCGACCTCGGCTTCCTCGTCGGCGTCGGTCTGTTCGCGGTCGCCGGTCTCGTGCCCTCCCGACGTCGCCCCGCACGCGACGAAGCGGGACGCTGATCAGCGTCCCGCTTCGCTCAGTTCTTCAGTGGTCCCCGTCAGGCAACCGGCTCGACGTCGATGACGTGACGACGGTCATCGACGGGGGAACCCGTCAGGCAACCGGCTCGACGTCGATGACGCAACGACGGTCATCGACGGGAGAACCCGTCAGGCAACCGGCTCGACGTCGATGACGCAACGACGGTCATCGACGGGAGAACCCGTCAGGCAACCGGCTCGAC
>NZZV01000006.1 GCA_002698945.1 Acidimicrobiaceae bacterium
GCGCCGGCGAGGTGCTGGGCATGGGCCTCGCCGGCATAGATGAGGCTCTCCAGCTGGGCGTCGGACAGCGTGCCGTCGGCGACGAGATGCGGCGGCAGGTGCGGGCGATAGCTCGGCTTGGGCGGTGCCACCGAGGCCATGGCCGCGGATTGCACGAGCGTGGTCGGATGCGCCTGTGCGCCGGGAATGCGGATCGATTGCAGCGCGTAGTCCTCATAGAGGACGTCGGTGAGGTGCACGCCTCCGGCCGGCACCCAGTCGACGGTCTCGTAGGCGAGTTCTTCACCTCCGGATTGGAACGTCGTTGCTGTCTTCGTGGGAGTACGGGTATCGGCAGGCAGGCCGGTCTCCACACGCCGCGTAGCCTTGCAGACGGGCACCTTCTCGGGAAGCGACACCGGCGAGCGCGGCGGCACATGAGCTTCGATCCACGCGAGCAGCGTGGCGACATCGGGCGCCGTGCCCGGCGAGGCCGGGAAGGACGCGGGATCGTCGGCCGGAACCTTGTCGATCACGGTGAGCCGCGTGTCGATTGTCGTCCCGTGCCTCGCATAGACACGGCCGTCGACGGCGGCAGTGAAGACGATGCGGCCGCACCCCTGCAGGCGGACGAAGGCGTCGCGCCATCTCGGAGCATCGGGCGCGAAGCCGGCGCCGGTGATGGCGACGAGCCGCCCGCCGGGCGCCAGGCGCGCCAGCGCCGAGGCGACATGGCGCCAGGCGGCGTCCGCCATGCGCCCAGAGACGTTCGCCATCGCCGAGAAGGGCGGGTTCATCAGCACGACGCTGGGCACGACGCTCGCGTCGAGGTGATCGTCGATCTGGGCGGCGTCGAAACGGGTGACGAGGGTGGCCGGGAAGAGTGCGGCGAGAAGATCGGCGCGGGCCCCGGCGAGCTCGTTGAGCGCGAGCGTGCCGTCGGCGATCTCGGCGAGGATCCCGAGGAGACCCGTGCCGGCGGACGGCTCCAGCACGAGATCCTCACCCGTGATCGCAGCCGCCGTCGCTG
This sequence comes from Acidimicrobiaceae bacterium, assembly GCA_002698945.1. GTDB lineage: Bacteria > Actinomycetota > Acidimicrobiia > Acidimicrobiales > Ilumatobacteraceae > Ilumatobacter. Next base: position 1,010 of record NZZV01000006.1, read on the forward strand.
CGGCGAAGCCGAGGGCGATCGGCGTGGAGAACTGCTGGAAAGCTTCGCCCTCTTCGGAGCGGCGTGTGTGCGACGGCAGAAGATCCGCGACCTTCGCCAGCAGCGGCAGCGTGGCGGCCGGAGAACCGGCTTTGCGGAAAATCGCCTTGCCGTATCTGCGCAGGAACAGGACAGCCGTGCCTTCGCAGGCATCATAGGCGGTCTTCCAGTCCCAGACGCCCTCGGCGTCGGACCCGCCGAAGGCGGCGTCCATCGCGGCGCGCAAGGTGGGTGCGTCGATGATGCGGCCCCGTTCGAGATGGGAGAGGAGCAGACCGGCGGCATCGAAGATGCGCGGAGCGGGGTGGATCGGAACGGCAGGGCGGGCAGCGGCGTCGAGCGCCGCCAAGGGGATCGGACGTGTCATGCAGGAGACCTCGGGAGAGCGGGAACGGGCGGAGCCGATCGGCGCTCTCTCTGACCGCACCGGCTCGAACCCGTCCCGGCAGGCCTCTCGCTCTCATCACGGCATCGTCCTTCGCGTGCGGGCGCTGGCGGCCGACGGTCCCAACTCCAGCCCAGGAACTGGTTCTGATCCATCCGTTTGGAGGCTAGACTCGCCAACCAAGACAATCCGGATCCGGCCATCCCTCCGCGAGGGCGCACCCTTGGCAGAGGAGATATGACCATCACGAGGAGGTGACGATGGGAGAAGTTCGGTGGGCGTCATCGAGGTGACTGCCCTCAAGGTCGGCTTTGGGGCCCGACTCGAAATGCATTCGGTCCTGCTTTCGACGGGGCCGTCCATTGTGTGGCCGACACTTGTCCTCTATGCGGACAATCCGAGCTTTCGCTGCGGTCGCCCCAATGGCGGGTATCTGCATCTCGCGATAAAGACGATGAGACGATCGGCACGTCGGGCAAAATACAGACCGTTGCCACGCCTGCAGCCGTCGGCGCCACACTGTGCCGGCCGATTGGAGAGCAACACCGTCGATTTCAACCCAAGCGGCGGGAAAGCTCGCTCGGTTACCGGACAGATTAGCGCTGGCTGCAATGCTTAGGGATCACGCGGTGATGCGGGATCAGCGTGATGTAGCGAAGCGATGGATTGCCGTCCTCGGGTAGCCCATCAGCGATCAGGCTGAAGGCGCGGAACCTGTTGCCGTCACGATCCCTCGACGTCGAGCCAGACGGGATAATAGCGCCAGCCCGGGACATCCTCGGTCGAGTGCAGCCAGACCATGTCCCGGCGGGTCATGCGGTAGAGCACGCCCCAGACCTCGTCGCTTGGCATGGGCGCGATGTTGGCCGGGGCCGACATGCCCTTCGGCCGGCCGTAGAGGTTGAAACGGAGTCTGTAGCCCGGCGCGCGGCCGACCCGCCATTCGAGAGGCTTCATTTTACGGCGGCCCAGAAAGACGCTGTCGTTCATGTTGGCGCCGAAGGCGAAGTACCAGACGTCCTCGTCGGGGTAACCGTCGAGCATCAGGTCCGAGCTCCGGCACCAGAGCCGGGCCAGCGTCCAGACGCGCAGGATGACCGGGAACCAGAGACGTTTCAGGAAGCGACGAAGAGCGATCATTCGGAGACTTCCGGTGCCAGCCGCGAAATGCGCATCAGCAGCGCGAGTTGCAGCAGCGCGGCGAGGATGGCGGCGAAGAAGACCGCTTGAATGGAGACGAGTGAGACCAGACCGGCGCCCAGCAGCGGCAGCAGCGCGGCGGGCGAGGCCAGCGCGTTGAAATAGGCGGAATAGGCGGGGCGACGGTCGTCGGGCGAGATCTCCATCAGGTAGCCGAGATAGCCGATGGTCATGCCGTTCATCATCGCGCCGATCACCACGAAGAGCGCCATGTAGCCGACGAGGCTCGCCTCCAGGCCCAGCAGGAGCAGGACCAGGAGCGGCGCCAGCATTCTGACGACCGCCACGGTCTGCAGCATCCTGAGTTTGCCGGCGCTGTCCCCGAGCTTGCCCCAGACCGGATTGGAGGCGAGCGCGCCGGCCGTCTGGGCGCCGAGCAGCAGCCCCACATCCGCCGGTGTGACGCCGCTCCTGTCCGCGGCGACGACATAGAAGGGCAGCGCCATGAGGGTCGCGCCGCCCAACCACTGGGAGTAGAGAAACAGGCGGAACCGGCCGTCGTTCTGCAGCACCTGCCAGCCGCCGTGGAGGAAGGCCCGCACATCCGGGGGCGCCTGCCGCTCTCCCCTGCGCAGCGGCATCGGCGGCTCTCCGACGGAGACGAAGAGCGAGGAGGACAGAACCAGGAGAAGGGCGGCGAGCCCAAAAATCAGTGCATAGGCCTGAAGGTCGGGAAGGACGTCGAGGGTCAGGCTGACGAAGGCCGCGACGCCGAGCGCGAACAGGCCGCCGCCGAAGAAGCGCCAGGCCAGCATCCGGCTGCGCGCCTCCGACCGGATCGAGCGGCCGACGATGTCGTTGTAGGGCACCGCGACGACACCGCTGATGAAGGCATAGACCGTCCAGAGAAGCAGAAACGCCGCCCCCAGCACGGCCGGGGACAATCCGCCGCCGAACCACAGCAGGAGAGCGATTAGGCCGGCCATAAGCGCTCGGCCATAGGCGCCGACGACATAGAAGGGCAAGCGCCGCTCGGCCCGCTCGGCGAGGAAGCCCACGACGAGCTGCGGCAGGAGCCAGCCCAGCCGCAGGACGGCGCTGGCGAAACCGACTGCGAAAGCGCTGCCGGTGAGCTGGAAGACGAGGCTCGCCACGATGGTCGCCGAGTCGATCGCCGCCGCCCCGGCCTGGAACGCCGCGCCGGCGCCGGCGATGCGCCAGAACCGGCCGCGCTCACCAGGTAGGACGACCGTGTCAGACGCGGACATCCGTCTCCTCCGCCTCCACCCGCGCGCGGCGGATGTCGATGCCGGACTGCCAGAGCACGATGAGTCCGAAGCCCACCACCAGGATAATCGACAGCATCCAGTTGAAGAGGATCATCAGGAGCGCCTGCTCCTCGGGCACGCCCAAAAGGTTGAAGGCCAGCGCCGAGCCGATGACGAAGCCGCCCGGCACCCGCACGAAGCGCGACAGCACCAGCGAAAAGCCGGCGAAGACCATCAGGAAGAGATAGTCGAAAGGCGCCAGCACCACGCCCACCGCCAGGCCGGCCCAGAGATAATGCGTGGCCGAGACGAGCTTGGCCGCGACCGCGCCGACCAGCACGTTGAGCCGGCACCGTGGACTGCGCGGCCAGACGACGCCGTCGCAGAGCGAGCCGCGTAGAGCGGCGCCGTTCGCCCGGAACCATTTCGCCACCCAGTCGAAGAGCCGGCAGATCACCGGGCCCTCCCGCGCGAACAGAGCCCGGAACCGGAACATCGCCCAAAGGAGCGCGCCGAAGAGCACAAAGTTCAATGCCCCCGCGACGGCGAGGCCGAGCTCGAGGTTGCCCGCGATCTGTGGCACCTTGCCCGCCATCGCCACCAGCCCGGCAAAGAGGGCGAAGACGACGCCGTCGATGAAGCGGGCGATGACCGTGGTGGTCAGCACCGTCCCCATCTTCAGCGCTTCCGTCCGGGCGATCAGCCAGGAGCGCACCAGCGGGCTGATGCCGAGCGGCACCAGCACGTTGGCGCCATAGCCGGCGAGCAGCGCGCCGGTCAGCCGCAGCGTTCCGACCGGCTTCACGTCGTGCAGGATCTGGCGCCACTTCCAGCCGTTCACGAGCTGCTCCAGCAGGATGGTCGCTGCGAGAACCGCGATCCATCCGACCCGCGCCTCGCCGAGGCCGGTCACGAAGCGCCCGAAATCAAGGTCGCGATAGAGCCAGAAGATCAGCGCCAGCGCGACGGCGCTGCCCAGGACCGGGGGCAGCCACCGGGTGAGTAGGCGGCGCGCCGAAGATGTCGCGGGCGGCGCGTTGCCTGGGCCGTGGGGGCTGGGCTTCGAGGGCGCGATCGAGGTTTTGTCCTGTGTCACGTGGCGGGTCGGTTCTCCTCATCCTTCACGAAGACGTGCCAGCAGGATGCGAGGCCGCCGGCCTGTCGGGCGCTCAGCGTCCGCCGCCCGGCCAGGTAAGGAACGGCATGTTGACCGTGACGCCGCTGTCGCTCAGGGCCACGTCTCCTCCGGCCTCCGCCTCGCTGACCTCCTCGGCCGACTTCAGAATGCGGGCCTCCGCGCCCTCCTGCCAGCGGACGAGCACGACGCGCCTGAGCGGTGTGTAGTCGTCGGAGCCCGCCGGCCGGTCGAACACGTCGGGCTGAAAGCCGACCGGCCCGCGGGGACCGTCCGGCTGTACGCCGTTCTCGAAGACATAGACGTGGGCCAGAAGATCGGCCGGGATCTCGGCGAGCGAGGGGACGACCGGAACGGGCGAGCCCATCATGTCAGTCAGCACGCTGGCTATCTCCGGATCGGAAGCCTCGGTGTGGATGAAGTGGATGTCTTCCCCGGCGGCATAGCCGAAGACAGGCGGCACGCGCGGGAGGCTCGACATGTCCATGCCGCCCGACATGTCCATCATCGGCTCCATATCCGAACCCGTCGCCATCATGCCGGTCTGCGCCGTCGCAGGCGTTGCGGCGAGGCCGAGGATCGCAAAAACGGCGGCGATCCCTCTGTTTCTGCAACTTGTCCTGTTCATGGTGCACCCCCGGATTAGCCGATTCCAGGGCACCTTAGCCGCCGTACCAAGGTACGGAGTCAATGGAGCCGGCAGACTTTCACGTTCAGGCGTTCCGCTCCAGCGCCCCGAGGATCGAGCATGCGCCGAGGTTTGCGTCGCCGGGGCAGGCGTCGATCAGTTCGTCGAGAACGCCGGCGATCCCATGCAACTGGGTCAGGCGCTTCTGCACCTCGGCGCGCTTCTGTTGGGCGAGCCTTCGCACGTCACGGCAGGTCGCGCCCGGCTGAACCCGCAGGGACAGCAGTTCCGAAATCTCGGCCAGCGAAAATCCAATCCCCTGTGCATCCTTGATGAAGCGGATGCAGCGCACCGTGCTCGGCGCGTAGCGGCGAAACCCGCCATCGGCGGGCTTCGGCGGCCGGGCGATCAGACCTCGCCGCTCGTAGTAGCGGACCGTCTCCACGTTCACCCCCGCGGCGCGTGCGGCCTGGCCGATCGTCATGTCATGCATGGCTCCTCCTCTGCCTGCGCCGCCCAGTGGCGAGCGTACGAACCCCGCGTGCCGATGGCTGCCCGGCATCTGCACGCGTTCTCTGGCGCGATGCGAGAGCCTAGAGCATCGACGATATGTCCGAGGCGCCGCTCGGATAGGCGAACATCGTGTCCGCGAGCTGATCCACAGTCAGCCCGTGCCGAACCGCGAGCGCGAAGACGTTGATCACCTCGTCGGCGTGGGGGCCGAGCAGGTGCGCGCCGAGGATGCGGCCGCTGCCATCCTCGATCAGCACCTTGTGGCCCATCACCGTCTCCGCCGCCTGCCGAGCGGTGAACCAGCCCGGCGTCCTGTCGCAGGTCACGCGAAACGTCAGCCCCTCCGCACGCGCCTCCTCCTCGCCGAGGCCGACGCGGGCCAGCGGCGGGATCGTGAAGACCACCGAAGGAACGCCGTCGTAGTTCGGCCGGCGAGTCTGGCCCTCCAGCAGATTGGCCGCCACGACCTTGCCGTCATGGTTCGAGACCGGGGTCAGGGGCGGTCCCATCTGCGCCGCGTCGCCGGCGGCATGGACCGCGGGGTTGGACACGCTCTGCAATTGATCGTTGAGCGCGATCCGGCCGTCCCGCAGCTCGACCCCGCCGGCAGCTAGGTCGAGGCTGTCGAGATCCGGGCTACGGCCTGCCGCGTGGATGACGAGATCGGCCTCGAAGGTCATCTCTTCATCGTTTGCCATGGCGGTGACGACAAAGGCGCCGCCGCGCCTTTCTACCCGCGTCACCTCGGTGCCGGTACGCACGTCCACACCAAGCTCGGCGAACTTCTCCATCAGCCAGCCGACGAGATCGGGGTCGAAGCCCTTCAGCATCCGCTCGCCGTGCTGGAGGATCGTCACCTCCGCGCCAGCCCGCGCGGCGATATGAGAGAACTCGGCCGCGATGTAGCCGCCGCCGACGAGCAGGATCCGCCGCGGAAGGCTCTCCATCTCCAAGAAGGCCTCATTGTCGATCAGGTGCTCTTCGCCTTCTATCCCTAGGCGAACGGGTTCTGCTCCCGCAGCGACGACGATGTGTTGGGCCTCCAGCCTCCTGCCGTCGACCTCGACAGCGTTCCTCCCGACAAAGCGCGCGCGTCCATGGTAGCTGTCGATCCCGGCCTCGGCGAAGCCGCTCTCCTTCTTCTCCGGCACCGGATCGGTGAAGCCGCGCTTGAACGCCATGAGATCGGTCCAGTCGATCGCGACATCGCCCGCCACGCCCTTGCCCCGCATCCGGGTGGCATGGTCGACTGCGCTCGCACCGCCGATCAGCATCTTTTTTGGATCGCAGCCCCTGAGCGCGCAGGTGCCGCCGTAAGGGCGGAAATCGGTCACCGCCACGCTGCGGCCGGCGGCCCGCGCCTTCCTGGCCACTGTCGTCGCCGCCGTGCCGGTGCCGATCACAACCAAATCGTAGTTATTGCTCAACTGCCCCGTTCTCCCGCTACCCGGCACAACAACTCAGCTTGGCCACGTCCTGATCGAACGTCTGCGCGGCGAGCTTCAGCCCTTCGACCGTCGTGAGATAGGGGAAGATCGTCGCGGCCAGATCCTCGTAGGTCATGCCCGCCTTCAGCGCCATTGCGGCGGTCTGGATGCTGTCGGCCCCCTCGGGCGCGAGGACATGCGCGCCCAATAGCCGCTTGCTCGGTCCGTCGGCCACCAGCTTGATGAGCCCACGCGTGTCCCGCGCCGCCAGCGCCCGAGGCACATGCTCGAGCGGCAGGACCGACGTTCTGACATCATGCCCGGCCAATTTCGCGGCGGCCTCGGTGAGGCCAACGCTCGCGACCTGCGGGTCGGAGAAGACCACCGCCGGCATGGCGGCGTTGTCGTAGATCAGGCTGTCGCCGTTCATCGCGTTCTTCGCCGCGAGCCTGGCGCCGTAGGCAGCCATGTACACGAACTGGTCCCGCCCCGTGACGTCGCCCGCGGCGTAGACGCCCGCCCGGCTGGTGCGCATCCGGTCGTCGACGACGATCCCGCCCCGCGGATCGGTCTCGATGCCCGCGTGTGCAAGTGCGAGAGTCTCGGTATTCGGCGTGCGGCCCGTCGCGAGCAGAAGCTCGTCGGCGTCGAGCGTCTCCTCGCCCGCTTCGGTGTTCACCGTCAACGCGATCCGGCCTTCGCGGTCCGCGGCGCGGGCGTAGGACCGGACCGTCCGGACGTTGATGCCCTCGCCCTCGAAGGCGCGCGTCAGGGCGGCTGCGATCTCGGGCTCGGCTGCGGGCAGGAGCCCGCGCCGCGACACAACGGTGACCTTGGTGCCGGCGCGGGCGAAGACCTGCGCCAGCTCGACCCCGATATAGCCGCCGCCCATGACGATCAGCGCACACGGCTGATCCTGAAGCTCCAGTATGGACGTGCTGTCGTGGTGGCGCACCGCATCGAGGCCGGGGATGTCGGGCACATGGCTGCGCGCGCCGGTGGCGATGATGACTTTGCCGGCAGGGACAACCTCGCCGCCGACCGTCAGCGCGCCCGTCTCGGTGAACGCCGCGGCGCCTTCCAGATAGGCGATGCCGTTGTAGTTCGGCAGGACGCCGATGTATTTCGATGCCCGCAAGTCGTCGACCAGCGCCTGCTTCTGCCGGATGAGGGCGCCCCAGTCGGCGATCCGGGCCTCTGCCTCGATCCCCTCGAAGCGACGCGCCGCCCGGGGCGCGTGCATTACCTCCATCGCCCGGATCATCGTCTTCGAGGGGACGCAGCCAACATTGACACAGGTGCCGCCGATCACCCCGTGGCCGATCAGGGCGACGCGGGCGCCGTCCTCCGCGGCGGTGATCGCGGCCGAGAACCCGGCGGAGCCGGCCCCGACCACGGCGAGGTCGAACGTCCCGTTTCCGTTAGCGCAGCAGTCCGACATGGATGTTTCCTAGATCTCGGTTGAGGTTCGGACCGCGCTGCGTCGCAGCCAGACCCAATAGGCGACGACCGCGACCGCGGCCGCGACGGAGAGGCGCAGCGCGTAGCGAAATTCGAGCCAGTAGAGCGCCACTGTCGCCACGATGACCGCCGCCGCAATCACCACCCTCGGCGATGGGCCGGCTCGGCCATGCTCGATCCAGAGGGCGTAGGCGACGATCCCGAGAGAGCCGAAAAGCAGCGGGAACAGGACATAGTCAAGCCCACCCACTAGCGCCGACAGGCCGACCCCGGCCGTGACGATCACCAGGAACGGCGTAAAGCAGCAGATCGCCGCGATCGCCGCGCCGATCAGTCCGTTCCGGCGCAGCCGCGCCGCCTTCGTCCGCTCAGGAGCCGTCATCGCCGACGATCCGTCCCGGGTATCCGAAGCCATCGGAGGCGGTGGCGACCGCCGCGGCGGAGGTGACGTCGTCGTCGTAGGTCACGGTGTAACGCGCGAGCTGCGCGGCGGCGTCGTAGTCGACTTCCAGAATTTGCACCGTCTCCAGGGACTTGATGGCGTCCGCTGCGATGTATGGGCAGGATGGGCAGGTCAGGCCAGTGACTTCGACGATGACGGTCTGCTCTCCAGCCCACGCGGCGGTCGCAGTCAGGGCGGTGGCAAGCGCGAGAACGATGGATTTCATGTCCGGGCACTCCGTTCAGAAGGAAAGGATGTAGGGCGTGACGTAGGGGAAAATGATCGCGATCCCGGTCACCACACTCGCCATCCACAGCGACCAACGCATGACCCGGCAATCGACCGGACGGGCGCAGACCGCGCCGTCGCGACACTCTCCTGCCTCGGCTCGATGCAGGCGGTAGAAGCCGTAGCCGATGAAGGCCGCGGCCACGGCAAAAGTGTACCATTTGTAGGCGTAGAGCGCCGTCAGTTGCGCGATCCAGACACCCCCGACGCCGAAACTCACCAGCAGCAGCGGCAGGATGCAGCACGAAGTCATGGCAAGCGCACCGAGAATGCCGCCGGTCGTTGCCGCCTTCGCACCGAGGTCGCCGCGCAGTGTCCGTGTCGTATCGGTTTCGGTCGTCATCAGAGCCGCTTCGCTTGATCCATCCTGATCCAAGGCCTAGCGTCTGTAGCGACTACAGATGCAACTGGATTGTGCGATGGAGGAGATCACGAACGCGCGAGGCTATCCGATCGGCGCGATGTCCCGCGAAACCGGCGTGAACATCGAGACCATCCGCTACTACGAGCGCATCGAGCTGATGCCGAAGCCGGACCGGACGCCTGGCGGCAATCGGCAGTATTCCCACGAGCATCTGCAGCGATTGTCGTTCATCAGGCGCAGCCGCGAGCTCGGCTTCCGCATCGACGAGATCCGCGCGATGCTGAGGATGGTCGACCAGGACGGCGTCAGCTGCGGCGAGGTGCACGCGATGACCGTGGAGCACCTAGCCTCGGTCAAGGAAAAGATCGCGCAGCTGCGGAAGCTGGAACGGGCATTGTCGGACATGGCGGCGGAATGCGCTAAAGGCGACATACCAGACTGCCCGATCATCGAGACGCTGTTTCGTGCGTGAAGCACTGTGCGCTCCCCGGGCCGCCGGCAGTCGCGGGTGATCGAGCAATTCCGCGATTTCATTCTCCCGGTGGTATTAGGCAGGTCTCACAGCTTGTCGTGGGCAAGCTCGCGTAGAGCTGTTCGATTGTCGGCATAATGCCTCTTTCGGCCGTTCGACTGCCGCGCAGCATCTGTCGAAAGAGGCTCAAAGCAGACCAACGCATTGGCGATCGCGGCGCAACTGATATGAGGGGGGCGCCGCGACGCCCCCTTCACTCTGGTTCTCTGTCCCACGGCAATGCGCTACCGGCCGGAGCCGCCCCGCCGTCAGGTCATTCGGCGGCGACCGCCTGCGGATCCCCGACGGCTTCGTCCTCGGTGTCCTCGTCGTCGGCGAGGAAGGCCGGAAGCGCGTCGGTGTCGCCCGCGTCACCGTCCGCCGGCTGATCGTCGACCGGCGGCAGACGCAGCGGGTCGGGCAGCCAGCCGCTGTCGGCTAGGAGCCGTTCGGCCTCCTTCGCCATCTCCGGCTTCTTCAGGTGGTCGATGAGCTGGGCGGTCTCTGCGCCCTTCGCCTCGCGCACCGCCTCGAGGATGCGGGGCTTGGTGACGCGGCCGAGATAGTTGTCGACCGTCGGACGCCAGCCGGCCTCCACCATGTCGAGGCCGACGGCGCGTGCCAGCCGGTCCGCCTCGCGTATGCGCTGCTGGACGCCGTGCGCGGTCGGACCGGCGCCGTAGCGATCGCCCCTCTCGGAGAGCGCGTTGACGCCGTAAGAGACGCAGTGCGCGAGGAGCGCCATGCGGCTCACGTCGTCGAGCCCGTCGATCCGATCCCACAGCGCGTCATCGTCGCCCGGCAGATCGGCCTTCCAGGCCTCCTGCCGTTCGGCGATCGCTTTGGCGGACGCGCTATCTTTGAGGTCGGCGGCCTGGATCGGGAAGAAAACGTGGCGCACTGACGCTTCCAGGCATCCCGGTGCGGAGACGTGCTGGAAGGTGTCGCGCACCAGCCTGTGGAGCAGTGCCGTCACGGCGACGTGCGGGTTGTCCGCCAGCGCGTCGCGCAGCGCGAGTGTGCGATGCGCCGTGAGTTCGGTCACCAGACGCTCGGGCAGCGGCCTGACCGTGTCGTCCTCGTCTTCGGGGACCTCGGGCTCGCCGCCGACGGTGATGATCGTGCGCTGCATGGCGCCGTCCACTCCGGTGCCGGCTGCGCCGTCAACCTCCGCCTCGCCCTCGGGCTTGCCCTCCGGGACTTCGTCCTCGGGGCGGACATAGCCGCGCTCGACCGCGAGCCGACCGTCATGGCCGATGGTAACGAAGGCGCCGGCGCGGGCGATGTCGGCGGCGTCGTAGTGGACGGGCCGATCCTCGAAGGCCTCCAGCGCCGCCTCGATCTTACCCAGTCGTTCGTCTACCGCGTCGGGCAGCTCGTCGGCCTCGGCGTATTCGGCCTCGAGCCGCTCGAGCTCGTCGCGCAACGCCTCGCGGGTGGCGCGCTCCTCGTCGGTGAGGCCGATCTGCGTGCCGACGAGCGTGCGCAGGCCGTTCGTGTGGCCGTAGGGGAAGTCGGCCGCCACCGCGATCCACTTCCAACCCTCCTCGGCGACCGTCTCCGCCTCGGCCTTGAGCCTCTCGGCGACGAGGCGCTCCAACAGCGGCACGTCCTCGACCCAGCCGCCGTCGTCGTCCTGGAATAGGTCGCGCATCACGATCCCTCCGGCCTGTTCGTAGGCCGCCAGCGTGACGAACTGCACCCGGCGATCGGAGGCGCGGACGGTGTTCTCCGTCAGCATACGACGGATCTGATAGGGCTCCTTCGACCAGGAATGCTGGATCGCTTCCCAGACCTGCTGTTGGCGCACGTGGTCGGTCGAGACGGTGAAGGCCATCAGCTGCTCGAGCGTCATGCCGTCCTCGGCATAGGTGTCGAGCAGCGTCTGCGACACGGTGACGAGCCTGAGCCGCTGCTTGACGACGTTGACCGAGACGAAGAAGCGCGCCGCGATCTCCTCCTCGGTGAGGCCCCGCTCGCGCAGCGCCTGGAAGGCGCGGAATTGGTCGAGCGGGTGAAGCGCCACGCGCTGGACATTCTCGGCCAGCGAGTCCTCCTCGGCTGGGATGTCGGTGCCCGCTTCGCGCACGACGCAGGGCACGGGCGCGGTCTTGGCGAGGCGCTTCTTCGTGGTGAGCAGCTCAAGAGCGCGGTAGCGGCGGCCGCCGGCCGGGATCTCGAACATGCCGGTCTCGTTACCCTCGCCATCCAGGACCGGCCGGACGTTAAGGCTCTGCAGCAGGCCGCGGCGGGCGATGTCCTCGGCCAGCTCCTCGATCGAGACGCCGGCCTTTACGCGCCGGATGTTCGACTGGGAGAGGACGAGCTTGTTGAAGGGGATGTCTCGCGAGGTGCTCAGAGTGATCTTCTGTGTGGCGGTTGCCATGGTGGGTTGCTCCGCGACGGGTGCCGAGAGCCTCTCTCTCGACTTCCAACCCGTCACGGAAAGGGCGCAGCCCTCTTACTCTCTCGCCGCCTTGGCGGTGGACACGGCGCGCGATGCGAGGCGAACAATGGGCGCTTTGATCCTGTCCCCTCCAAGGGGATCGGATGGCTCCATGAGTCACGCAAATAACCCGGAAATCATGAGCCGTCTCCGGCGGGCAGACGGGCATCTCGCTGCCGTCTTGCGGATGGTCGAGGAAGGCCGCGACGGGCTGGTGATCGCGCAGCAGCTTCAGGCCGTCATTCGCGCGCTAGAGAAGTCCAAGCAGGCGATCATTCACCACCATATCGATCATCATCTCGGGCAGATCGCTGGACCTCTGTCTCGGGAAGTGAAGGAAAAGCTCGCGAGCTTCCGCGAGATCACAAAGTATCTTTGAGAAGACCCATGCATTCAAAGTCCATCGAGAACTGGCGGCACAGTCACGTCTTTCTGGGGGCGAACCACGCCCGCAACGAATGGCGCACATGGATCGTCGTCGTGCTGACCGCCGTGATGATGGTCGCCGAGATCATTGCCGGTCTTGCCTTCGGCTCGATGGCGCTGCTTGCCGATGGCTTTCACATGGCGACGCACGCCGGCGCGCTTTCGATCGCGGGAATTGCCTACTGGTATGCGCGACGTTATGCTCAGGACGAGCGCTTCAGTTTCGGCACCGGAAAGCTCGGCGAATTGGCCGGCTATTCAAGCGCCGTCATCTTGGCCATCGTGGCATTGATGATCGGCGTGGAATCCGTGCTACGGCTCACGGCACCGATCCCGATCCGCTTCACCGAGGCGATCTTCGTCGCTGTTGTCGGCCTCGTCGTCAATCTCGTCAGCGCGTGGATACTCCATGCAGGGGCAGGCGAGCGCCACGACCACCACGATCGTCCTCATGATGATCATGGGCATGCGGCCGCGGACGATCTTGGTCATCACCTCCACCATGGTCATGATGACCACAATCTGCGCTCGGCCTATTTCCATGTGCTGACCGACGCGCTGACCTCGGTTCTGGCGATCATCGCCCTGTTGGCGGGCCGTTTTTATGGCTGGCTCTGGATGGATCCGCTTATGGGTATCGTCGGCAGCATCGTCATCGCGCGCTGGTCGTGGAGCCTTCTCAAAGGCGCGGGCGCGGTGCTCCTCGACATGCGGCCGGACAAGGCGACGGCCGATCGCGTCCGGGCGGCACTTGAACAGAAGGGGGACCGCATTGCAGACCTGCATCTCTGGCGTGTCGGACCGGGTCACATGGCGGCTATCGTCTCCATCGTGTCGGATCGTCCGCAGGAGCCCGCGCACTATAAGGGGAAGCTGGCCCATATCGCGAAGCTGGCGCATGTGACAGTCGAAGTGCAGCCCTGTCCTCATCTGAAGAGGGTGGCATAGCGCGACAGGTTTGGGCAGAAACGCCCAAGCACTCTTGCGCTTCAACGCCGTTGTGCTCGTCCAGATGGCGGGGTTGGACATCTCGCATCGAGCGTGGACGGGAGACATCACTGGCTTTTCTGCACAGCGACCGCCGCGACCTTGAGCAGTCGGTCGCTCGACACGATGCTGCCGGCCTGTCGTGCTGCTTCGGGTAGACGGAAAGCGGGAATATCCCCTCGAAGAGGATGTCCCGCTCGATACCGAGGCCGAAGGGCAAGCGCACCGAGGTGAGTTCGGCGAGGCTGCAGGAGCCGAGCGCGGGAGAACCGAAACCGAGGTCGGCGAGGCCGAATAGCGTATCGCCATCGGCCTCCATCTCGGTAATGAGCCAGGTGCCGGCGCCGACGGGATTGAAGAACTTCACCACCGGCACATGGTCGGCGCCGCGCTGACGCCCACCGGCGAGCAGCAGGTCGCACAGGTCCTCGGTCAGGAGGATCATGCCACTGTCCTGTCGCAAGAGGGCTCCGCTTCGATCGTCTGCTGCACGTCCTGCGACGCGAACGCCAAGAGCCAGTCGGCGGCCTTGCTCGCCTGGCTGGCAGCGCGAACGATGGCACGGTTGTCCTCGCGCAGGACCTCGAGCCAGGAGCCGATGTAATCGGCGTGCCGGACAGTCGGCGCGGTGCCGAGCGAGGCGCAGCAGAAGGCGGCGTTGATCTCTGCGACCAGCTCTTCGAACGCGTACTTCTTCGACCCGAACGAGCCCGAGAGGTCCCGCCCCAGGCGCGACACATGCCCGGTTGCGTGCCCGAGTTCGTGGAGCGCGGTGCGGTGCCAGTTGATCGTCTCGAAATAGGCCTGCGGCGGCGGCACCTGCACATAGTCCTGCGCCGGCACGTAGAAGGCCCGGTCACCGCCGATGCGGAAATCGATGCCAGTCGCCTTGACCAGCGCCTCTACCGTTGGCTCGATCAGTCCCTGCGGGACTGGTGGCGCGGCCGTGGCGACATCGTCCGGCAGGTTCTCGCACTGGTCAGTGTTGAAGACGGTGAAGCGCTTCAGGAATGGGATCGCCTGCGCGTCCTCGCCGGTCTCCGCGGCCCGCCGCTTCTCGTCCTCCGGCACGAAGCGGTCGGCATAGACGACGGTGGTGCCGCGCTCACCCTTGCGGACATTGCCGCCGAGCGACAGCGCCTGGCGGAAGGTGAGCCAACTCTGGCCGCCGAAGCCGCGCTCGACCACGGCACCCCACAGGAGCAGCACGTTGATCCCGGAATAACGCCGGCCGGTCGCGGCGTTCTGCGGAAGGCCAAGCGGCGCCTTTGCCGCGGCCGTGCCCCAGGGCTGGACCCAGGGCACGCGGCCCGCCTCCAGCTCGGCGATGATCTTGTCGGTGATTTCAGAATAGAGGTTGGTCCGGTCGCGACTGGCGCCGGGCCTGCGGGCGTGTCTGGACATCGCGGTTCTCCGCGACGGGCGTCGAGAGCCTCTCCCTCGACTTCCAACCCGTCACGGCAAACCGATCCGCACTCTCACTCTCAAAAGGGGGTGTTGCGGGGGAATCCCCCGCTCGAAGGGGTCGGCCGAGGCGACAGGCTCGGCCGCAGGGGAAGCCTTTCCCTCTGCAATAGGGAGAATCGCATATTGGACCGAAGAACGGATCCCGGATGCCGGTGCGTGATGGCAAACTCGAGCCAACGAGGCTCGCGGCACTTCCCCTTCGCCGAAGCGGCGTGTATCGCGTGATTCCACAACCCGATGTTCGACGTCCGTCGTAGTGGAGATAGCCTGCTGCTAGGCGCGTGGCGGCATGTTCGCTTTGTCGAGACGCCGGTGGATCAGGGATACGATCGTCAGCAAGTCTTCCGCATCCTCTTTCCTCATCGCCCAATGAATTCGCGCCTCGTGTGCCGTGGGGTTGCGAAACATCCCAAAGGTTCCGCGCACCAGATTGGCAATGCCCTTTTGTTCGCTGTGTTCGCTCGCGGTGGTCCGCGAATTGATCGCCAGAAGTGGCGGATCGTAACCGAGGGCCCGATCGACGAGCGCGGCGCCGTCATCAGTCAATCCGGTCCGGCTGCGCATCTTGTCGGCGACGCTTTTGACGGCCTCCTGGACGGCGTGGAAGTAATTGTCGACAAGGATCTCGGCCCGACAGAATTTCAGTACGTCTGGATGAACGCCCCGTCCTTCCAGATCGGCCCGTAGATCACGCGCCCGGCGCTGCGCTTCGGGCAATGTCTGCGCGGCATCGGTCGATGGCAGGTTGCCGGCTTCGTCAACGACAAGGCAAGAAAAGGCCAGCGCCTGATTCAGGAGCGTGCGCATGGTTCGTAGCGTTCGGGCTGACGGCTGAAGCGCGCCGGCTTTATCGCGAGGCGGATGAATTCGAGGATGTTCGTGCGGTTCTTCTTGGTGTTCTGGCTGTCGACGAAAGCGTTGTAAATGCGGACACGCTTCGTGATGGGTCCAGGGTCCGTTATTTTGCTGCATGCGAGCAGTTATTGGATTTCAGTGCCGGTCAGACCGGCATCCGTGTCGCCGAGCGCTCCGGCGATCGCCTCCAGTTGGTCCTGTGTGAAGAAGGCCATCTTCGTTCTCAGTTCTTTACTGGCATCACCTGCGAGCCCAAGCAGTTCTAGATGTAGAACTTGAAGGGTAGCTTCGGTTCGCTGTCGATCGGCGCGGAGATGAGGACATCGCCCACGGCATTGGCGAACCGGATCGTGACCGGTAGCCGATCGTTGTGCAGGCAGGAATTGAAGTTGATCTTCGTGAGGCCGAGCACGTCCGACAGGACGGTCGTCAAGCCGCATTCGCCACGCAGGACGCGCACGGAGATCGGGTTCGGCGTTTCCGGTCCCATATAGGTGTCGAGGCGCGGCACATAGCCCGATGTCCAGAGCAGGGCGTGGCGTTCGCCGATCTGGAGCGCCGTGCCTCGGATGACCGGATATTCGCCCGGGCGATAGAGCTTGAGGTCGTCGCGCGCGTCGGCGATCTGCACGCCGACGAGATTCGTTTCATCGTCGCAACCGGCGGCGAAGCCACGCCACTCATCGTCGGTGAAAGCGGATTTGGCGTGGATGAAGAGTTCGGACGGGGGACCGTCATGCAGCCGTCTGTACTCGCTGACCACCATCTGAATGAGGTTCCTGGCGGCGTCGTGATCGAGGTGGAATTGCTTCGTGTCCGTCTGGAACCACGGTCCGAGCGCACCGCGGAAGACCACGCCTTCGCCGTCAGACAGGAACATCTGCGCCGCGCAGCAGGCGTGCCGCTTGTCGCTCGTCAGTTCGCTGCGTTTGTAGACCAGGCCGACATAGCAGACGCCCGGTCGGACATCGGCCAGCTGCCAGGGCTTGCCGCCCGCCTTGTAGTAGGCGCCGGTTCCGAGCTTCCAGGCGATCGTTGCCGGATCCTCGACACGTCGAACCGGCATTCCGCTCTCGCGGCGGAAATCGCCGGGCGCCAGGGTGGTCTCGCGGACGATCTGCGTGACGATCCGTTCCTTCAGGAGGCGTGCCTTCAACTGGCGGCGGAAATGGGTCGCGTACTGATAGACCTCGGCCTCCCGCTCGTCGTCGCCGAACAGGGTGGGCTGGGTCTGCAGTTGCCGGGCACGGCGCTGCGAGATGGTCACCGTCCCGGCCACGCGATCGTCGCGTCTCACGGTCGATTGTGGACGACCGAGTTCATAGACCCGCTCGGGGATGACGACGAACCAGAATTGCGGCGCGCTCTCGAGGCGATTGTTTTCCGCGACGAGGCGGGACACGAAAAGGTCGACGGTGTTGCGTATCGCCTCGTGACGGTTGGCGATCAGAAGTGCGCGCTCGATCTCCGCGGCGTCTAGATCGTCGATGAGGCAGGGCGGGTCGATTGGCCAGTCGGCGTGAAAGGTTTCGGCGAAGCCGGGGAAGGGCACATGCTGGGGTTCGACCGCCCGCGATCGCGGGCCGGGCGGCGGGATGTCGATGAAGCCGGCCATCGTCGTTGCCCAGGCTCTGAAGCGTTGCACGCCGTCCGGCGTGCCGATCACGCCATAGCGGATTGCCGGCAATTGTTTCGTCTCGCCGATGGGACCGTAGAGAAAGAGGCCGTCGCGGGGGTAGACGAGACGCTGGCCGTGGCGGAACTCGAGCAGGGGTTCTTCCAGATAGAGAGTCCGAGGCTTGAACAGGCGTGGCCTAGACGTCATTGCCAGCCTCCTCCGGACCGTCGTCGTCGCGCGGGCCGTCGGGTTCGTCCGGCTCGTCGTTGTCGCTCGGATCGTCGTCGTCGGGCTCGGGGATTTCGTCTTCGACCGGCAGGCTGATCGGAACCCGCCAGGAAATCGGCGGCAGGCCGAGCACGATCGTCTCCTCGGAGCTGACGGGCACGGCAAGGGAGCCGCGGCCCTCGGCGAGCCAATGCAGGAAGGCGAGCAGCATGTCGCGCCAGCGGGCGTTCCGCCAGGTCTTGGCGAAGGAACGCCGCAGACGGTGCATCCTCGCAGGATCGTCGAACGGTTTGTGGCCGTCTTCCGTGAAGATGAGGCGGCTGACGACGCGTACGTGGCGGACCGGCGCCGACCGCGCCGCGACGCTGACACCGAAGTGCCAGTTCATTTGCCGCTTGAGTGACACGCCCTGGAGCTGGCGCAGACCCGCAATGTCACCCCAGCGGAAGGAAATCTTGGTGGCGGGCGCGACATCGACGGGGGGCCACCAGGCGGTCTGGGCGCCCGAGAGCCCGTAAGGCCGAAGACCACGCGCTGCGAACAGCTTTTCGAACGCCTGGCGCGCCATATCGCTGAAGTGGTTGCGGGCGTCGCGCCGTTCGATGCCGAGCTTGGACCATCCGTCATCCAGGAAGCCCGCAACGAGCCGCTCCGCTTTTCGCTTGATGGGGAGGTTCGGTCCGAAATGGTCTTGCAGATCGTGGATGCGGGCGAAGGCGAGGAACCCCCGGCGGAAAGGCTTAAGGGGCCACGGCGCCTCGGACATGCGGGATTGCGCCTGGCGATCCGGTACCTGGCCCTTGAACTCGTAATAGCGGATCTTTTTCGGCAGCTGATCGATCGGGAGCCAGTTCGAGATCAGCCGTTCCGGTGTCGGGACGAGCGTCTTGCCGTGGATGAGCTGGATTTCGCGCCAGATTGCGTTGCCGTCGCCGGCGTTTTGCGGGACGCGATAGGTCTCCCGGAGCGTCTCCAACAGTTCCGTCAGTCCGCGCCCCCAGCCGTGCGTGAAGTCGATGTATTGCGCGTGCGCGATGAGGAAGGGCGCCTCGAAGGGCTCCATGCGCAGCGGGATGATGAAGGCGTCGTCGCCGATCTTGCGGGCCACCTCGGTGGCGATCTGGATTTCATTGCGCACGCCCTGCTTCTCGACCGCACGGGGATTGGAGACGAGCAGCACCTTGCAGGCGCGACGGCGCAGTGCGTTTTCGAGTTTGCGTTGCCAGTCCTCGCCGCCCTTGAGCCGGAGCACATCGGCCCAGACCTCGTAGCCCATCGCGGCGAGCTTCGCGCCAAGCCAGACCGTGAAGGCGTTGTCCTCGGGCGCGGCGTGACTGATGAAGATGGCTTCGCGAGTTTCAGCGTTTGCGTGCGCGTCCGTGTTTGGAGACTGTGAACTCAAGAGGCAGCCTCCGTGTGCGTCCAGGGACCGCCGGGCGACCACGATGCAAGCTGCTGCCGTTCCAGCACAGGCAGCAAGAATGCCCGCAGATCTTCGGTCACTTGAATGAGCGAAGCGGGCGCCGCCGCGAGTCGATCGCGCGTCAGAAAAGCACGCCACTGAGCATCCCGCTCGCCGGCAAAGGCCTCGCCGAGGCCGGAGGGCATTTGTTCGGGCCAGGATGTCCGGCGGCGGTCGAACGTCTGTTGGACAGCATTCGCGAGGACGGCGCCTTCGAAAGTGAACGTCTGCGCGATCATCCAGAGGTCGTAGAAATCCTTCATCCGGCTGTTGGCGACGCCGAGCGAAACGATCGCCTCCAGCTTTTCGGCGACCACCGTCTCGGGCGGATAGGCGCGCAGAACCGGGCGCGGCGCTTCGAGCAGCGCCGGGTACTCGATCTCAACCGGGTCGGGGGTGATGGCATCGCCGAACCCGACATCGATCTGGATGGGCATGCGCGCGCCGGCGATGGTGGCGCTGGTCCTGACACGCACGCCGGCATATTCGGCCTCGTCGCGGATTGGGGCGGCTTCGATGCCGGCGACGTCGAAGACGACGCCATCATCAGGCACCGCCACAGTGCAGATGGCCCGGACGCTCTTGGCGACCGCAGCGGGATCGGCATCGCCATGACCCAGCAGATCGAGGTCGCGGGTGGGACGGAAGGGATCGTCCCGCCATGCGGCGAAGAGCATCGCCCCTTTCAGGACAAACCGCTCGCGCTGATCGGAGACACTGAGGCGGTACAGCAGCCGCTCGAGCGCGTAGCGCGTGAGGAGAATCTGAAAATCAGTCTTCTCCGTGCGGGCTCGATCGAGAAGCCGCGCACGGACCGACGCACCGACATTGCGAACCTCACGCGCCATCGGCGACCATCGCTTCGACGTAGGGGCGCATCACCGACCAGACGCGGGCTGCGCGCGCGAATTCCCAGAGCTGGTCTGGAGTTGCCCGCTTTGTTCGCAGCGCTTCGCGCAGCCCCTCCAGCGCGATGTCGAGACCGATCTTGTTGCGATACCGGAAGCAATCGACGATCGTCTTGGCGGGTTCGAAGATCGGCACCTCGATGCCATCGATCAGGTGTCGCTTCACGCCCTCCTTGAGTGCGCGGCTGCTGAAGCGGACAAAACGGATCGGCGGGTATTCGACGGTGGGCTTCCAGCCGGTGCGGTCGATTGCAATCCACACCGCAGATGGCATCTGCAGTGTCAGCTCATGAAACTGCAGCGCTGATGTGAGGCAGATGACTCCTCGGGGCACGAGAGCGGAAGCCTCCGCGAAGCTGCGCCGGGCGTCCGGTATGGAGTCGGCCAGTTGGTAAAGTCCGCGTGCCACGCGCGTGATCTCGCCTTCACGAACCAGGCGGGCAACGGTCTCGGATCCGATGCCTGCTTCGCGCAGATCGCGCATACGGACCAGCCCCTTTTCGCCGAAGAGGTCGCGGGCCGTATCACGTTGGGTCCTCGGTTGGGGTGACATTTCCTATGCTCTTAGAAGGAAGTGCAGAGGTCTTATCGCAAAATATGTAGGAATCCAAACCCGTTTCGAGCCGCTAACGGGGCGGCGTGGGTGGCGGACTACTCCGCGGGCGCTTGCATGTCGTCTTCGCCTTCGATGGCGATCGCGGTCTGGGAGAAGTACGGGTGGAATTCAGGCAGGAGCGACATGATTCCGCCATCCACTTGCAGGAGCTCGTGATTGGCTCCCGGAATCAGTGCGGGGTCGAGCGGGACGCGTGCATTCGGATTGTGGAGGACGACCATGCCTTCGACCCAGGATTCGTCATAGTCGGGAGCGTGGACGGCATGTGCGAACGGCTTTGGCGTCGGCCCGTCATCGTCGAGTTCACCGCGTCGCATGCCAGTGCGAACCATGCGGACGCGCCGGCTGCCGAAGCCGGCAAGGTGGCCCATGCGATTGAACTTCGTGATGGTCCCTTGCGGGTTGACAATGACGGCGCTGATATTCTCGGCGCCGGGTAGGAAGAAGAAGCCTGAGGCTTCCACGGAACGACCGAAGCGATGTTCGGTGATGCGCTCGATTTTTCGCCTGCCGTTCACCAAGCTATGGCGAACACCAAAGACATATTCGGTGGTTGCCGGAACGATCATGCGCATGGATCCCAGCCCATGAAAATCTTGGACTGCCAGAAGGAATGGAATCTCTCGCAATTCCTCTGTGTCCCAATAGGGCGATGTCTTGTTGAGCTTACGTGTCAGCGCTCGCGCGATCTTTATTGGGACGTAATCCTGCAAATAGGCTTTGAATTCATCTGGCGTGGTTGGATTTGGAGGAGGCGGCGCACCACCACCGGGAGGATTGGCGGTGGTCGCTTCGATCGCAAGCTGGCCAGGCAGGCCGGTCAAGACAAAGTCTGGCACTGCAACTGCGGAGTCTCGAGCGTAGCCTAGCTCATTGAAGGTGGCGAAGAGGTAGAGCTCCCACAGCCGCGGGTCGAAGCCCGTCGTCTGGAACTGCTCGATGAAATTCCCGTCGGCATCTTCGTGGAACCGCATCATCGCCGCGATGAGGTCGCGAGCCGGCGAATAGCGTTCCTCCGATGTCAGTATCTTGAAGGTTGGATGCAGACGCTCGGCTGGGACGAGGGGGGTGAAGAAGTCGACGGGTGCCCGCTCGGAATCGCCTTGATGGAATTCGGTGTCCGGCGCTGCAGCGAGAGCATCCATGCGTTCAAGCAACTGCTGGCTTGCGGCATGGGCGGTTAGCAGCGAGGCATTGACCGCGACGGCCCGGAACCGCTGTTGCTCGTCACGTCCGAGCGCGACCCATCCGAAGTCGTGATCGATACGATCCCGCGTCACGACTCCGAGGACGCGCTCGTCCGAGGATGCGTGCCACTCGATCTCTTCCGCGACGAGGAGGATGAACGGTTGACGTGTGTATCCGGCGAGAGCGTCGAATCGGCGTCTTGGAAGAGGTACGGTTTGAGGATGGTCGGTGGCGGTCAACTGACTGGGCCTCGATACCGGCGCCTCGCTGTTGCGGGAGGACCAGCGTGCGCCAGCTTGAGTGATTGGCTGCGCTCGCTGACGATGGCGCAAACAGCAATCGCTAGTGCGAAGTCGACCAACGCGCGTGACATTTCCTTACCTAAAGCATATAAGTGCAGAGGTTTTATCACAAGCGGGATTGGCTCGCCATAGCTTGGGGAAAAGTCCGTAGACAAGCGCAGGTGCAGCAATGGAAGAACCCGCCCGGGAAGGCCAAAGGTGCGATCGGTCCCGCGGCCGGGATGGGCGAAAATGGTAGCTCGGAGGGGCAGCGTGACTCGATACTTTACGGACCGCGAGTACGGTGAACGCCCCCGCACAATTGATGTGATCGATGAGCGGTTGTGGGGAGGTCTCCACAGTCTGATCGATACGCGGCTTGGGGATGGATCTTTCGGATACCGCTTTCCCGAGCAATGCCCCGATGGGTACGGTCCCTCTGGCTGTGACAGTCAGGCGTTCGCGCGGATGCTGCGGGCTGAAGTGCCGTTTGTCGAGTGGCCAGTCTCACATTCGGAACTGCCCGAGACCCCCGCCATCCTTGATCTCCTCGAGTTTTGCGCGACAGCAGTTGGCCAACCGATTGAAGGTTCGTACCATTCCTTTTTCGGGCATCACCACCTCAGCTGGGATCGCGAAGCCGGATTGACGCGCCTCGTGGGAGACGCGAACCTTCTGTTCGCTCGTAACGGTGTCGCCTATGAGCTAACAGCCGAAGGTCGAGCGCGGAGGCTCTTGCCGCAACCGTTGGCGGACGCACTCAGTTGGACGCAGTTCACGACGGGGGATGCGGAAACCGACCGTTTGCTCGAAATCGCACGCCGGAGGATTGCGCTGCCCAAATCCGAGAATCGTGTGGACGCCTTGGAAAAACTCTGGGACGCATTCGAGCGTCTTAAGACGCTCGAGCCCGGCGCCGATAAGCGTGCGCAAGCCGACGCGTTGCTGGACCGAGCCGCTGCCCCGGGGTCGAATTTTCGGCGAGTCCTGGCAGATGAGGCCGCTGCCCTGACCAAAATCGGCAACGGATTTCGCATCCGGCATTCCGAGACCACCCAGGAGCCGCTGACCTCGCTCGATCAGGTCGACTATCTCTTCGGGCGCATGTTCTCGTTCATTCGTATGGTTCTGAGAGCAACCGGCCGTGGCGGGTAAGTCGAAGAGCAAAAGCACCGAGGCGCTGTTTGGCAGGGCGAAAGCCAAGAACCGTGGTCGCACTGCGGCTGCTAGCTAGCCTCCATCCAGTAGCCAATAATGACTAGGCGGCGGCATCTGCATCGCCGGCGGCCTGTTTCGGCTGGGCCGGGCGGGACAAGGCGATGGCTATTGCGTCCGACACCTGGTCGGCTGCCGCCCGGATCGGATCGGTCTTGAGATGGGCGTATCGTGCCGTGGTCTGGATTTGCGTGTGGCCGAGAAGTCTGCCGATCATCGTCAGATCCTGACCGAGCTGCAGCGCATCCGACGCGAAGGAATGGCGCAGATCATGAAGACGCAGGCCGTCGAGGCCTGCGCGCTTCCGCAGGCGGCGCCAAGGCTTCTGCATGTCCATCAGATACTGCCCTTCGACCCTACCGGTGATGACATAGGGATTGTCTTCCAGCTTCGGAATTGCTTTGAGCACGTCGATGGCCGCCCGTCCGATCGGCACGATCTTCGCACCGGTCTTGGAGTCGGGTAAACGCAACACGCTCGCGCCGAAATCCACATACTCCCACTTCAAGGTTTGAATCTCGCCCAGCCGGCAACCGGTGAGAAGTAGAAGGCGGATACAGTTGACGGCCTCGGGTTCGCTCTCAGAATCGCGCAGCAACTGACCGAGACGGGCGAGTTCATCAGGCGTCAGATAGCGCTCCCGCTTGACCTCCTTGAAGCGCTTCACCTTCCAGCAGGGATTGACGCCGTCGGTGCGGACACCCCAGCTGTGGGCGACGGAGAACATGACGGAAAGCACGCCGAGCGTGCGATTGGCCTGATAGGGCGTGGCCTTCATGGACTGATGCAGGTCGACAACGTCGGCACGAGTTATGTCGATGATCCGATGGGAGCCCAGCTTGGGGTCGATGAACAGTTCGACCGAGCGCTTGTATTCTCCGTAGGTTGATGCCTTGCAGTGCACGGCGACATGCTCGTCGAGGAAACGCTGGCCGAACTCCCTCATTGTCGGCGACGTCTTGCGTTTATCGCGCTCCTTCGCCGGGTCACCGCCCAAGCGAACGTCGGAGAGATGTTTCATCGCCTCGGTGCGGGCCAAGTCCGGGGTCAAGGCCCCATGCAGGCCGATATTGACGCGGCGTAGTCGGCCGCCAGCCCGGAACTGGGCGAGATACATTTTTCGGCCGGACGGATAGACCCGAAGTCCAAAGCCCTTCAACTCGTCGTCCCAGAGGAAGAATTCCTTGTCGGTGGAGGTTGCTGCGTCCACGGAACGCTTCGTGATCTTCGGCATGAAACACCTCGTGAACGCTGCAGATTCCGGAATCAAATCGGAATCAATCGGGGCGAAACCGTCGCGTCCTCATTCGTGGAGCAGCGTAGCTTCGTGCACGGAATACGTCAACAGAACCATATATTTATAGTGCAAATGGCGGCTCTGTCGCATGACCGGAAAACATGGCGAAAGCGGCCCTGAGCAAACTCATAACCTGAAGGTCGCAGGTTCAAATCCTGCCCCCGCAACCAAATTCTCCCACACTCAGGCCATGTCGCCGGCGCGAA
>NZZV01000007.1 GCA_002698945.1 Acidimicrobiaceae bacterium
CGTTCGTAGTTCCACGCCGACCACGCCCGCTCGGTGGGGGGCAGGAGCGATGTGTCCGTGTGCAGGGTCGCCGTGTTCGGCTGGTAGCGCACGGCACCGAGCACCTTCTGCTCGACCGGGCTGGCGTCGCCGAGCATCGCCAACGCCTGATCGCTGTGCGTCGCGAGGACGACCCGGTCGTACCGCTCGACGAGTCCCAGCGATGACACGAGCACGCCGTTGACGTCGCGGTGGATCGAGGTCACGGGTGAAGACGTGCGGATCGTGCCGTCGAAGCGGCTCGCGATCGCGTCGACGTAGGTACGGCTGCCACCGGCGACCGCTCGCCACTGGGGCCGGTCGCCGACGCTCAGGAGCCCGTGGTTGTCGAGGAACCGGAACAGGGTGCGGGCCGGGAAGTCGGCGAACGACGACGGATCGGCCGACCACACCGCTGCTCCCATCGGGATCAGGTGCAGGTCGACGAACTCGCGGCTGTAGCCCTCGCGTTCGAGGAATTCGGCCAGCGACAGCTCGTCGCTCTCGCTCGAGGTGTCGTCGAGCAGGGCGCGGGCAGCCTTGTAGAACCGGGGGACGTCGCGCAGCAACCGCCACATGGCGGGACGGACGAGGTTGCGACGCTGGGCGAACATGCTGTTCGGGCTCGTCGCTCGGTACGTGAAGCCGTGCGTCGGCGAGTCGGGGTCGCGGTCGATGACGCCGAAGCTCATCTCGGTGTCGACCGTCTCGACCTCGAGCTCGTCGAAGAGCCCGACCAGGTTCGGATAGTTCCGGTCGTTGTGGACGATGAAGCCCGTGTCGACACCGATCGTCCCCACGTCGGGGTCGTCGACGTCGACCGTGTTGGCGTGACCGCCGAGGCGCGGTGCCGCCTCGTAGAGGGTGACGTCGTGATGCGGTCCGAGGACGTGGACGCAGGTGAGTCCGGCGATGCCGGATCCGACGACGGCGATGCGTTCGCGCCGTTCAGCGCTGCGTTCGTGCATGTCAGCGCTGTGTCCCGTCGAGCACCCGCAGCAGTCCCTCGTTGGCACGACCGCCGATCTTGCGGAACGTCGGCTTCAACGCGACGTCGAACAGGCCGAGCGGTCCGTTGAGGGTGAGTTCGGCGTCGTACGTGACGAGCGATCCGTCGCCCGACGGCTCGACCGTGATCCGGTCGAGCGAGGTGAACAGGGTGCTCTTCGCCTCGACCGTGACCGAGCGCGGTGCGTCGTACTCGACGGTGCGGTAGCGGAGCGTGAGACCCTTGCCGGGCGCGTCGACGGTGACGTCGTAGACGGCATCGGGACCGATGCTCGCTCCTTCGACCTGCTCCGACCGCTGGACGCCCGGGTCCCACTCCTCGAAGTTCCGCAGGTCGGCCATGTAGGCGAACGCGGCGTCAGGGCTCATGGGGGACTCGATCGTGGTCACGTACTTGGCCATGGGGGTTCTCCTGGGTGCGGGGTGGGTCGTGCGTGTCCTGCGGGCCGACGCACCAAACGGTTCGTCACCGTGTTGTCACGTGCTGTCACCCTGTACTTCGGAGCCGCACCCCCGTCCGGATGCATGCGGGCCGGCTTCGATCGGAGCCGGACCTCGCCGGCTGGGTACGGTCGGGGCCATGTCGAAGATCTCCGTCATCGCCAAACTGACCGCCGCCGACGGCAAGTCGGACGAACTCGAGACCGCACTCGCCGGTCTCATCGCCGCCGCCGAGGAGGAGGCGGGTCTCGAGATCTATTCGGTCCACGCCGTCAAGGACGAGCCCGGGGTGTACTGGTTCTTCGAGCTCTACAGCGGCGACGACGCGATGGCGGTGCACGGCAAGGGCGACGCCATGAAGGCCGCGATGGGCGCCGTCGGTGGCCTGCTCGCCGGCCGCCCCGAGGTGACCATGATGTCCCCCGTCGCCGCCAAGGGCCTCAGCGTCTAGGAACTGGGTCTCGTCGTCAGGTGAGGGTGGGCAGGATGGCCTCGGCGACGGCGGCCGGGCGTTCTTCGTGGCTGAAGAGGCTGGCGCCCTCGATCACGGTCAGGCGCGCGTCGGGGAACGTGCCGACCATGTCCCGGGCGGCGGCGACCGGGAAGAACGGGTCGTGTTCACCCCAGACGAGATGGACCGGCACGTCGATGCGGCGGTGGACCTCCGCCAACGCGTACACGTGGGCAGTGTCGAACGAGTCGAGCAGGCGGATCGCCGCCTTGCGACCCGTCGGGTTGGTGGAGATCGGTCGGAGGAAGAACTCGTCGAACTCACCGTCGAGCAGTGCGTTGTCGTCGAACGCCCCGCCGAGCACGAGCGGCAAACGCCGCAACCGGGGTCGACCGACCAACCACCCCAGAGCCCTGCCGTAGCCCGGAAGGTGGCGGCCGGCCAGGAACGCCTTGAACCGCCAGCTGAGTCCGGACGGTTGCTCGGTGTCGATCAGGACCATCGCACGGACGCGCTCGTCACCGGCCAAGGCGTGACGAACGATCATGCCACCGCTGTCGTGGCCGACCACGGCGACGTCGTCGAGACCGAATTCGTCGACGACCCGGCGCACCGCGGCGATGTGACCGTCGACGCTGAGCGGGGTCGAGTCGTCGTACTCGCTCGAGCCGGCGCCGACCAGATCGATCACGTGGCACGTGACGTGCGGGGCGAGGTGCGGCAGCAGGGTGCGGTAGGTCGCGCCGGTGACCGGCCAACCGTGGACGAACAGGACGTCCGGCCCGGTGCCGACGGTGCGCACCGCGACCTTGCCGGCACCGGCGACGGCCCCAGCCGCGATGTGACGGTCGGGCGGGCGACGGAACAGCGCCGCTGCCTCGGCAGCGGTCGTGACGGTGCTCGGGTTCCCGGCGGGCATGCGGTCGGTGGACATCGGATCTCCCGGTCGTTGTAGTGACTACTACAGAACCCTAGATGTAGTGATCACTACAGTCAACCCCGTTACCATCACGGCGTGTCACCGAGTCGGAAGCACAGCAGCGACGAGATCCTGGCCGCGGCGGTCGAGACCGCCTTCGACGGCGGGCTCAGCCAGCTCAGTTTCGGTCGCGTCGCCCGCCGACTCGGGATCGCCGACCGAACGGTCGTCTACTACTTCCCGACGATCGGCGACCTCGTCGCCAGCGTGGTGGTGAGCCTCGGCGTCGAGTTGCAGTCGTTGCTCGCGCCGGCGTTCGCCGAGGGCGCCACCGAACCGGTCGAGCTCGTGCGTCGGGCGTGGCCGGCGCTCGCCCACCCCGACGTCGACCCCACCTTCGCCCTGTTCTTCGAAGCGAACGGGCTCGCCGCCGCCGGCCGGACGCCGTACGACGAGATCGTCCCCCAGCTCGTCGAAGGCTGGATCGACTGGGCGGCCGGGTTCTTCACCGGCCCCGACGAGCGGCGTCGCACCGACGCCGAGGCCGGCATCGCCCTGCTCGACGGGTTGCTCCTGCTCCGCCAGCTCGCCGGCTCCGCCGCCGCCGACCGAGCCGCCGACCGCCTCGGCGTCACCTGACGGGTCGGTTGATGTCGGATGAGGTCAGACCTCAACCGACCACCCGAGCGCGACGCCCGGCAGACCTGGTCGGTTGAGGTCTGACCTCATCCGACCGCGTGGGGGCTCAGGTGGGGCGGTAGACGAGTTGGACGAGGCCCGAACCGATCTCGCGGTGGTGCTGGAGTTCGAGTTCGTGGCGGTTGCCGACGCCGGCGAAGAGCGCGCGCCCGGCGCCGAGCACGACCGGGACCATGGTGACCGTCATCTCCTCGACCAGTTCGGCGTCGAGCGCCTGACGCACCAGCTCGCCGCCGTCGAGATAGACGTCGCGGTCGCCAGCGACCCGCTTCGCCTCGGCGACCATCTCGCCGATCGTCCCGGTGACGCCGCGAACGGTCGGCTGGATGTCGGGCATCGGACGACTCGTCGCCACCAGCACCGGCGTCTCCCCGTACTGCCACTCGTCGAACCCGGACACGACGTCGTAGGTCCGGCGGCCCATCAGGATCGCTCCGACGTCGGCGAAGAACGGGGTGAAGGTGTCCTCGACGTCGGGGAAGTCGAGCCAATCGAGTTCGTCGTCGGGCCCGGCGATGAATCCGTCGAGCGACGAAGCGATGAACACCCGGCAGCGCGACACGACGCCACCATAGGCCCCTCGCCGCACCGACGCCATCTCGCGCCACACCGATGGGTCGACAGATCACCGGTCGTCGCGATGCGGCCCTCCGCGACCACCCTGTTCCCGCCGACTCCCGATCGCGGCGCACCTGGCAGTACCGTCGTGACGACCCCTCATGAGCCACGATCACACCACCACCGAGCCCGCAGCGCACGCCCACCACCACGACGCTGCGACCACGACCGAGACCGCCGACGCACCCCGTCCCCGCAAGCAGGAACAGGAACCGGCGACGACCGAGGTCACCGAGGTCGCGCCGGGTGTGTTGCGCACCGAGCTCCCGATCGAGCTCCCGGGCCTGGGCCACGTCAACTGCTACGTGATGGAGGACGAACGCGGCATCGCCGTCGTCGATCCGGGGCTCCCCGGCCCCGACGCGTGGGCGGCGCTCGTCGATCGTCTCGGACGCGCCGGCTACCGGGTCGCCGACGTGCACACGGTCGTCGTCACCCACTCCCACCCCGACCACTTCGGCGGCGCCCAGCGCCTGCGCTACGAGGCGGGTGCCGACATCGTCACCCACGAGTCGTTCCGCACCCTGTTCGACTACGTCATCGACGATTCCGAAGACTCCGACGACCTCACGATCAATTCCTTCGACGAACAAGTCGAGGCGATCGAGCGCTACATGAGCCGCCCGTCGCCGTGGGGCGGACGCCGGGCGGGACCGTCGCGCGAGTTCCTCGAACGGCTGCACGGCGATCGCACCGACTCGATCGAACTGTTCGAACCGCTGCGACCCACGATCCCGCTCGTCGAGGGTCAGACGATCCGCCTCGCGAGGCGTGAGTGGGTCGCGATGCACACGCCCGGCCACACGTACGACCACCTGTGCCTGTTCGATCCCGAGCACGGGGTGATGTTCACCGGCGACCACGTGCTCCCCACCATCACGCCCCACATCAGCGGGATGGCCCCGCTCGACGACCCGCTCGCGTTGTTCTTCGCGTCGCTGACGCGCATGGCCGAGCAAACCGGCGTAACGGTCGCACTCCCCGCCCACGGCAACCCGTTCACCGACCTGCGCGGCCGATCCGAGGACATCATCGAACACCACGGGGATCGTCTCCAGATCATCCGTGACGCGAGCGAACGGCTCCCCGACGGCACGGTGGACGACTTCATGCGGG
This sequence comes from Acidimicrobiaceae bacterium, assembly GCA_002698945.1. GTDB lineage: Bacteria > Actinomycetota > Acidimicrobiia > Acidimicrobiales > Ilumatobacteraceae > Ilumatobacter. Next base: position 5,271 of record NZZV01000007.1, read on the forward strand.
TGCTGTTCCGAGAGCGGTCGTGGGGTGAGATGGCCGAGAGCGAGACGTACGCCCACCTCGAGCACCTCCGCGAACTCGGCGAGTTCACGCGCACCCTCGACCAGGGCATCGCCCGCTACCGCGCCGTCGGCTGACGGACAGGAGGTGTCGGATACCTCCTGTCGCCGCTGGTCCTCGCCCACTCCTCGTGGCCGGACGGGAGGTATCCGACACCTCCTGTCGGGTTAGTCGACGATGCCCTGGGAACGCAGCTGGGCGATCACTTGATCCGCTGCTTCCTCGGGCGTGACCGCGGTGGTGTCGAGCTGCACCTCGGCCGACTCGGGCGCCTCGTACGGCGAGTCGATGCCGGTGAAGTTCGACAGTTCCCCGGCGCGGGCCTTGGCGTACAGCCCCTTCGGGTCGCGCGACTCCGCGACCTCGAGCGGCGTGTCGACGAACACCTCGACGAACTCGCCGTCGTCGACACGCGACCGGGCGAGATCGCGCTCGGCGCGGAACGGTGAGATGAACGACACGAGCACCACCAGCCCGGCGTCGGTCATGAGCCGCGCCACCTCGGCGATGCGACGGATGTTCTCGACGCGATCGGCATCGGTGAAGCCGAGATCGCGGTTCAGGCCGTGACGGACATTGTCGCCGTCGAGCAGGTACGTGCGTACGCCGAGCGTGTGCAGCTTCGACTCGACGATGTTGGCGATCGTCGACTTGCCCGACCCCGACAGACCGGTGAACCAGACGACCCCGGGACGGTGGCTGTTCATGTCGGCCCGGGCCGCCTTGTCCACCCTGACCTCTTGCCAGTGGATGTTGTGCGACCGGCGCAGGGCGAAGTGCAACATGCCGGCGCCGACCGTGTTCTGGGTCAGCTTGTCGATGATGATGAAGCTGCCGGTTTCGCGGTTGTCGGCGTAGGGATCGAACGGCACCGGTCGATCGAGGCTGAGGTTGCAGACCCCGATCTCGTTGAGCTCGAGGGTCGGCGCCGCCAGGTGGTCGAGGGTGTTGACGTCGATGCGGTACTTCGGGTGGGCGATCGTGACACCGACGGTGCGGGTGCCGATCTTCATGAGGTACGGGCGGCCCGGGAGCATCTCGTCCTCGTGCATCCACACGACGTGGGCCTCGAACTGGTCGGCGACCTCGGCCGGCGCATCTCCGGCGCAGATCATGTCGCCGCGGCTGGCGTCGATCTCGTCGGTGAGCGTGAGGGTGACCGACTGACCGGCGATCGCCTCGTCGAGGTCACCGTCCATCGTGACGATCCGGTCGACCGTGCTGGTCGTGCCGCTCGGCAACACCCGCACCGGGTCGCCCGGACGAACGGTGCCGCCGACGATGCGACCCGAGAAGCCCCGGAAGTCGAGGTTCGGGCGGTTGACCCACTGCACCGGCATCCGCAACGGGCCGGCGGCCGTGTCGTCGTCGACCTCCACCGTCTCGAGGTAGCCGAGCAGGGTCGGCCCGTGGTACCAGTGCATGTGCTGGCTCGGCGCGACCACGTTGTCGCCCTTGAGGGCCGACATCGGGATGAAGGTGATGTCGTCGAGGCCGATCCGCTTCGCGAAGTCGCGATACTCCTCCTGGATCGTCTCGTACACCTCGTGCGACCAGTCGACGAGGTCCATCTTGTTGACGGCGACGATGACACGCTTGATGCCGAGCAGCGACACGAGGAAGCTGTGGCGGCGGGTCTGGGTGAGGACCCCCTTGCGGGCGTCGACCATGAGCACGGCGACGTCGGCGGTCGAGGCGCCGGTCACCATGTTGCGCGTGTACTGCTCGTGGCCGGGGGTGTCGGCCACGATGAACTTGCGCTGCTCCGTGGAGAAGAAGCGGTAGGCGACGTCGATCGTGATGCCCTGCTCACGCTCGGCCGACAGGCCGTCGAGCAGGAGCGCGAAGTCGAGCTCGCCGCCCTGGGTGCCGACCTTGGCCGAGTCGGCTTCGAGTGCCGCGAGGTGGTCTTCGAACACCAGATGCGACTCGTAGAGCAGGCGTCCGATCAAGGTGCTCTTGCCGTCGTCGACCGACCCGCACGTGATGAAGCGGAGCAGCGACTTGTACTGGTGCGAGACGAGGTACGCCTCGATGTCGTCGGCGATGAGTTCGGATGCGTGCGCCATCAGAAATAGCCCTCCTGCTTCTTCTTCTCCATCGAGGCGCTGCCGTCGAAGTCGATGATGCGGCCCTGGCGCTCCGACGTCGTGGCGAGGAGCATCTCCTGGATGATCCCGGTCAGCGAGTCGGCGTCGCTCTCGATCGCACCCGACAGCGGGTAGCAGCCGAGAGTGCGGAACCGGACGTTCTTGATCATCGGCACCTCACCGTCGTCGAGCGGCATGCGGTCGTCGTCGACCATGATCAGCACACCGTCGCGGTCGACGACCGGTCGCGGTGCGGCGAAGTACAGCGGCACGATCGGGATCTGCTCGAGGTGGATGTACTGCCACACGTCGAGTTCGGTCCAGTTGCTGATCGGGAACACGCGCACGGTCTCACCCGGGCTGCGACGTGCGTTGTAGATCGACCACAGCTCCGGCCGCTGGCGCTTCGGGTCCCACTGGTGCTGCGGCGACCGGATCGAGAACACCCGCTCCTTCGCCCGTGACTTCTCTTCGTCGCGACGGGCGCCGCCGAAGCAGAGGTCGAACTTGTTCATGTCGATCGCCTGCTTCAGCCCCTCGGTCTTCCACATGTCGGTGTGGAGCGCCGAGCCGTGGTCGAACGGGTTGATGCCGCGCTCGACGCACTCCGGGTTCTGGTGCACGATGAGCTCCATCCCCGCTTCCTCGGCCGCCCGGCCGCGGAACTCGTACATCGCCGAGAACTTCCAGGTCGTGTCGACGTGGACGAGCGGGAACGGCGGCGGGGACGGGAAGAACGCCTTGCGAGCGAGGTGCAGGAGTACCGAGCTGTCCTTGCCGACCGAGTAGAGCATCGCCGGTCGCTCCGACTCGGAGACGGCCTCGCGCATGATGTGGATCGCCTCGGCTTCGAGCCGTTGCAGGTGGGTGAGGCGCCCGGTCGTCAGCCCGGCGGGGTCTGGCGTACTGGTGGTGCTGGTGTCGTTCGTCGTGTTGCTCGTGTCGGTCATCACAGGTCCATTCGGGCAAGCTCGTCGTATTGTCCGGTAAGGCTACGGACAATACCGCAATTGCGGTGAGAGGCCACCTCACGGTCATGTCACCTGCCGGTGCTCGTCAGGCGAGTACGTCGCGCACGACCGACACCACCTGATCGTGGAAACGACCGCTGGTGGCGACGATGCCACGGTTGTGCTCGAGACGGCGGCCGTGGCGGAAGTCGAGCGGGGCACCGTCGACGTCGGTCACGACGCCCCCGGCTCGCTCGACGACGAACTTGCCGGCGGCATGGTCCCAGATCTTCTCCCGGTAGCCGGGCCGGGTCGGGAGCCGCAGATAGATCGAGGCGTCGCCGCGGGCGACCGCCGCGTACTTGCACTGGCTGTCGATCCGGTACGGCTCGGCCACGATGCCGAGACGCTCGGCGATCTCCGCAGCGTCGTCGTGATCGGAGTGGCCCGCCTCGACCGACTCGCAGAAGCGCGCCTCGGCGAGCGACGCCGGCTGGGCGACCCGCACGGCAACCGGCGTGTCGCCGCCGACCGTGGCACCACCGGTCGGATAGGCCTCGCAGCCGTCGTCCGTGGCGACGAAAATCGACCCGATGGACCCGATCGTGCCGCCACCGTTCGGCAGGTTCGGGCAGCCGAGCACGCCGAGCACGACCTCACCGTCCTCGATCAGCGCCAGCGCGATCGCGTACTGGTCGCCGCGCAAGAAGCCCTTCGTGCCGTCGATCGGGTCGAGCGTCCAGTAGCGGTCCGGCGATCCGTCGCTGTCACCGACACCGATCCACTCGAGCACCTGGTCCGCCGCGACGTCGCGGCCGAGCTGCGCGGCGACGAGGCCGGTCACACCGTCACGCAGTGTCGCCTGGTCGTCGCTCACCAGGTCGGCGGGATCTTCCTCGCCGACCAGTTCGATGGCGCCGAGCCGCCTCGCGAGCGACTCGACCACGACCGCCTGGGCGGCGAAGTCGGCGACGGTGACCGGGCTGTCGTCGCCCTTCGTGAGCGTCTCCCCGGCGACGAGTCGGCCCTGTGCGGCGGCGCACAGGGCCGCGGCGCTGCGGACCGCGTCGAGCGCGGCCGTCCGTTCGAGATCAGTGACCAAAGCGTTCCTCCGTGGTGCGTCGGTACTCGGTGGCGAGGTCGACGACCGAGGCGGGGAGGCGGCGCTCGACGAGGTCGGCGACGGTCACCGTTTCGAGCACCCGTCGCAGGCTGCCGCGGATCGCCATCCACACCTGCGGAAGGTCCTCCACGGGCGCCGCGTACGACAAGCCGCGCAGGCTCTCGTCGTGGACGTCGGCCAACGGACCGTCGACGGCGCGGAACACGTCGGCGAGTGAGATCCGGTCGGCCGATCGCGAGAGCGTGAAGCCGCCTTCGGGGCCGCGCTTGGAGCGGACGAGTTCGGCGCGCTTCAGGTCGCGCAGGATGTCGAGGAGGTACTTGAGCGAGATGCCCTGATGCGACGAGATCGTCTCGGCCTTCACCGGAGCGCCGTCACCGACGGCGAGCTCGGCCATCGCCCGTACGGCGTTGTCGACTCGCTCGGAGATACGCATGAGCGCCGACGCTACCTGGCCGGACGCGACCGGGTCGGGTGCCGCAGGGAACGGCGACGAACTCGACGTTCCCTGCGATCACCCGACCCGGTTCAGGTCAGCTGGTCAGCTGGTTCGGATTCGGTCAGTAATAGTGCGCTCGGCCACCGATGCTGCGACCCATCGCACCCAGCACCCACAGCACCAGGCCGATGACGGCGAGGATGATGCCGATGGTGTAGAGCACGGGGATCGAGAGCAACGCCCCGAGGATGATGAGGATGACTCCCAAGATGATCATGCACCCTCGGTACCCCTGACCGGCGGGGATCAAACCGGTCCCACGGCGACAACCAGCGAGTACAACAGGGTGCATGGTCTCGATCGCCACCAACCGTCACGTCGACCGACCCGAGCTGCTCGAGTTCGTCCGACCCCGACACCGCGGGGTCCTGCTGACGTTCCGCCGCGACGGCTGGCCGCAGTCGTCGCTCGTCACGATGGGGTTGTCGAGCGACGACCACATCGTGGTGTCGAGCTATCCCGAGCGGGCCAAGGTGCACAACCTGCGTCGCGACCCACGCGCGTCGATCATGGTGATGTCGGACGAGTTCGACGGGGAGTGGGTGCAGGTCGACGGTGCCGCCGAGGTCGTGGATCTCCCCGAGGCGCTCGACGGGTTGGTCGACTACTTCCGCGTCATCTCCGGGGAGCACTCCGACTGGGACGACTACCGAGCAGCGATGCAGCGCCAGGGCAAGTGCTTGATCCGCATTTCGATCGACCGGTGGAGCCCGATCGCCAAGGGCGGCTTCCCCCCCCGCCTCGCCAAACCCTGACATGTCGGATGGGGTCAGACCCGATCCGACACGCAACGTACGGCCCACCACCGGGTCGAGGTCGGATCGGGTCTGACCCCATCCGACGGCCCGGTGTACGGTTTCGCGGCATGGGGACAGTTCAGGTCAACGGGGTCACGGTGCACTATGACGACACGGGTGGGGACGACACGGGCGGTGACGGCCCGGTGGTGTTGTTCAGCCACGGCTTCCTGATGGATCGCACGATGTTCGACGCCCAGGTCGACGCTCTCGCCGACGACTACCGCTGCATCCGCTGGGACGAACGCGGCTTCGGTGGCACCGCGGCGACCGCCGAGTTCACCTACTGGGACTCCGCCGACGACGCGGTGGCGCTGCTCGACCATCTCGGCGTCGACCAGGCCGTGTTCGTCGGCATGTCGCAGGGCGGCTTCCTGTCGCTGCGCGCCGCGCTCGCGCATCCCGAGCGGGTGCGCGCACTCGTGCTGATCGACTCCGCCGCCGACACCGACGACGCCGCCACCATCGAGGGTTACCGCGGCATGCTGCACGTGTTCGAACACGGCACCGACGACGAACGGGCCGGTGTGTTCCAGATCGTCGCCGGGCTGATCCTCGGTGACGACGAGCTGGCTGCCGAATGGGTACCGAAGTGGCAGGCGATCGACCGCGGCCAGCTCGTGCGGGCCGGCGGCGCACTGCTCGACCGTGACGACATCACCGATCGCATCGGCGAGATCACGTGTCCGGTGCTGTCGGTACACGGCACCGACGATCAGGCGATCTCGCTCGACCGGGCGTTGGCGCTCGCCGCTGCGCTTCCCGACCATCGCGGGGTGATCGAGGTCGACGGTGCCGCCCACGCGCCCAACATGACCCACCCCGACATCGTCAACCCCGCCCTGCGCGCCTTCCTCGACGAGCTCTGACCAGTCGGTTGATGTCAGTCGGTTGATGTCAGACCACGACCGACGGCGACGATCGAACCACCGCCTC
>NZZV01000008.1 GCA_002698945.1 Acidimicrobiaceae bacterium
TCGACGCTGTCGGCGAAGGTGTGGTCGACGTGGGGGCGGTACACGAACCGGTGCGCCACCATGTCGTCGAGCGTGCGCGGCTCGCGCAGGAACTCCAGCATCTTCTCGTGGCGGCGCGGGATCACCGCGTGGAACGTGTCGAGCAGTTCGAGGAACCGCTCGCGCCCTTCGATCACGCCCTTGTGGTGGAACGTGACGTAGTAGTCGGCCTCCTCGTCGCGGACGGCGGCGAGCGAGTCGTCGAACTGGTCGAGGTCGCTCCACACGTCGCCGTAGTACGGGCCGAACCCGGTCAGGTCGATGTCGGACAGGAAGAACACGCCACCGCTGATCCGGAAGCCCGAGTGGCCGCGGGTGTGGCCAGGGAGGTGCTGCGCCTCGACGTGCACCGAACCGAGGTCCCACACGTGCCCGTCGGTGAACCCCTCCGCGTCGGGCCGCGGCGTGTAGTTGAAGTGCTCGATCACCTCGGCCGCGAACGCGTCACGCGTCTCGCCGGTGAGGCCGTACACCTCCATCAACCCGTCGAGGCTGCGCGCCCCGGGCAGGTCGTCGTCGTGAATGTGGATCCGTGCCTCGGTGAACAGCCCGTTGCCGGGCATGTGGTCCTCGTGGCTGTGCGAGTTGATCACCGCGTCGATCGGGGCCGGCGCACCGCCCATCGACACGACGTCGACCGACGGGTCGATGATCACCGCCTCGCCGGCGCCGCGCACCAGCAGCGAGTTCCCCGACGGGTACTTGCCGTTGTCGGCCCCGACCAGCACGCTCACGTGCTCGGTCAGCCGCAGCTCCCGGTCGGCCCACTCCACCACACTCGCCATGGGACGATTGTGGCAGCGAACGTCTCCGGGCACGGCACCGGGGACCACGAACATCGTCGGGCCTCCTGGGACGCCTCGATGACGACCGGATCCTGCCGCGCGACGATGTGGTGGTGGGTGAACCGGTCGATCGAGCGTTGCTCGAGCAACTCGACGAGGCGCTGGCGGCAGTCACCGCCGCCGTGCCGTGGGCGGAGCGTTCGGGCAACCGAGTCGTGTGGTCGACGCGACACGGATCTCCCGAGCCTGCCGACCCCGGTGGAGCCGGACTCGCCGAGCTCGGTCGCTTCTGCCACGAGATCAGCGCGGCCGACGTCGGCAACGGTTGGTTCGTCCATCCTGTCGATCGTCGACGGGCAGGCCCGGACGTGCCGACCGAGGTCATCGGGTTCGGTCGTTGCACGCCGTTCGGGTCGAGTGGCGGCGGCGACTGGTTCGTGCTCGCCGACGACGGTGCCGTGTGGATGCTGCCGCCCTCGCCGATTCACGACGGCCGCTACGAGCCGGGTCCGGTGCCGATCTCCCGGGTCGCCGGGTCGGTCCGGGAGTTCGTCGAGATCGTCCTCGCTACCGCCCGCGACGTGTGAGCATCAGGCGTCGCGGCGCTGCAGGTTCAGGCTGGCGGAGTTGATGCAGTAGCGCTGCCCGGTCGGCTCGGGGCCGTCGGGGAAGATGTGTCCGAGGTGGGCGCCACAGTTCTTGCAACGGACCTCGGTGCGCACCATGCCGTGGCTGCGGTCTTCGATGTACTCGATCTTGTCGGCGTCGAGCGCGTCGTAGAAGCTGGGCCAGCCGCAGTGCGCGTCGAACTTGGTGTCGGAGTCGAACAGATCGATCCCGCACACGACGCACTCGTACGTGCCGGGATCTTTGGTGTCCCAGTACTCGCCGGTGAACGGGCGTTCCGTGCCCGCCTGCTGGGTGACATGGAACTGGATCGGCGTCAGCTTGAGCTGCAGCTCCTCGGTGGTGGGAACATCGGATCGATCGGCCATGTCACCAGGATGCCGCATCGAGCGGGCGACCAAACCGTCGGGCCAGCGAGTTCCCGGAACGTTTCGCTTGCTCCTGCCCGTCTGCCCCTCCTGCCGAAGCGAATTCTGTGGAAGCGAAGAGGCCCGCCGTCGTGCTGATCGCTTCCACAACGTGGGGCCCAGATTCTGTGGAAGCGAACATGCCCACAGGAGGTACTGATCGCTTCCGCAGAATTCGGGCGGTGTCGACGAACCAGCGTCCTCAGGGGTCGGGACGTGGTCGTCGCGACCGCTCGTTTCCCCGGGGCTTTCCGATTCGGGGTGGTGACGACCTTCCTGGGAGCTGGGAGGTGTACTTCACGACCTGTGATCGGCGTCTCACCGACCGTCTAACATGCCCCCGACCCGATCGACGAATAGTTTCAATGTCTTCTCCGACGTCCACCTCGACCATCGCTGTTGACGTCTCGGCCGACGACGCGGCCGACGGCGACGGCGTCTCTGCTGCTCGCGCCTCGATCGTCGGCGCGGCCATCGGAGCGCTCGTCGGTGCACTCGCGGCGCTGGCGGTGTTCACGGCCGGAACCGGGTCCGTCGTGCCGGCGGCGGCGCTCGTCGTGGCAGGTGCTGTCGCCGGGTTCGACGCCCGCTCGAACCGCCTTCCCGACCTCGGCGTCGCGACCATGGCGATCTTCGGTCTCGCCGCCGGCGGTTCGACCGAGCTCACGGCGTGGGGCACCGGTGCTCTCGTCGCAGCGGTCCCGCTGCTCGTGATCCATCTCGTCTCGCCGTGCGCACTCGGGTTCGGCGACGTGAAGTTCGCCGCATCGCTCGGTGGTCTCCTCGGGATCGTGGGCGCCGATCTGTCGGATCGTGTCCGGCTCGTCATGGTCGCCCTGACCATCGCGAGCGGTGCCGCAGTGGTGGGCGCGATCGCCGTTCGACGTCGTCAGCTCCCGTTCGGACCATGGCTGTTCGTCGGCGTCACCGCCACGCTCGTGGCCACCGCCCTGACCGAAAGTGCGGTCGGATGAGAGGCTCGGCGGGCTCCGCGCTGCGCGACGCACCGTCGGCTGGCTCGACCCTGGCCCCGGACTCCGTCCGTGCCGACGGCGAGGCACGCGGCTTTCGTCCCGGCTCGCGTCGGCGCGCCCGCATCGCGGCCGGTGTCGCGATCGCCGCCGCCGCCGTCGTCGCCAACGTCCTGATCTACACGTCGCTCAGCGACACCACCGAGGTCGTCCAATTCGTCGACAACGTTCGCGCGGGCGAACTCATCGCCGGCGACGACGTACGTCTGGTCGCGGTCGACGGTGACGTCGACGGCGCCGACCTGGTGCCGGCGGATCGGCTCGGGTCGATCGTCAACCAGTACGCGCGCACGTTCATCCCCTCCGGTTCGTTGGCGTCGACCTACCTGGTGCAGCCCGATCCGCTCGTCGCCGCCGGGTCGGCCGTCGTCGCTGTCTCGCCGGTCGACGATCTGGTCCCGACCGGCATCACCGAACGTTCCCGCGTCCGCCTCGTGTTCGGTGATGGTGCGGCTGTCGACGGACGGGTCGTGTCGATCGACCGCGACGAAGCCGGCGGGGCGCGTTCGCTGTCGGTCGAGGTCGCCGAGGCCGACGCGCCGGCGGTCGCCGCCGGTGAGGACATCGTCGTCGTCCTGCTCGATCCGCAGGCCGATCCGGCCATCGAAGGGGCCGCCGGCTGATGTCGGTCGTCGCGGTCGCCGGTGACGTCGCCACGACGACCGCGGTCGCGCTGGCTGCCGCCTGGTCGACGACCGGCGACCTCCTCCTCGTCGAAGCGGATCCGTCGGGCGGCGACCTGGCGGCCTGGTTCGACATGCCGGTCGAACCGTCGCTGTCCAGCGTCGTCACACGGGTACTCGACGGCGCCTGGCCGGACATCGAGCGGCTGACGCGGCTCGCCGACAACGGTCTCCGAGTCCTCCCGGCACCGGCGTCGCTCACCGAGGCGTCGCAGGCGGTCGACGAGGCTGCCCGCGCCGTCGTGCCGGCACTCTCGGCCGCCCGTACACCGGTGACGATCGCCGACACCGGCCACCTCGTGCCGGTCCCCAACCCGTTCCGGGACGCGGCGGCGGTGACGGTGATCGTGCATCGTCAGGCCCCCCAGTCGTCGCGTGCGGCGGCGGTTCGGTTGCAACGCCTCGTCGAGCAGGTCGAGCTGGCCGGCCGCGTCCCGACGGCGCTCGTCGTGGCGGTCGTCGGGGCAGATCCCTTCGGGATCGGAGAGATCGAGCGCTTCGTCGCCGACGGCGTCGGGGACACCCCGGTGGTCGGGCTGCCGGTCGACGATCTCGCCGCCGCGGTGTTGGCCGGTCGCAGCGGCGTCTCCGCCAAGCGGCTCGCCCGACTGCCGCTGCTCCGCGCCGCCCGCGACCTCGCCGTCACGGTGGAGCGCTGTCTCGAGTCCGCCGATGCGCTCGGGAGGATGGCTCGGTGACGACGATCGACTCGGCGGAGGACCGCGCCGCGCTCGTCCGGTTCGTCACCGACCGGGTGGCGTCCCGGCTCGTCGAGGCGATCGAGGCCGACGAGCACGATCGCGGCGAACGCCCGGGGACGGCGCCGGCGTTGTCGGCCGACGCCCGCCGCCAGCAACTCCTGGTCGGATCGTGGCTGAGTGACGAGATCGCGCTCGTGAACCAGGATCGGCTCCGGCGTGGTTCGGCACCGCTGTCGGAGATGGCCGATCGCGACATCCGTGCTCGGGTGGTCGCCGAGCTGACCGGTACCGGTCCGCTCGAGCCGTACATGACCGACCCGTCGGTCGAGGAGATCGACGTCAACTCGCACACGTCGACGTGGGTCACCTACACCGACGGCCGCAAGATCGACGTCGGTGCGCTGTGGGATTCGTCGGCGGCGCTCACGGCGTACCAGAAGCGGCTCGCGCGTCGCATGACCGGCACGGGGGAAGGTCGGCTCGACACCCAGTCGCCGATGCTGACGTTCCAGGCCGACGACGGGTCTCGCGTGGTGATGGTGCTCGGCGGACGCTCCGAGCACGGCGTGTCGACCCATCCTCGCATCGCGATCCGCCGCTTCGTGCTCCAGCGCGAGGGGCTCGACGGGCTGGCACGTCGTGGCATGTTCCCGACGTCGCTGGTGCCGCGGCTCGAGGCAATGGTCCGGTGTGGATTCACGATCCTGGTGAGTGGCCCGCCCGGCGCCGGGAAGACGACCCTGCTCACCGAACTGCTCGGTGCCGTATCGGCGCGCGAACGGATCATCACCGTCGAAAAGAACCTGCTCGAGCTCAAACTGGAGGACGATCCCCGCCACCCCGACGCACCGGCGCTCTACACCCGACACGCCAACGCCGAGGGTGAGGGTGAGATCACGACTCGACAACTCGTCGAGCTCACCCGTCGACTCAACCCGGATCGGGTCGTCGTCGGCGAACTCGTCGAGGACGAGGCACTCGACATGCTCGACGTCGCGTCCATGTGCAAGCGCGGTTCGCTCGCCACGATCCACGCCCACACGTCCGACGTCGTGGTGCAACGGCTCGCGTACTACGTGTCGAAGTCGAACACGAGCCTCCCCGAGTTCGCCGTCTGGAGCCTGATCGCACAGACGGTCGACTTCATCGTCCACATCGACCTCGTCCGCAACGAGGCCGACGACAGCTCCGTACCGGCACGGCGCGTCACCTCGATCATCGAGATCGGCGGCCTGGGCGAGCGCGGTGGACTCGCCACGACGGAGGCGTGGTCGATCGGGGAGACGGGCCGTCTCATGCAGGTGGCGCCGCTGTCGACGCGGCATCTGCAGCGGCTCCGGCTCGCCGGGTACGACCCTCGATCGTTCGCCCCCGGGAGCGGCGTCGCGTGATCGCCCTGGTCGTGTTGACGACGATCGCATTCGTCGGTGGCGTCACCCTCGTCGTCGTTCCACCGTCCGATGTCCCCACCCCGCCGAGCGATCCTCGCCGCACCCGCCGACTCGCGATCAGGGTGCTCGGCGGATTGGCCGTCGGCACGCTCGTCGCGCTCGTGTCCGGCTGGCTCGTGCCGGGCGTCGTGATCGGTGCCGGCACGGCGTGGGCGATCGGAGGGTGGCAGCGCCGTCAGCGCTCGAGCGAGGCCGAGATCGAACGCCTCGACGCGCTCGCCGGCTGGGTCGAGAACGTCCGCGACGTCCTCATGGCCGGCGAGCAGCCGATCGGCGCGATCACGTCGACGGTGAGCGCCAGCGCCCCGATCGTCCGACCGCACGTCCGCCGGCTCGCTGTCGGGCTCGGACAGCAGGACCCCGAGGTGGCCTTCCGACGCTTCGCCGACGACCTCGACGACCCGCTCGCCGACCTCGTCGCGGCCGGACTCTCGATCGCGATCCGTCGTGGTGCCCGGACCGTTCCGGTGCTCACCGCACTGGCGGAGCAGACGCGGGAGCAGGTCGATCGGCGCCGACTGGTCGAGGCGGAGCGGGCCCCGACGCGCCGGGAGGTGCAGGCGCTCACCGTCATCATGGGAGCACTCGTCGTCGGACTCCTGGTCTTCGGTCGCAGTGAGTACCTCGATGCGTACGACACGGTCGGCGGACAGGTGTTCCTCGGGCTCGCGCTGGCCGGGTACGTCGGTCTGATCATCCGTGTGCAGCATCTCGCACGGTTCCCGCGCCCTGGCCGCTTCCTCACCGGCGACGTCGGTGTCGCGCGAGGTGCGCGGTGAGCGGCGTCGGCCTGATCGTGCTGGTCACGCTGGTCGGCACGGCCGGGGTGCTGCTCGCGGTGAGCGGCTTCCTGCAACCGGCGCCGACACTCGAGCGCGTCGTCGCTCATCTGCAGCGACCGCCGGCCGGACGCTCGGCCGACCATGGTGCGGGTGAGCGCCGCGGCGAACGGCGTGGCGATCGCTGGTCGGGTCCACTCGTCGCGGCGGCCCGTCGCCATCCGCGCCTGCTGCCGTCCGACAGTGAGCTGGCCCTCGTCGGCCGACCGGTCGAGTACCACGTCGTGCTGTTGGTGGTCGGTGCGGTGGTCGGATTCGCGCTGCCCGGCTTCGTGCTGTGGCTCCTGCAGTCGTCCGGCGCGGTCGGACTCGGCTGGTACGTCCCGCTCGCGCTGTCGCTCGCCGGCGCCGTGCTCGGACCACTCCTCGTCCACACGGCGACGGTCGAGGAGGCGGCTCGCGTGCGGGCCGATCTGCGCTACCAGGTGTCGGCCTACCTCGACGTCGTCACGATGCTGCTCGCCGGCAACACCGGCTACGAGGGTGCCCTCGAACAAGCGGCGCGCGCCGGCGACGGCCGACTGTTCGTCGAGCTGCGGCGGCGGATGCGCGAGTCGGGCGCACGAGGCGCCAGCCTCACCGACGCGCTGCACCGCACCGGTGTCGAACTCGGCCTCGACGAACTCCAACAGGTCGCCTCCACCGCCGCCCTCAGCGCCGCCGAGGGTGCCCCGGTCGCGCGCACCCTGGCTGCGAAGTGCGCCACCTTGCGCTCGGCGCTCGCCACCGAGCAGGAGTCCGAGGCGCGGTTGCGCACCAGCCGCCTCACCACACCGATCGTCGGCATGGCGCTGATCTTCATGGCGCTCGTCATCTACCCGGCACTCAGCCTCACGTGAACGCCACGTCATGTGTGCCGACACCTTCCGCCTTCAACCAGTCACGACAAGGAGACACCACCATGAGATTGATGATGCAGGCTGCGACACAGCAGCTCTACGCGGCGCTGCTGCGGGCGACACCCGGCACGGTCGACATGCACGGGCCGACCGACGAGTCGTCCGGCGGGGCGGGCGACGGGATCGTTCGACACGACCGGGGCGCAGTGTCGTTGGAGCAGGTGCTGTGGTTCGTCGCAGTCGGCGTCAGCGTGGCGGTGGTGGCCACGATCCTGTGGACGCAGATCATCGACACGGCGAACGAGACCGACAACATCGACCAGCCCGTCGCCCCCTGACCGGGCAAGCGCGCGATGCGGGGTCGACCTCTCTGACGCTCGTCCTGCTCACGCCGGTCTTCGTGGTCATCGCGTTCATGGCGTTCCAAGCGGCGATGTGGACCCACGCCCGAACGGAGGCGCGGGCCGCCGCCCGCGACGCCGCCGTCCAGGTCGGTCGCTTCGGCGCGTTGCCCGACGACGTCGAACGCTCGACCTTCGAGTCGCTCGGATCGAAGTCGGTCCTCGAGGTGACCGAGATCGAGATCCCGACCCTCGACGAGATCCGGGCCTCCGGCACGGTGGCGGTCACGGTGCGTGCGCGAGCGAACGGGATCATCGTCGGTACGAGTACCGACGTCGAGGTGACCGAAGCCGTCCCGTTCGAGGAGTTCCGACCGTGAGCACTCGTCGCGACCGCGGCGCCGCGGACGCGCTGGGGCTCGTCCTCATCGCTCCGGCGGCGATCGGTCTGGCGCTCCTCGTCGTGATGCTGGGCCGGTCGGTCGAGTCGGAGGCCCAGCTGCGCACGGCCGCGGAAGCAGCGGCGCAGGCGGCCGCGCTGGAGCGGAACCACGTTGACGCTCGAGCGGCCGCGCAGCGCCTGGTCGACGACATGCTCGTGAACGACGCGACGTGTCGGCCCGACGATCGGCGCGTGATCGTGCCCGACGAACCCGGACGTGGCGTCGGTCTCTCGGCCGGAATGATCGAGGTGACCGTCACGTGCACGATGTCGAACCGTGGTGTCGACGCGATCACCGCGCCGCGTACCGAGTCGGTCACCGCGTACGCCACCGTCGATCGATTCCGGGCCGACGGATGAGCCGGCACGACGAGACCGTCGACGCCGTTCGGCGAGGTCGCGGCGATCGTGGCCAGGCGTTCGTGGTCGCCCTCGTCGTGCTGTTCACGTTCACGGGGGCGGCAGCGGTGTGGCTGGCGCGAGATGTCAACCAGCGGGTGTCCGATCGGTCCGCGCTGCAGTCGGTGGCATTCCAGGCGGCTCGTGCCGGTGCGCAACAGATCGACATCGCGAGCCTGCGCGGCGGCAACCCCGAGACCGTCGTGATCGACGGCGACGCGGCCCGCACCGCGGCGGCCGAGGCCGCTCGGCGGCTCGCCGCCGAATACGACCTCCCGGCGCGCATCGTCAGCCAGGGCCATGACAACGGTCGACTCGACACCTGGGCGGTGACGCTCGCTCAGATCGAATCCGGCGAGGCGGGTGAGACCGGTGGCGATGGACCCGTGTTGTCGGTCACCGGCATCGCTCACGCGGAGGTCGGCGGGTGATCGCCTTTCCGAACTCGCCCACTCGTCACCTTCCTGAGGGCAGGAAGCGACGAACCCGGCGAGGTGCCATGGGATGGACACGATGACCTCGAAACTGGCGTCGTTCCTGCGCGCCCTCGTCCTCCTCGCGCTCGTCGCCGTGGCGGTGCCCTGGTCGCTGATATGGGCGGCCGACCGTCGCTTCGGCGGACCGGCTCCGTGGTCGGCGATGCCGCCGGTCGACGAATGGAGCGTGGCGACGATTCGCGCTGCGGCGACGGAGCGGCTCTCCGAGACCACGATCGCCGACATCGTCATCCGTCTCGGCTTGGCGGTGGTCTGGGTCGCGGTGATCGTGCTCCTCGTCACCGTCGTCGCCGAGATGGTGCACATGGTGCGTCACGCCGGCATCGCGATGCCCGCCGTGCGTGGCCTCGGGCCGTCGCAAGATCTCGCACGTCTCATCGCTGCAGGTCTGCTCGTCGTGGTGCCGTTGCTGTCGTCGCCGTCCAAGGTGATCGCCCATGACCAACCGCTTCTCCTGCCGGAGGGGCGTGCACCAGCCACCGCACCGGCACGACCCGACAATGCGTGGATCGACGACGCTGCGGCGCATCCCGCGCCGGCCGACGACCCTGCACCCACCGTGCCGGCCCTCCCGACGGTGCCGCCATCTGGCCCATCGCAGGGTCCGGTCGCAGCGGCGCCCGATCGGGGCGTCGGGAGCGGCACGTACACCGTCCGGCCCGGGGATTCGGTGTACGGCATCGCCGAGCGCTTCGCCGGCCCGGATCTGGCTGCGGTCTCCGTCTACGCCGACGCACTCCTCGATCTCAACCTCGGACACCGCATGGTCGACGGACAACTGTTCACCAACGCCGCCTACATCGACGTCGGCTGGGTCTTCCAGCTGCCGCCGAACGATGCAGCCGCGTCCGACGCGTCCGACGAACCGGCGGGAGCGGTGGTGCCGGCCGCCACGCACGTCGTCGAGGAGGGTGAGTCGCTCTGGTCGATCGCCGACGACGAACTCGGCGACGCGACGCGTTGGCCGGAGATCTACCGGGCCAACGAGGGCCGTTCGTTCGAAGACGGCCGGCGTCTGTCCGACCCGGACGTGATCCAGCCGGGCTGGACGCTCGAGCTGCCCGATCCGGCCCTGGGATCCGGGTCGGGCCTGCCGAACGACGACGCCCGGCCGACCGACGAGTCCGCCGGGAGCCGGGCGAGCGATGACAGCGACGATGCTGACGCCGCCGTGGACGGCGTCGCGTCCGGTGCGGGCGGTGACGACGGTGCCCGGGCTGCCGAGGGTGTCGGTCGACGTGACAACGCCTGGGTGTCGGCGTCGGGGAGTGCGCCGGGCGACGACCCGTCGAACGACACATCGAACCCGGTGGTGGCGGACGCGCCGGTGTCGGGTCCGGCGGTCGTGGACTCGGTCGAGGCGAGCGAGCCGGCGGCGGACGAGCCGGTGTCGGGTCCGGCGGTCGTGGATTCGGTGGAGGCGGACGTGCCGGTGACCGGCCCAGTCGTCATGACGCCGGCGGTGACCAGTCCGACGGTGGCCGGGAGCGGCGACGCGAACGAGGAGGCGGGCGACGAACTCGGCGACGGCGAGGTCCAGCTGCTGACGCTGGAGCGGGCGGCGATGCTGTCGGCCGGCGTGCTGACCCTCCTCGCCGTCCGTCGCCGCAGCCGAATGCGTCGAGCGCGTCCGAACTCCGTCCTTCCCGATCCGCAGCCGAACGTCGTCGACGCGGAGCGGGCGCTGCGCACGATCGATGCCGGCGATCGGTTCGCCCGGGTCGATCTCGCCATCCGGGCCGCGGCGATGTCACTGATCGATGGCGACGCACGCGTGGTCGCGGCCGCCGTCGGCACGGACGGCGACGTGGAGCTCTGGGCGTCGACGTCGTGTTCTCTCGCGCCGCCGTGGGAGCCCGGCGTCGACCGCACCCGGTGGCTGCTGTCCGCCGGGACGCCGATCGAGTTGCTCGCCCCGGACGCCCGACGGGTCGGTGCGCCGTGCCCGACGTTGGTCCAACTCGGCACCTGCGACGATGGTCGCGATCTGTACGTCGACCTGGAGGCCTTGGAGGCGATCGAGATCGGCGGGCCAGGAGCCGCCGCCGACGCGATCGTCGCGGCGGTCGCTGCGACGCTCGCGACCTCGGTGCTGGCGGAGGTGACGACGCTCGTCGGTGTGGGCGTCGACGATGCGGCGTTCCTCGGACACCGGCACCACCAGCCGGCCCGTGGTGTGCAGGAGGGCTTCGCATCGGCGGCTGCCGCGATCGGAGCGACCGCCCATGCCGAGCGTTCGACGTTCGATCTGCGCGCCAGGGTCACCTCGGGCGAGACCTGGGAGCCGGCCGTCGTCTTGGTCGGTGCGGCGGGCGGAACGGTGATGCCGCCGTCGAACCGCACCGGTCTCGCCGTCGTATCCGCGTCGCCGATCCACGGTCCCTCGTCGCGGCTCGCGCCCGAAAGTGGGTCATGGGTGCTGCGGCCGCTCGGGGTCCGACTGACGCCGATCGGCATCGGTCCCGACGACGTGGCTGCCCTGGCAGCGGTGGTCGACGTGCCCGAACCACGACCGATCGACCTCGACCTCGACCCCGGGCTCGAGCTCGACGGGGATCGCACGATGGCGCCGTCGGAGTTCGTCGACGCTCCACCGACTGCCGCTGTGTCCGACGACCAACCGGATCTGAAACCGGTCGGCGATGAACCATCAGTCGAGCCGGTCGCGTACGAACTCGTCGTCCGGTTGCTGGGTCCGGTAGCGGTCGAGTCGGCGGACGGTCGACCGATCGAGTTCGAGCGCTCGAAGACGAAGGAGCTGATCGCGTGGTTGGCGACCCACCGCGATCGTTCGACCCGATCGAACGCCCGCGCTGCGTTGTGGGAACTCGACGTCCGCGACAACACGTTCTCGAACGTCGTATCGGAGGCGCGTCGGTCGATGGCGCGATGCGTCGAGCCGCCCGACGGTGAAGAGTGGCTCGGACGGACCCTCACCGACGCGCTCCCGCTCCATCCGCTCGTCGTCACCGATGCCGAACTGATCGACCACGCCCTGGCGTCGGCGAGGCTCCAACCGCCGGCCGCCGCCATCGACACCCTCCGCGAGGCGCTCGACTGGATCACCGGGGTGCCGTTCGAGGGAACGTCGTACCTGTGGCCCGACGCGGAAGGGATCACCTCGGCGCTCGTGTTGCGCGCCATCACGCTCACCACCGCCCTCGCGGATCATTGCCTGTCGGTGGGCGACGTCGACGGAGTGTTCGGCGCGACGAGTCGAGGACTCCAGGTGCTCCCCGCTCACGAGGACATGATCGCCGTGCGGATGCGTGCCTACGCCAAGATCGGCGACCGCGCGGGCGTCCGGCACGAGTGGGAGAGCTACGAACGGGCGATCACCGCCGACCCGTGGAGCGACGGAGAACCCAGCCCCAAGATGCTCGACCTCCGCCGCGAACTCCTCTGACCCACCCTGACACCCACCACCCCCAACTGTCGACCACTGCGTGAACTCGTTGCGCATGGGGTGCGCAACGAGTTCACGCAGTGGGCGGGTTGGCGGTCGGCTGGGGCGAAGTAGCGTCGTTGTGAGGTTGACCCGGTTTGACGGACATCTACCTTGAGGGGCATGTGCCCCGGATTGGAGTGTCATGTCAGATTCGAGTAGCGGTCGCACGCGGCGGAAGTTCACGCCGGAGTTCAAGGCCGAGGCTGTGCAGATGGTGCGGGACTCGGGCGGCAAGATCGCCCAGGTCGCCCGCGAGTTGAACATCTACGACTCGACGTTGGGCAACTGGGTTCGCCGTGCCGACGAAGAGGAGGCCGGTGCGCCAACGGCGGAGGAACGCGCCGAGATCCGTGAGCTCAAGCGCGAGCTGGAGCGGGTGCGTCGGGAGCGTGACATCTTGGGAAAAGCAGTGGCCTACTTCTCGGCATCGGACCCGAGGAACGGGTGATGGCGATCTATTCGTTCATCGCTGAGGAGCAGGCCGAACCGCAGTGCGCGTGGTCCGTCAGCGAGATGTGTCGCGTGTTGGAGGTGTCGAGGTCGGGGTTCTACGACTGGCAGTCCCGGCCGCTATCGGAGCGCGAGTTGACCGATCGTCAGTTGGCGATCGAGATCGAAGCGATTTGGGAGTGCTCGGACCGCACCTACGGCGCACCCAGGGTGCATCGCTGGCTCCGCAAGCAGGGGTTCCAGGTCGGTTGCAAGCGGGTCGCTCGGATCATGCGTGAGCACGGTTGGGAAGGCGAGACCGGGCGCCGAAAGGTGCGCACCACGATCGTCGACCGCGGCGCGACCGCCGCCACCGACCGGGTCGGCCGCGACTTCAACCCGGCCGCGCCGGATGTGTGTTGGTGCGGCGACATCACCTATCTGCGCACAGGTGAGGGCTGGTTGTATCTCGCGACGGTGATCGACCTCTACAGCCGGCGGGTGATCGGCTGGTCGGTCGCCGAGCACATGCGCACCGAACTCGTCGCCTCCGCGCTCGAGATGGCCGTCGCCACTCGCGGCGGCCGCGTCGATGAGGTGATCTTTCACAGCGACCGCGGATCGCAATACACCTCGGCCGACTTCGGTGACTTGTGCACCAGCCTCGGTGTCGTTCAGTCGATGGGTGCGACCGGAGTGTGCTGGGACAATTCGGTGGCGGAAAGCTGGTTCGGGACGATGAAACGAGAGCTCGCCAACCGGCGCCGCTGGACCACCCGCGCCGACGCCCGAAGGGACCTGATCCGCTGGATCGAGGGCTGGTACAACGCGCGCCGGCTGCATTCCACCATCGACTACCACTCACCCGTCGACTACGAAGCTAAGTTCAACCGTCGCGGTGACGGCATCGCCGCATAACCAACCCGTCCGCCGAACCGGGTCAACCTCA
>NZZV01000009.1 GCA_002698945.1 Acidimicrobiaceae bacterium
CTGTGCGGTCCGATCGAGCTGATCGCCGACGCCGAGGCCGCCTTGGTCGCGGCCGGCATGGCTCCCGAGCGCGTGCACCGGGAGATCTTCACGACCAATCAACCCGGCCAGGCTCGGATGGCACCGCAGGACATCGTCGATCAGTCGATCGTGGCCACCGGCACGGCCACGCTGCACGGTCGAACGTCGACGTTCGAGGTGTACGACGGCGACAGCGTCCTCGACGCCGTGCAACGCGTCCGGCCCGACGCACCGTTCTCCTGCCGCAGCGGCGTGTGCTCGACGTGCCAGGCGGTGGTCCGCGACGGTGAGGTCGAGATGGCGGTGAACTACGGCCTCACCGACGACGAGATCGCTCGCGGCTACGTCCTCACCTGTCAGTCGTCACCGACGACCGACCGACTCGTCGTCGACTACGACGCCTGAACCGCGTCACCAGGAGGGACCAGTCCGTCACCCTCGGCCGGGCGGCAGGTCGAACAGCGCCCGAGCGTTCTCACCGATGAACTTGCGCTGATCGGGTTCGGGGAACGACGCCACGAGTTCGTTGAGATCGTGGACGTACTCGGCCGTGTGATCGGCGTGGGGGAAGTCGGACGCCCACAAGAACCGGTCGGCGCCGAATCGTTCGGCCAAGTGCGGGATCGTCCGCTCGTCGGGGTCGCAGCTGATCCACACGCGCTCGCGCACGTAGTCGCTCGGCTTGTGTTCGAGCGGCACCTTGTTCCCGATGAAGGTGTGTCCGTACACGGCGTCGATCCGGTCGAGCCAGTACCCCAGCCATCCACCGCCGGACTCGAGCACGAGCACCTTCAACCGGGGGAACAGGTCGAACACCCCGAAGTCGAACAGTGTCGTGAACTGCTGTCGCACGCCATCGGAGGCGGTGACCGACGCGAGCAGGCGGAGCTGCTTGACGTTCTCCCAGCTCCCCATCCGCTGCCCCTTCGTCCACTGCGGCTCGAACGTGGGATGGATGGCGAACGGGACGTCGAGGTCTTGTGCGGCGGCGAACACGACGTGGTGATCGGGGTGGCCGAGTGGCTTGGCGTCGTGGGTGAACGGACAGACGTACGCACCCTTGGCGCCGTCGGCGACGGCCCGCTCCAGCTCGCGGGCGGCTGCCTCCGGGTCGCTGAGGGACAGGTGTGCGGTCGGGACCAGGCGCGGCGAGTCGGCACAGAACTCGGTGATCCAGCGGTTGTACGCCCGCGTGTATGCCTGCGAGAGCTCCGGATCGTCGAGCTCGGCCTCCCAGAGCAGGCCGACCGTCGTGTACAAGATGGCGATGTCGATGTTCTCCGCGTCGAGCAACTCCAGACGTTCGGACGGATCCATCGACCCGTAGGGTGCCTCTCGCAGGTAGGTCCGGTCGGGGTCCTTCTGCATGGCGGGCAGATCGGGAGCGCCCATGGCGCCGAGCGTGGCAGGAAAGCCGCGGCGCGCCAGTTGCGAGCGCTCGCCGCCGATCTCGAGTTCTTCCAACCCGTGCTCGTCGACAACGATCCGAAGCGCACGATCGCGATACTGCGGGTCGATGTACTCCTCCCACAGCGTCGGCGGTTCGAGGATGTGCGCGTCGGCGTCGACCGCGCCATCGACCGCGATCCGGTGGGTCTCGTGCATCGGCTTCGTGGCGGCGACCGTGAGCGTCATGTGCCGATGCTGTCACCGCCGACACGGCACCGACGAGCCGCGCTCGAGCACGACAAGCTCGGACACGAGGCGCCCGGGAGCGCCGGGATGCGCAACCCTGCCCACGACCCGCACCTCGGGGGCACCCCCGCGCTTCCGTTCATGTCGCGCTCAGTCGTCTCTGGGATGACTGAACGCGACATGAACGTGCAGTCGGTGCTGCCCTCAAACGCCGGTTCCTGGGCCGCTCGGAAGTCTTCAGGGGTTCTTGACGGCCTCGTAGCGGTCGAGGGCCGCTTGGCGTTCCGCCTTGTGGTCGACCATCGGCTCCGGGTACTGGTCGGTGTCGAGTTCGGGAATCCACTGGTGGACGTATTCGCAGTCCGGGTCCCAGCGTTCCTGCTGTGCGGTCGGGTTGAAGACACGAAAGTACGGGGCGGCGTCCGTACCCGAACCTGCCGCCCACTGCCAGCCGTGGTTGTTCGAGGCGAGATCACCGTCCAGGAGGTGTCGGAGGAAGAAGCGAGCGCCCCACGTCCACGGCAGGTGCAGGTCCTTCACGAGGAAGCTCGCCACGATCATGCGGACCCGGTTGTGCATCCAACCCGACTGGACGAGCTGACGCATCCCGGCGTCGACGATCGGAAACCCGGTTCGGCCCTCACACCACCGGACGAACTTCTCATGGGCGTCGCGGCCCTCGTCGTAGCGAATCGCGTCGAACTTCGGGTTCCAGTGTTCCCATGCACTGCGCGGTGTGTGGAACAGCACGTCGGCGTAGAAGTCACGCCATGCGAGCTCCGACTGGAACGTGGCGTGGGCCTTCGACCGTGCGTCGCTCTCGGCGAGCAGCTGGCGCGGGTGGACCACGCCGTACTTCAGGAACGGCGAGAGCCGGCTGGTGCCGTCGAGTGCCGGGAGGTCACGGCGTTCGTCGTAGCCATCGAGCCCCTCGTCGCCGCCGTCGCGGAAGCGACGCCACCTGGCGAGCACATTGTCCTCGGCTGCCGACGGGATGTCGAGGTCGACCTCGGGACGGTCGGGTAGACCGTCCGACGGCGCCTCGATCCAGTCGGGACTGCGTGGCGCGTCGATCGGTTCGCTCCACCCGCAGGCACGCCATCGCTTCGAGAAGGGCGTGAACACCGAGTACGGGTCACCGTCGTCCTTGCGGACGGTGCCGGGGTCGACGGCGTACGGGGAGGAGATGCCGCGGAGCCGTCGATCGGCACCCCGGAGGGCGTCGGCGACCGCTTCGTCGCGGCGACGGCCGTAGGGCGCGTAGTCCTTCGACACGTACACCGTCGAGGCGTCGACCTCGTCGGCGAGTGCCGGGATCTCGTCGGACGGGTCACCGCGACGGATGACGAGCGCGCCACCGGTGGCATCGTGCAAGGCCGTGAGACAGTCGTGCAGCAGTGCCCGGCGCGGCGCGCCCGCACCGTCGAACGCCGGGTCGACGACGAACACGGGGAGGACCTCCCCCGTCGCGCACGCCTCGGCGAGTGCCGGATGGTCACGCAGCCGCAGGTCGCGCCGGAACCAGACGATGGAGCGTGTGGTCATGACCCCTGTTGTACCCCACGCCAGAAGGGGTCAGGCACCTTCTGGCAATCGACCTCGTGGTCACCTCGACCTGAAGGGCCAGAAGGTGACCCCTTCTGGTCACGGGCGTTCGCTGGTGCTGGGGGCGACGGCGGTGGACGACCCGAGCAGGGTGCGCAGCACCTCGAAGCGGGAGTCGGCGGGGTGGCGACCGAGGGCCCACCACACCAGCGCCCCGACGGCGATCAGGCTGATGACGGCACCGTAGGCGAGCGACCACGCCAGACCGACCGTGTCGGCGACGAGCCCGGTGAGCGGCCCGCCGATCGGGTACGACCCCAGGAACGCAACGGCGGTGAGGGCCAGGATCCGTCCGCGCATGTCGGGCGGACACTCCTGTTGGGTGATCGAATTCATGGCGGCGACGAACCCGGCCGCGCCGAGCCCCATGACCGGTCCGACGACGATCGCGAGCGTGCCGCTCGGCGCCCAAGCGAGGCCGAGCTGGGCGACTCCGAGGATCGCCCCCATCCCCGCCATCCACCGCAGCGACACCCGCTCGCGGGACGCAGTGGCGAGCGATCCGAGCAGGCTGCCGACGCTGATCGCGGTCAGGGTCCACCCGAACCACGCCTCGTCACCCCACACCTCGTTCGCGACACGCGGCAGGACGACGTTGTAGTTGAACCCGAACGTGGAGACGACCGTGAACACGATGAAGGTCGCCCACAGGATCGGGGTGCGCCGCACGTAGCGCAGGCCGTCGCGGACCGGCGTGCCACCCCGTGCGACGCGGGGCGGCGGGAACAGCCGACTCGGGTCGAGCAGGAGCAGCGATCCGATGATCGCCACGAACGACAGCGCATTGGCGGTGAACAGCCACTTCGTCGCCAGACCGGCCTGGTCGATGAGCAGAGCCGCCAACGCCGGGCCGAAGATGCGCGCGCCGGTCATCACGGCAGTGTTGAGCGACACCGCCGACGCGATCTGATGCTCGGCCACCAGTTCGGTCACGAAGCCGCGACGTGCCGGATTGTCGAGCGCGTTGATCAGACCCAGGACGAGCGTGAGGACATAGATCGCACCGACCGTCAGGGCACCGGCGAAGTCGAGCATCGCAATCGTGACCGCCTGCGCGGCCAACAGCGCCTGGGTGACGATCGCCATCTTGCGCCGGTCGAGCCGGTCCGAGACGGCACCGCCCCAGGCACCGAAGAACAGCATCGGCGCGAACTGCAACGCGGTGAGGATGCCGATCGCCGTCGCCTTGCCCGTGAGGCGGTCGACGACGATCGCGATCGCGGTGAACTGCACCCAGGTGCCGATCGTCGACAGGAGCAGACCGCTGAAGAACAGCTGCGAGTTCCGGTTGCCGCGCACTGCCCGGAACGTCGATGACATCAGGCCATCCTGCCGTCATCATCGTCGCGAGACGACGTCGGAGACGTCACACGTGCGTCAGCGGGCGCCTCGAACGAGACGGCCGGGTGTCGCCCCGGTGGACTCGCCGGTCGCCATGATCTCGGTCCCGGCGACGAAGGTGTGGTCGTAGCCGACAGCACGCTGGAGCAGTCGAGCGCCACCGGCCGGCAGATCGTGCACGATCTCGGGAGCGTGCAACGTCAGCCCGTCGAAGTCGATCACGTTCACGTCGGCTCGCTTGCCCGGGGCGAGCACGCCGCGGTCGGTGAGCCCGACCGTCTCGGCGGTCATCCGGCACTGCTTGGCGATCAGCGTCTCGACCGGGATGCGGCCGTGCGGACGATCGCGCCCCCACCACTGGAGCAGGGTCGTCGGGAAGCTGACGTCGCAGATGGTTCCGACGTGGGCGCCGCCGTCCGACAGGCCCGGCACCGACGCAGGATGGCGCAGCATCTCGCCGACCGCGTCGAGGTTGCCGCCCGCCCAGTTGAGCGCCGGCTGGTAGAGCAGGGCCCGCCCGTTCGACTCGAGCAGCCAGTCGTACACCACGTCAGCGGGGTCGCGGCCCTCGCGTGCGGCGGTCGCCGCGATGGACGTCGCCGGATCGGGTTCGTAGTCGGGTGGGTCGCCGAGCCGGAAGATGAACTTGTACCGCTGGATCGCGAGGCTGCCGAGCTTGGTGTCCTCGACGCGGGCGGTCTCGATGATGCGACGGCGCATCTCGGGATCGCGCATCAGAGCGACGCGTTCGGCCAGCGGCACGTCGGCGATCTCACGGTAGACCGGGCTGTACATGAACGGATGCAGCGTCGCCTCCAGCCCGAGCATGAGCCCGACGGCGCGGGCACCGACCTGTCCCCGCATCGTGACGCCGGCCGCAGTGGCAGCGGCGAACGCGTCGAGCTCGTCACGCCAGTCGTCGGGTCGCCGCGGCCCCTGCGCCACCGAGACCGAGATCGGTCGTCCGGACTCCGCTGCCATCCGACGGAACAGATCGATCTCGCCGTCGAGGTCGTCGAAGTCACTCACCGCCTGGAGCACACCGGTGCCGAGTTCACCGAGCGCTCGGGCGATTCCGATCAGCTCGTCGGCCTCGGCCTGCAACGTCGGCGTGGGCTCACCGAGGCTGGTGCGGTGGTTGACGGTGCGGGTGGTCGTGAAGCCCAGCGCACCGGCGGCGACCGCCTCTCGCGCCAGTCGGGCCATCTCGGCGATGTCGTCGGCGGTGGCCGGCTGCTGGGTGGCGCCCCGCTCCCCCATCACGTGGAGCCGGAGTGCGCCGTGCGGCACCTGGGCGCCGAGGTCGATGTCGCGCGGGCGACGGTCGAGTTCGTCGAGATAGTCGGGGAAGCTCTGCCAGTCCCAGCTCAGCCCCTCGTGCAAGGCGGTGCCCGGGATGTCCTCGACGCCTTCCATCAGTTGGATCAGGCGCTCGCGATCGCGTTCGAAGACGGGGGCGAATCCGACGCCGCAGTTGCCCATCACGACCGTCGTGACACCGTGCCACGACGAGGGGGCGAGCTGGCCGTCCCAGGTCGCCTGGCCGTCGTAGTGGGTGTGAATGTCGACGAAGCCGGGTGCGACCAATCGACCGTCGGCGTCGATCTCCCGTCGTCCCGTCCCCTCGACGCGGCCGATCTCGGTGATCGTGCCGTTGTCGATCGCGACGTCGCCGGCGAATCGTTCGCCACCGCTCCCGTCGACGATGTCGCCGTTTCGAATGACCAGGTCGTGTGTCGCCATGACGCCTCCTCGTGCCCTGTCAGCGATGGTACGACCAGGAGGTCGGCACACACGGATCGGGGCACCGATTGGCCGGCGGCAGGTTCAGTCGACGTCTTCGAGGCGCTTGACCAGGACGACGACGTCGTCCTCGACCGCGTCGACGTCCATCATGAGCAGCATCGAATCGGCGATCTGGGTGACGTTGCGATCACTCACGAGCGTCGCATTGCGTGCGAGCTCGTCGAACTGGTCGATGATCGAGCGGCCGCGCCGCTCGATGAGGCCATCGGTGTACATGAGCAAGACGTCGTCGACATCGAACGCCACCGTGGTGTTCGAGCGGGGCGCATCGGGGTCGAGCCCGAGCACGGGCCCCCCGGGCGCGTCGAGCCACGACGTTCCCGACGAGTCCAGGACGAGTGGCGGCGG
This sequence comes from Acidimicrobiaceae bacterium, assembly GCA_002698945.1. Taxonomy (GTDB): domain Bacteria; phylum Actinomycetota; class Acidimicrobiia; order Acidimicrobiales; family Ilumatobacteraceae; genus Ilumatobacter. The sequence goes on from NZZV01000009.1 coordinate 6,757, forward strand.
ATGGCCGGCGCGGCAGTACTCGAGGGTGCCCTCGGCCCGGTCGACCACGACGCAGACCACCGAGGCACAACCACCGCCCTCGATCGAACTCGAGAACGTGTCGAGCGACGCGATCATCCTGGCGGGGTCGCACCCCTCGAGCAGGAGCGCCCGCGCCGCGCTGCGGAGCTGACCCATTGCGGTAGCGGCGTGCAACCCGTGACCGACACAGTCGCCGACCACGAGCGCGCGCCGCTGATCGGGCAGGTCGACGATGTCGTACCAGTCGCCGCCGACGGAGAGGTTGTTGGCGGCGGGCAGGTAGCGGGCGGCGATCGTCGGTGTGTCACGCACCGCCGGCACCATCGCCCGCTGCAACGTCTCGTTGACGAACTGGAGTTCACCGACGACCTCGGAGCGGCGCTGGGCACGCTCGACGACACTGCCGATCGATTGGGCCAGCACGTCGACGAACTGCGAATACGCGGCGTCGAACGGTCGGAGCTGGTTGAGCGTGGCAGCGAACACACCGATCACCTCGCCGCGGGCGTTGGTGAGCGGGGTCAGCCGGTGTTCCGCCGGGAACCCGGGCTCGGGCTGGCCGACGGTGCGCGGTTGACCGTCGAGCACCTCCCCCGCGATCGACGCGAGTCGGCCGGCGGCCCGCAGCGAACGACGATTCGAGGCGACCGGCACCAGCGAGCCGTCGACGGCCAGCATGATGTCGGCAGCGACGATGTCGCGCGAGTGACGCGTCAGGGCCCCCATGGCGGCGACACACGCGTCGGTGGCGTGATCCTGCAGCGACAGTGACGAACTCAGATCGGCGATGCACTCGAGCCTTCGGGCCTGGACGACCTCGGTCGTGGTCTCGACCGAGATGTCGAGGATCCCGGCGATCGAACCGTCGTCGTCGTGGAGCGGGCTGTAGGAGAAGGTGAACGTGCACTCCTCGGTGAATCCGTTGCGGTCGATGAGGAGCGACTGGTGCTCACTCCAGGTCGCCACGCCCGTGCTGAGCACGCTGTCGAACATCGGGCCGACCGTGTCCCAGATTTCCGGCCAGATCTCTGCGACCGGCGCCCCGAGCGCTCGCGGGTGCTTCTCGGTGCCGATCATCTCGCGGTAGCCGTCGTTGTAGATCTTCACCAGGTCGGGGCCCCAGAGGACCAGGAGGGGGAAGTTCGACGACAAGCAGGTGGTGACGGCGGTTCGCAGCGCCCTCGACCACGTCGACGGGTGTCCGAGAGCCGTCGATGCCCAGTCGTGACGACCGACCAGGTCGGCCATGTCCTGGCCGTGTGGGAGCCACTCGAGCCCGGTGGCGGCGAGATCGGTCATGGCTGGTGCGGTGGTCCCGCTCGGGTCGCCCATCAGGCTGAAGCTTTCATCCCTCTCGACTGTATCCCCGCAATCCCGGACGTGTGAGCAGATCACCTGGACGGGTGACACTCGAAAGCATGTTCACTCAACAACACCGTTCCGACACGTCGAGTGGCAGAAGCGTGACCAGGACGAGGCGGGTGGGACAGGAATCGGCGGGAGATCAGTCGTCGAGCTTGAGGGCGGAGATGAAGACGTCGCCGGGGACCTCGACCCGACCGATCGCCTTCATCTTCTTCTTGCCCTCTTTCTGCTTCTCGAGCAGCTTGCGCTTGCGGGAGATGTCGCCGCCGTAGCACTTCGCGGTGACGTCCTTGCGCCGCGCCTTGACCGTCTCTCGAGAGATGACCTTGCCGCCGATCGCGGCCTGGATCGGCACATCGAACATCTGACGCGGGATGAGCTCCTTGAGCTTCTCGCACATGCGTCGGCCGTACGCCTCCGCCTTGTCGCGGTGCACGATCGTCGAGAAGGCGTCGGCCGGCAGCCCGTTGAGCAAGATGTCGACCTTGACGAGATGGGACGCCTGGTAGCCGGTCAGCTCGTAGTCGAGCGACGCATATCCCTGGCTGTGGGACTTCAGCTGGTCGAAGAAGTCGACGACCACCTCGGCGAGCGGGATCTCGTAGTCGAGTTCGACCCGCTCGGGTGAGAGGTACTCCATCCGCTTCATCTCGCCACGCCGGGTCTGGCACAGATCCATGAGTGCGCCGGTGTATTCCTTGGGCGTGATGATCGACACCTTGAAGACCGGCTCCTCGATCGTGTCGATCTTCTGGACGACGGGCAGCTCGGCCGGATTCGAGACGACCGTCACCTCACCGTCGGTCGATGTGACCTTGTACTCCACCGATGGTGCCGTGGCGATCAGGGCGAGTCCGAACTCGCGCTCGAGGCGCTCCTTGACGATCTCCATGTGGAGCAGACCGAGGAAGCCGCACCGGAAGCCGAATCCGAGTGCACCGGACGACTCGGGGCTGTAGCTGATCGACGCGTCGTTGAGCTTCAACTTGGCGAGCGCGTCGCGCAGGTCTTCGAAATCGTCGCCGTCGATCGGGAACAGGCCGGAGAAGACCATCGGCTTCGGGTCCTGGTATCCGGGCAGCGGCGTGTCGGACCCCTTCGACATCGTGGTGACGGTCTCGCCGGAGCGGGCGTCGCCGACGTCTTTGATGCCGGCGATCAGGTATCCGACCTCGCCGGGGCCGAGCTGCTTCATCGGCGTGGTGAGCGGACGGCGGGCGCCGATCTCGAGCGCCTCGTGGTCGGCGCCGGCCTGCATGAAGTGCAGCTTGTCGTTGGCGTTGAGGACCCCGTTCATGACGCGGATCGACGAGACGACGCCGCGGTACTGATCGAACTGGGAGTCGAAGATCAGCGCCTGGAGCGGCGCGTCGGCGTCGCCGGTCGGCGCCGGGATCCGGTCGATCATGGCGTCGAGCAGCTCCGGGATGCCTTCGCCGGTCTTGGCGGAGATGCGGAGGATGTCCTCGGCGGCGATACCGAGCACGTTCTCGAGCTCCATCGCGTAGCGGTCGGGGTCGGCCGCCGGGAGGTCGATCTTGTTGAGGCAGGCGACGATCTCGAGGTCGTGCTCGAGCGCGAGGTAGCAGTTGGCGAGGGTCTGCGCCTCGATGCCCTGAGCGGCGTCGACCACCAGCAGCACGCCTTCGCAGGCGGCGAGCGACCGGCTGACCTCGTAGCCGAAGTCGACATGTCCCGGTGTGTCGATGAGGTGGAACGTGTGGTCGTGCCACTCGACGCGGACGTTCTGGGCCTTGATCGTGATGCCGCGCTCGCGCTCGAGATCCATCGAGTCGAGGTACTGCTGCTTCATGTCACGGGCCTGGACCGCGCCGGTGATCTCGAGGATGCGATCGGACAGCGTCGACTTGCCATGGTCGATGTGAGCGATGATCGAGAAATTGCGGATGCGGGCCAGATCCATGGAACTCCCCACGCTATCGCCCCCGTCACGCGGCCTGTCGGGCCTCTACGCTCGTGCGATGGTCGAGGTACGCCCCATGCGGGTCGACGACGTGACCCTGATCGCACGCTGGGACGAGGACCCGGCAGTTCTGGCCGCGCTCGGCGGTCGAGCGATGGACTGGTGGGACTGGGCGGTCGAGGTGGACCGCGACCTCGCGTGGCGCGAGCTGATGATCGCCGAGGAGGCTGGACGCGCGATCGGGTTCGTCCAGCTGACCGACGCCCACGAGGAGGAGTCGCAGTACTGGGGCGCCGTCGAGCCGGGCACGTGGACGATCGACATCTGGATCGGCGCCCCGGGTGACCGCGGACGCGGGCTGGGCGCGCAGCTGATGACCACGGTCGTCGAACGCTGCTTCAACGTGCACGGCGCGTCGCAGATCCTGATCGACCCGATGGTGACGAACCGACGTGCGATCGCCTTCTACGAACGACTCGCCTTCGAGCCGGTCGGCGAACGCGACTTCGACGGCGACCGCTGCCTCGTCATGCGTCTGGTTCGAGGCTCCACCAGTAGTTGACGTCGCCGAGCGGTTTGCGGTCGCCGCCGAGCGACTCGTACAACGCCTGGGCGGCCTCGTTGTGACCGCCGGTCGACAACCAGAACCGCGTCGACCCACGCTGCCAGGCCTGCTGCATCGCCGCTGCCACCAGAGCCGTGCCGACGCCCTGCCGGCGATGGTCCGGGCGGACGTCGAGTTCGTGCAGGTACGTGGTGAGACGCCCACTCGGTGACCGCATCTGGATGCCCCAGGCCAGCCCGACCGGTTCGTCGTCGACGTAGGCACCGAGCACGAAGGAGGTCGGATCGTTCAAGAACGCGTGCTGGACGGCCGAGTCGGTCGACTGCGCCGTGGGCGAATCGGGCAACACAGCGACGAACAAGGCGACCAGCGCGTCGGCGTCGCCGCTCGTCAGCTCCCGGATCTGCATACGACCAGTCTCGCGCCGAGCATCGACTCGGTGTCGGTGTCGGTGTGTCGATGTGTCGGGCCGAGACGGTGGCCGAGGAGTTGGTACCCGTCCTCCGGGTCGAGGGTGCTCGCGAGGTCGTCGGGTGGTACCGACGGCTGGGTTCGAGATGATTGGCGAGCACCAGTTCGAGCCGGGGTTCCCGCTGTACGTGTTCCTGCGGCGTGGCGACGTACACCTGCACCTGTCGGAGCACACGGGCGACGCACCGCCCGGATCGCTCGCCTACTTCTACGTCGACGAACTCGACAGCATCGCCGCCGAGTTCGAGGTGCCGATCGAGACGGCCCCCTGGGGCCTGGAACTCGAACTCACCGACCCCTGCGGTAACCACCTCCGCATCGGCGTCGTCCCCGCCGGCTGACACCACCCGACCGGCGCCACTGCTCACGACGTTGCGACGGCTCGGGGCTTGGCGACCGCCGTCCCGACCCCTCGGGTTCACTCCATGACTGGGCAGATCAGCCCGGCATCAGGCACTCGAGCGCGCCCGGGCGAGCGCGGCGGGTAGCCCGGGGCGTCGCGGCGGGGCGTTGGGGTTGCCATCCGGGTCCCGATAGCCTCAACGCGCTGTGTGATGGACACGTTTCGTCGCACCGCCGATCGCACCGAACACACGAAACACCAAGGTAGGGAACGTCCCGTGGCCAACATCAAGAGCCAGAAGAAGCGCAACATCACCAACGCCAAGGCGCACGAGCGGAACAAGTCCGTCCGCAGCGAGATGAAGCAGCGCACCAAGAAGGCCCTCACGACGGGTGAGGAAGCCGACGTCCATGCCGCCATCAAGCGCATCGACTCGGCCGCCCAGAAGGGCGTCATCCACAAGAACGCCGCGGCTCGCAAGAAGAGCCGCCTCATGAAGCAGGTCAACACCACCGTCTGACCTCGCTCTCGGTGCTCCGGCACCGACCAGTGCGATCGATCACGAAGCCCGGGCCCAGTGCCCGGGCTTCGTCGCGTCCCGGCAGCGGCCCACGGACCCCGGCCGTAGCATGGGGTCCGTGGCGCACACCGACCCGGGAACGTCGAGCACCGAGTCGAGCACGAGCTCGATGACCACGATCGAACGCCGCGCCGCCGCCCGCAAGGCGGCACGCACCAACGGGTCGTCGACGAACGCGCCCGACGAACCGAACACGGTGATCTGGTGGCACGTCGCCAACGTCATCGACCTGGTCCACTTCCCGATCGTGATCGCATTGGTCGTGCTCGGCGCGGTCTACTTCTCGGGTCCGGTGTTCGTGTTCCTGCTGACTCTGATGGTCACCCTGCAGGTCGCGACGCTGGGCTGTCCCGTGATGTGGCTCACGGGCCAGCTCCGCAAGGTGCACGACCCCGACTACGAGGTGAAGTGGTCATTCACCGCGTGGCTCTACCAGACCTACGGACGCTGGTTCGGCGTCGCCGTGTTCGTCTTCTTCGCCGGTCTGACACTCCTCCTCCGGTTCCTGCTCTTCTGAAGTTCAGTGCGTCCCGGCCGGTCCGGCGAGTAGGTTCGCGGCCATGTTCCAACGCATGCGCCAGGGGTGGGAGCTCACGAAGAAGTCGTGGGGCGTCATCCGTGAACACCCGAAGCTGCTCCGTCTGCCGCTGGTGGGCGGTGTGCTCGCACTGATCGCCGTCGCCGTCATCGCCGGACCCGGCATGTTCCTCGTCGCCTCCGATTCGGCCGAGACCTCCGACGACCTGCTGGTGTACCTCGGCTACGGCCTGATCGCACTCGGATCGTTCGTCGCGTCCTGCATCGTCATCTACTACAACGTCATCCTGGCGGCGGCCGCCGATCAGGCGTTGCAGGGCCAGGAGCCCGACATCGCCGCCGCCAAGGCGATCGCCGGCCGTCGACGCGGCACGATCATCGGCTGGGCGATCGTGTCGGCCATCGTCAGCCTGATCTTCGCGATCGTGCGCGACAAGGGCGGGGCGGTCGGCAACATCCTCGGTTCGATCGGCGCCGCGGCGTGGGGCTTCGTGACGTTCCTCGTCATCCCGGTCATCGCCCTCGAGGACATCGGCCCGATCGACGCCGTCAAGCGGTCCGGCAACCTGGTCAAGCAGCGCTGGGGACAGCAGGCGACCGGCAACGTGGTGATCGGCGGCATCGCCACCGTCGCCATGATCGTCGGGATCGTGCTCGGCGTGCTCGGCGGCGTGTTGATTGTCGCAGGTGGGGTCGCCGCGACGAGCGGCGGCATCGCGCTCCTGATCGTCGGCATCGTGGTCGCCGTCGGCGCCGGCCTCGCAGCAGGTGCCACCAAGGGCGTGTTCGGCGTGGCGCTCTACCACTTCTCGGCCGAGAACCGTGCCCTCGGCCCCTTCAGCGAGTCCGAACTCAGCCACGCCGCCGGCTGACGTCGCCCCACCCGCCAACCCCACCGAATGCGTGAACAATTTACGGAACTGTTCCGCAAATTGTTCACGCATTGGTCGAGCCCGGCGGGGTCAGCGGCGGCCGAGGCGTGACAGGCGGGCGACGAGCACTTCCATGATCAGCTCGGGCTCGAGGTCGCTGTCGCCACGGAGGTCGAGGTCGGCCTTGGCCAGCAACTCGATCGCCCGGCGGACGCCATTGCCACCGAGACGGCGGTAGTTGCCGAGCGCCTTCTTGGCGGGGAAGCCGGCCTTGATGCCCATCGCGTCGGCCGCCTCCTGCTCGTTGCGGGCGTCGACGCCGTCGAGCCGAGCGAGCTTGGCGTAGTGGCCGTGGAGCATCGCCATCATCTGGAGCGGGTGGCGATCGCCGCCGTGCATCATGCGACCGAGCAGGGTGAGCGCCTTGGTGGTCTGACCGGCGTCGATGGCGTCGGTGAAGTCCCACGGTGGCACCCCACCCGCTTCGCCGAGGAACGGCTCGACGTCGGCCACGCCGACGCGGACCCCCTCGCCATAGGTGGATCGGAGCACGGCGATGAGCCCTTCGAGCCGGCCGGCGTCCTCGCCGAGCTGTTCGGCGATGCGAGCGGCCGCGGCGGCGTCGAGCCGGAGACCGTGTTCCTCGGCCTCGACCTTCACCCACGACTGACGATCCTTCGCCCGGTTCGGCGGCGAGGTGTTCGTCGTGTGACCACCGGCGGACTTGACGGCGTCGGTGAGCTTCTTGGCGAGTCGGCCGCCGCCGGCGACCAGCACCAGCTCGGTCGAGTCGAGCGGGTTGTCGAGGTAGCCGAGCAGCGGTGGCAGCTCGTCGGCATTGAACCTGCCGACGCCGCGGGCGACCACGATTCGGGTGTCGGTCAGGAACGGCATGGTCTGCGCGGCGTCGGCGACCTCACGCAGCTCGTACTCGTCGCCGTCGAACTCGTCGACCATCAACGACCAGTCACCGTCGCCGATCAGCTGGTGCACGAGATCGTGCGCCTTGGCGCGCAAGATCGACTCCTCGTCACCGATCAGCAGATGGACTCCCATGGCGACCTCTGTTCATAGCAGCGATCGCACCGATCGCGACAACGAGTCCGGCCCAACCCCACCACGACGCCGACCCACCCGGCTCGAACCGCTCCCCCAGGACCGCGATCGTGTCGACCCATCGCACACCGACCCGACACGGCAACATCACCAGCGACGCCAACCACGGCGCCGGCTCGGCGAGCGCACCCGCCAGGAGTCCCGCGGGCAACCCGTACAGCATGACGAAACCCGCGACCGGAACCGCCAACAGGTTCGCGGGCACGCTGACCACCGGCAGCGAACCGAACACCCACACCAGCGGGATCACCACCCCGACCTGAGCGCCCAGCGTCACCCCGACCGGCGTGGCGAGCGGGCCGAGCGTGCCGAGCCGCGCCGCCAGCCACGGCCCGACCGTCACCACCCCGGCCGTGGCCCCCACCGAGAGCCAGAACCCGATCGACCAGGCCAGCAGCGGGTCGATCGACAGCAGTCCGATGACGGCGCACGCCACGAGGCGCAACGGCGACCGCTCCCGACCGAGCACGAACCCGGTCGCCGACAGCCCGGCCATCACACCCGCCCGCACGATCGACGGCTCGAAGCGGGTCAGGCTCACGAACCAGGCGATCAATCCGAGGGTGACCACCCACCGCCACCACGGTCGCAGCCGCACGAGCAACGGACCCGCTGCGGCCAACACGAAGCTCACGTTCTGCCCGGAGACGGCGGTCAGGTGCGACAAGCCCGACGCGCGGAATCGCTGGATCATCTCCGGAGGCTGGTCGCGGTCGTCACCGACGACCAGCCCCCGGAAGAGGGCGCCGTCGTCGCCGGGCAGGGTGCCGGCGCCTCGCTCGATCGCCGACCGGACCCGGTTGGAGGCTCGGTCGATCGGACGGCCGGGCACCACGTCGCTGGCCCACGTCAACTCGAGCTCGCCGACCACGTGCTGCCACGCGACTCGATGGGCGCGTTCGTCGTCGAGCTCGGCCCGCTCCCCCACCATCCGAACCCACTCGCCTGCTCGCCACGATCCCGCCCGCAGTCGCGCAGCGCGACCGCGGTGCCACGTTTCGAACCGCTCGCCGTCCAGTTCGACGATCACACGGGTCGAACCCGGGTAGGGCTGTGGGTCGTCGATGACGAGCGCCCATCCGTCGAACGGACCGAGACGGCTCGGCGTCAAGCCCTCCCAGGCCGTCGTGGAGCGCCACGACCCGACGACGACGCAGCCCACGACCAGCGCGGCGGCGATGCCCCACCCGACCGCGACACTCCCCGCGGAGCGGGCTCGGCGATCGGGGACGCCGACCAGCCACACCGCCACGGCGCCGCACGCCCACGTGGCGACGGAGCCGCCCGTCCGGACGGCGAGCGCCGACACGACGGCCAGCGCGGCGACACCCTGATCGGTGACGGGGTGGCGCCGACCGAGCCCGGACGCACCGTAAACTGAGGGAATCGACACGATGAGCCGCCGCCAGCCTGCCGACGAGGGGCGATCCGTACCGCTCACCGCCGGACCACGGTGGTACAGGCGTCGGATTCGCACGCTCGGACCGGTCTTCGGGATGATCCCGATGGTCGTGCTCGGAGCCATCGCGCTCGCTGCGATGTGGTTGGCAGACGGCCGAGCGTCAGGACTGATCGGGCTGTTCTTCGGCGCCACCGCTGCGCCGGGACTCCTCGTCGCCGGTGCACCTTTCGGCGACGAGTCCACCTACCCGCTCGCTGTGCTGGCGAGCGTGCCGTTCTGGTTGCTGCTCGGCTTCGTGGCCGCCTGGCGGGCGACCCGTCGTCCGATCGCGTCGTGGAACGACTACTCGCGCGAGTTGCTCTATCTGACCGCCGCCGTGGCCGTCGGCGTGTCGATCGCGCTCGTCGTGTCGGCGCAGGTCGTCGGTCGCTCGCTCGTCCTCTGACGCTACGACCGCCGAGCACAAAGTTCGTCTGTGTCACACCGTCACCAGGTCGCGCAGCGCCGCCAGCTTCGCCGGGCCCACACCAGCGACGCGTTCCAGGTCGTCGACGCTGAGGAACGGGCCGTTCGCCTCGCGATCGTCGACGATCGCACGTGCCGTCGCCGGACCGACGCCCGGGAGCTCCTCCAGCTCGTCGATGTCCGCCCGATTCACGTCGATCGGGCCGACGGGCGCTCCGGCCGAGTCCGAGGATCCCGACGACGACCCCGACGACGATCCCGACGCTGACGGCGGCGAGAGCACCGGCGTCGTCGCGTGGTCGGCCACACCGACCGGCGGGACGAAGAGTCGCTGCCCGTCGCCCAGGAACTCGGCAAGGTTGACGGCGTCGAGGTCGGCCTCGGCCGTGGGTCCGCCGGCCTGGCGGACCGCGTCGTCGACCCGGGCGCCCGCGGCGAGTTCGTAGACACCCGGTTCGCTCACCTCTCCGGCGACGTGCACCACCACGTGCGTGAGCCCCACCGTGGTCACCGGTGCCGTCGACGGTGCCGCAGGTGCGGACGTCGACGCCGCGTCGCCCGGCGACGACGTCACCGGCAGGGTGACCCCCGGCGGGGCTCCCGGCACCGACGGTGCGGACGCCCTCGGCAGTGTTGCCTCGGCCGACGGCGCCGGCGCTCGGACGAGCCAGAAGCCGCCGACCGCCACCAGTGCGACGCAACACACGGTCACGGCCAGTCGTCCCGGGCCGTACCAGTCGAGCCAGGCGCGCGCCCGTTCGGCCGGAGGCACCTGCGGAGCCGGCCGGGACAGCGCAGTCGGACTGACACGCTCCGCGCTGTCCTCGGGCGCGATGGCGTGTGGACGAGCGTCGAGGTCGGACATCGACCACCTCCTTCGTCGGTCGCACGCAACCGCGCGCGAGACGGATCAGGAGGAAGTCGGTGTGAACAAGACTAGGCCGTACGCCGGCCGAACGCGCCGCGGATCACAGCCCGCTCAGGGGCTCGAGTCGACTCAGAAGAGCCGAGCGGTGAGCTGCTTGCGGTAGGGCGCGGTACGCGGGTCGTGCGGGCCCATCAACTCGAGGATGTCGATGAACTCCTGGCGTGCGTCGTCATCGTCCTTGACACGGTCGAGCAAGCCCGTGAGTCGGTCGTCGTAGTCGTCCTCCGGAGCGATGTGCACCCGAGCCTTGGCGGCGATGTGGCGGGTCCGGTCGTTCTCCGGGATCCGCTCCAGCAGCGCCAACGCCTCGTCGACGTCGCCACGATCGACGAGCATCTCGGCGAGGGCGACGATCGCTTCCTCGTTCCCGGGGTCGGCCTGCAGCGCCAGACGCAGCGACGCCTCGTCACCCGCGGCGATGAGCGACGCCAGCTGCGACTCCGCGGCGCTCGGCAACAGCTTCTCGACGAACTCGCGGACCTCGTGTTCGCCCTGCGCGCCCATGAATGCGTCGACCGGCTGGCCGCCCTGGAAGGCGACGACCATCGGGATCGACTGCACGCGGAACGCCTGCGCGATGCCCGGATTGGCGTCGATGTCGACCTTGACGAGCTCGACCCGGCCGTTCGTCTCACCGACCACCTTCTCGAGGATCGGAGTGAGCGTCTGACACGGTCCGCACCACGTCGCCCACAGATCGACCACGACGGGTGTGGTGAGCGACTTGTCGACGACATCGGTCTGGAACGTTGCATCGGTGACATCGATGGCCATGCGCGTCACCCTATCGGCGGTACTCTCGGGCCCGTGGACGACCCGAGCGCGCGATGGCTGGCCGATCGGCCCGAGGTCACCGACCCCGTGCTGCTCGTCGGACTGAGTGGCTGGATCGACGCCAGCGGCGCTGCCAAGGCGGCGGTCGACGCGGCAGGGGTCGACGCCCGAGCGTCACCGATCCTCGAGTTCGACGACGACACCTACGTCGACTATCGGGCTCGCCGACCCATGATGGAACTCCGCGAAGGCCTCCACTCGGTGCTGCACTGGGAACGGATCGTGCTGTCCTCCGGCACCGACCAGACCGGCCAGGACGTGCTCGTGCTGCACGGTCCCGAACCCGACATGGCCTGGCACCGGTTCACGGGCATCGTGGGTGAACTGGCCGTCGAGTTCGGCGTTCGCCACATGGCCCATCTCGGTGCCTATCCGTTCGCGGTGCCACACACCCGACCGGCCCGACTCTCGATCAGCAGCCCGTCACAGGACGTCCTGGCGCGGGTTCCGTTCCTCCGCAGCACGATCGACGTCCCAGCCGGCGCCGCTGCGGCGCTCGAACGCGAGATGCACGACCGAGGCATCCCGGCGATCGGCATCTGGGCGCAGGTCCCGCACTACATCGCGACGATGCCGTACCCGTCGGCGAGCGTCGCCTTGCTCGACGGGTTGCGCGAGTCGACGGGCTTGGTCTTCGATGCCGCGGAACTGCGGGGGGAGGTGCTCACGCAAGGGCGTCGTCTCGATCAACTGGTCGCGAACAATCCCGAACACCAGTCGATGCTGCACCAGCTCGAACAGCTCTACGACGCCGGCGACGATGTGGCCGACATCGACGGCGGTGGGCCCAGCCTCGAGTATCGAAGCGGCGACGAACTCGCCGCCGAGGTCGAGAAGTTCCTCCGCGATCAGGACTGACAACCAACGGCCCGCGTGCCGTCTCACATCGTCGTCCCGCATCGTCATCGTGACCGAGCCTGGCCTACCGTGACGGTTCATGAAGGTCGACGCCAGTCTCTCCGGTTCCATCCACGACGCCCCCGCCAAGGCGGCCGAACTCGAGGCGGCGGGTTACTCGGGCGCCTGGACGGCCGAGACGTCGCACGACCCGTTCTTCCCGCTCGCGCTCGGTGCGACGACCACCTCCGAGATCGAACTCGGCACCTCGATCGCGGTGGCGTTCGCCCGCAACCCGATGCTGCTCGCCAACATCGGCTGGGATCTGCAGGCGTTGAGCAAGGGCCGGTTCGTGCTCGGACTCGGCAGCCAGATCAAGCCCCACATCACGAAGCGCTTCTCCATGGAGTGGAGCAGCCCTGCGGCGCGGATGCGCGAGATGATCCAGGCGATCCGTGCCATCTGGGACACCTGGCAGAACGGGACCCCGCTCGAGTTCCGCGGCGAGTTCTACCGCCACACCCTCATGACCCCGTTCTTCACGCCGTCGCCCGACGACCTGGGCGACTTCGGCGTGCCGCGCATCTTCCTGGCCGGCGTCGGCCCGCTGATGACCGAGGTCGCCGGCGAGGTGTGCGACGGCTTCTTCTGCCACGGGTTCACGACCGAGAAGTTCCTGCGCGAGGTGACGATCCCGGCGCTCGAGGCCGGACGGGCGAAGGCGGGCAAGACGATGGACGACTTCGAGATCGTCGGACCGTCGTTCGTCGTCACCGGCACGACCGACGAGCAGATGGATGAGGCAGCGACCGCCGTGCGCAAGCAGATCGCGTTCTACGGCTCGACGCCGGCCTACCGCGGCGTGCTCGAGATCCACGGCTGGGGTGGCCTCCAGGACGAACTGAACGCCTTGTCGAAGCAGGGCAAGTGGGACGAGATGGGCAACCTCATCGACGACGAGATCCTGAACACCTTCGCCGTCGTCGGGCCGCCCGAGGACGTCGCGCCCGAGCTCGGTCGCCGCTACGGCGACGTCATCAGCCGGATCTCGTTCTACGCGCCGTACGAATCCGAAGCCGACCGCTGGCGCTCTGTCATCGACGGCATCAAGTCGCTCTGACCCTGCCGTTCGGCAGGGTCACGGTGGCGTCGACGCCGCCGCCCGGTGCCGTTCGCAGCTCGGCGTTGCCGCCGCTGGCGTTCGCGAGCTGGTGCACGATCGCCAAGCCCAGGCCTGATCCACCCGGTGCGGCCCCGTCGGCTCGCCAGAAGCGTTCGAACGCCCGACGTCGCTCGTCCTCCGACAGGCCGGGTCCCTCGTCGATCACGTGGAGTTCGGTCGACGCCGGACCGGAGAGGAGCGTCAACGACAGGCGACTCCCCGGTGCTGACACCTCGAGCGCGTTGTCGATGAGGTTGTCGATGATCTGCTCGGCCGCGCCGGGCACGACCGACACCATGGTGCCGGTGGCTGCAGCCACGTCGATGCGAACATCGGACTCCTCGGCCAGGGGCCGCCAGTGCTCGGCGCGATCGTGCAGGACTACGGCGAGGTCGACGACGTCCGGCCCGACCGCGGTGTCCTCGGCGCGGGAGAGCGCGAGCAGCCCCTCGATCATGCGTCGGAGCCGGTCGGTCTCGATGAGCGCGTTCTCGACGGTGGATCCGATCTGCTCGTCGTCCCCGGCCTCGATCGACAGCTGCTCGAGCCGGAGACGCAACGCGGTCAGCGGTGTGCGCAGCTGGTGCGATGCCGTGCCGGCAAAAGAACGTTGACGCTCCACGAGCTGCTCGGTTCGGGCCGCCATCGAGTTGAACGAATCGGCGACGTCTCGAATCTCACGGGGCCCCTCGTCGGTCGGGGCACGGGTGGACAGATCACCGGCGGCGAGCCGATCGGTTGCTGCATGCAGCCGACGCAACGGTCGCACCACGCTCGCCGCGAACAGCCACGCGACGGCCGACGCGATCGCCAGTGAGAGGAGCGCGACCAGGAGCAGACCGCGAAGCTGATCGCCGACGCGGCTGTCGACGATCGACTCCGGGGCCGAGATCCGCACGGCCCCGACCCGGTCATCGCCCGAGAGAACCGGAACGGCGACGAAGAACAGGTCGCTGCCCAGCGTGTCGGAGTACCGTTCGCCCGTCTGTGGCTCACCGATGGCCAGGGCCTGCTCGATCTCCGTGCGATTGGTCAGGTCCTCTCCCACCTTGGTGGTGTCGGACGAGACGACACCGATCCCGTCGGCGTCGGTGATCACCACCTCGACGTCCTCCTCCGAGGCGTACCGGAGCACCATCGCGTTGAGTCCCGTGTCCGTGGCCGCCGACCCGTCCTCGAGCGCCTCCTCCGAACGGCCACCGAGAATGAACGCGTCGCGCTCGAACTTCGTCGCAAGGCGATCTCGTTCCACCGTCTCCAGATGATTCGCGAGCGGGATGTCGTGAATGGCCAACACCAGTGCCACGACGCCGACCATCACCGCGACGAGCCGCCACTTCACGGCGGAGCCGCCGGCACGTCGAGACGGAAGCCCACGCCGCGCACGGCGGCGATCCACTCGTGATCACCCAGCTTGCGTCGCAGGTTGGCCACGTGGGCGTCGACCGTCTTGGTGGGGCCGAACCAGTTCGCGTCCCAGACGTGCTCGACGATGTCGGTCCGACTCCGAACGGCACCGGCGTCCTCGGCGAGGTAGCGAAGGAGTTCGAACTCCTTCGGTGTCAACGACAGCGGCTCGAGCTCGCCGTCGCGGCGGCGCATGACGACGCGGTGCGTACGTGGATCGATCACGAGCGGTCCGACCTCGATCTGGCCCTCATCGGCGGCATCGACGCCGGACTGCGGTCGGGTCCGGCGGGTGACCGCCCGCATCCGGGCCAGGAGCTCGCGGAACCCGAACGGCTTCACCACGTAGTCGTCCGCACCCAGCTCGAGACCGAGCACACGGTCGAGTTCTTCACCGCGAGCGGTGATCACGATGATCGGCACCTCAGAGGTCGAGCGGATCTGCCGGCAGACGTCGTAGCCATCCATGTCGGGCAATCCCAGGTCGAGCAGGACGATCTCGGAAGGCGCCGCCGCGATCGCTCCGGCGCCAGTCGCGACGTGGGTGACCTGGTGCCCGGCAGCGCGCAGACCATCGGACAAGGAGTCTGCGATGGACGGGTCGTCTTCGACCAGCAGGACATGCACGGCCCCATTGTCGCCCCTCCGACGACGTGGAACAGGGTCCACCGACCCGAGTTGGCGAACCTGCGCTCGTTCTTGGACGTTCCTTGGATCGGGTCGGACCGAGCGTTGGTCGATGGGTTCGTACGGTGACCGACATGAAAACAAAGATCGCCATCGCACTCTCGTTGATCGGCGTCCTCGGCGCCGGTTCCGCCGCTGCCCTCGTCAACACCCAGATCCTCGACGGGGCCGTCGAGTCCGGCGCCTCGAAGGCGGTGCTACCACCGGCGTCGACCATCGAGCTGTCGGTACCCGACGCCGCCCAACGCTCCGACGCCATCGGCGTCGAGGTGCCCGATCCGTCATCGACGACCACGACGGCACCGACCACCACGATCGCCGCCACCCCGGCGTCCGACCGACTCACCTCGTTCGAGGTCGGTGAAGCCGGCGTCGTGACCGTCGATGTGCTCGATGGCGTCCTCGTACTGGCCTCGGCCGAGCCGATGCCGGGATGGACCGTCACCAAGGCGGAGGACGACAGCAACGACGACTCGAGTGACTCGACCAACGAGGTCGAGGTCGAGTTCCGATCGGCGACGATCGAGGTCGAGTTCGAAGCTGTCCTGATCGACGGTCGCATCGTTCCGAAGGTCGAGTCGTCGTTCATCGGCGGTTCGTCCGGCGTAGCTGCGAACAACGTGTCGACGACCATCGCCGGTTCGACCGGCCCCACCACGACCGTCGACGACGACGA
>NZZV01000010.1 GCA_002698945.1 Acidimicrobiaceae bacterium
CGGCGGGCGCCGAACGGGCCGGACGGACGGTCGATCTCTCGTGTCATGTTGCTTCGCTCCTCGTGCTCGACGATCCCGCGCCTGCGAATGCGCAGCGGGCGACCGTAGGAAGGCGAAGCCGGGTCACAACCGGACAGGTTGTGAAGGATGCCGAACATGTTGTGAAGCGCTGGGTAGGTTCGGCATGCCGCACAGGCCGCCTCGCGGCGGCGACGACGACACACACCCGATGTGAACGCTCCCATGTCCCACACCAGGTACCGCAGAACGGTTGCCGAACTCGCCCACCAACCATGGCGACACGGACTTCCCGAGACCCCGTATCTCGCTGCACGAGTGACGTTCGCC
This sequence comes from Acidimicrobiaceae bacterium, assembly GCA_002698945.1. Classification (GTDB taxonomy): domain Bacteria; phylum Actinomycetota; class Acidimicrobiia; order Acidimicrobiales; family Ilumatobacteraceae; genus Ilumatobacter. Next base: position 349 of record NZZV01000010.1, read on the forward strand.
GATGTCGCCGCGGCGACGGAACTGACCAGACCGGCGCTGTACCGGCGCTGGCCGACGCAATACGACTTCTGGGTCGACTTGACGCGGTATCTCGCCTACGAGGTCGACTACTCCCAGCCCGAGGCGGCGATGCCGTGGAACGCACCGCAGGTCGCGGAGATGGGTGCGCGCCCCGACCGCCTCGCCGCCGACGAGGTCGACGCGGCAATGGCGCCGCGACTGAACTTCGTGCATGATCTGGTCTGCGACGACATCCGGGTGCTGATCCGTGCCGGGGCACTCGGCTATCCCGACGTCGTCGACGTCGGGGAAGCACGACAGCTGATCGAAGCGACGCGACTTCGACGGCTGGGTGTCGACATTGCCGAGTCGATGACGAGGATGGGCCGAGACTTCGCCTCACCTCACGCCAACTCCGACATCGCCGCGTCGATGTGGTGCGTCGCCGACGGCCTCTCGGTCCTCAATCACTTCGTGCCCGACCTCTGCGGCGCACAAACCAGCGTCGACTTCGGACACGGCCCGGAGGACTGGTCGATGTTCGGCCTCGCCGGCCGTGCTCTGTACTTCGGCTTCAGCAGGCCTCAGTCGATCGACATGCCGACGCTTCCCAGCCAACTGCCGACGAGCGCACGCCTCGAGCAGCCCTGGACGAACGAGCACATCGCCGTCCTGGACGCCGCCGCACGGATCTTCATCGCCTCCATCACCGATCCCGGCGTCATCGGTGACGGCCCCAACGTGCTCGGCTACGTGACGGTTGCGCGGGTCGCGGCGCTCGCCGGCGTGAGTCTCCGCACCATCTACAACGTCTGGCCGAGTCGGGACGACATGATGATCGATCTGCTCGACGACCTGCTCGACGAGCGTCTCACCATCTACCGACGAGCATGGAAGACGACCGATCGATCGCGTTGCCGATTGCGGTCAGCGACGGCCGCGGTCCTCGGTCCGCCCGGTACGGCCGGATCGGTCGACCCATTGCTGGCGTTCAAGATCGAGCCCGGCAACGCGGCCTATCGCGACGCGATCACCCGAACGCAGCGTCGCCTCGTCAGCGAGGTGGCTGCCCACATCGGGCAGCACCTCGCGTCGAACCGTCGCCAGCCGAGGCCCGAAGTCACGCTGGACCATCTTGCGCTCATCTGGACCTGTCTGACCGAAGGCGCCCGACGGCTGCGACGTACGAGTCCGAGTGTCTTCGTCGACGTCGAGGCGGTCGCCGCGACCGTGGTACACGAACTCACCGTCGACGCCTGACGCCGCCGGCGGCACGGCGACGATCCTCCGCGCAGCGCTCGGGAGCCCCGCCGCCCGAGCGCCGGGTCGTCTCCCCACCGGTTCCGCTGCGAACGAGTCCACGTCGAGCTCGCACCGGCTGGGCACCGCGTCCGCGCCACTGGGCTCGCGTTACCCTGCCTGTGCGTGATCGAACGTCGACTCAGGACGCGTGTGCCCCGCATCATCACCGGAGGTGGGCTCCTCGTGGCAGCGGTGTGTGCGATGCTCAGCCTGGTCCTGAGCAGCCCGCTGCTGCTGTTCGGGACGGCGATGGGCTTGTTGCTCGCCGCGTTTCCGCTCCTCACCCGACTCGACGAACTGAAGCTGTCGGGACCGATGTTGACCGTTCGCAAAGGCCTGCATTGGGTGGGGCCGATCGACCTGCGCGAGCTCGTCGCCATCGGCTACCGCCGCCGCACGCACCGCGCACCGGCGGCCTGGCTCCTCGTTCAACGCGATGCCGGCCCGCGCTTTCGGTGGCACCGGACGTGGAACTTCACCCGCGAGACACGCGCCGCGCTGGCCGGCGCCGACGATCTGCGCGTCGTCGAGGTCGCGGCCGGCAGCAGGATCGCCGAGATGCCCCTCGTCGCCGAGCGACTGGCGGAGTATGCGTCGCGCTCCGACACCGTGATCGACCCACCTGCTCGGAAGGCATTGCCGCGCGCACGTACCTGAACGCCGGGGCGCCGGGTCGGATTCGACCGGCCACCCGGAGATCGCACCGAACAGGGGTGGGGACGCCGAGCGTACGGTCGTAGGTTCGAAGCCATGAGCGACAGACATCTCGACCGCGTCTACCACACGTCATCGGCGCCCGACGAGCAGGCGGCGCTCTACGACGACTGGGCCGCGACGTACGACGACGATCTCACTCGGCACCGCTGCGAGACCCCGGACCGCCTCGCGCGAGCGCTCGCGTCGGTCACCGACGACCGCAGCTCGCCGGTGTTCGACTTCGGGTGCGGCACCGGGCTGTCGGGTCTGGCATTGGCGCGGGCCGGATGGACGACCATCGATGGTGCCGACCTGTCGGCCGGCATGCTCGACGTCGCCGAGCGCAAGGGCGTCTATCGCCGACTCTGGCAGGTCGACGGCAACCAGCTCGATGTCGAGCCCGGCGCGTACCGGACGATCGTGGCCTGCGGGGTGGTCACGATCGGCGCCGCTCCCCCGGAGACGCTCGACCTGCTGGCGTCCCAGGTGGCCGTCGGCGATCACCTGGCGTTCTCGTTCAACGACCACGCCCTGGCCGACGAGGCCTACACCAGCCGACTCGACGCCCTGCTCGACGACGGCTTCGAACAACTCGTCGCGGAGTACGGCCCGAACCTCGCCGGGCTCGAGTCGGGAGCGACGGTGTACGTCCTGCGCCGCGCCGCCTGACGACCCCGCTCGCCGCTCAGCGGAGCTGGGCGAGCAGCCGGCCGGTGTGGGGGCCGGAGGCATCGGGGCGCACGATCGTGGCCCTTGCGATGAGGCGCAGCAGCGCGACCGCCGGGTCGTCGGTGCTGAAGCGCCACGGGATCCCGGCGACCGATGCGAGTTCGGCGGCCGCCGCAGCCAGGAACGGCAGCAGCGCCGGGTCGATGTCGGCGACCTCCACACGGGCCAGGCGTTCCGTGAGGTCTCGTGCGGTGGTCGACGTCCCGACAGGTTCGTCGATGGTGGTGGTCCAATCAGCTCCGATTGGATCTGTTCTCGTCGGCGTCATGGGACTAGTTTCGGTTCGCGTGGCGACCGATTCGAGGACCAATGGGGCCAAAGTGGGGGCCAATCGCTTGGTCCAATTGCTGGGCCAATGGTCCGGGGGCGCTGGTCCGCTCTATCGACAGCTCGCCGACCGGCTGGACACAGCGATCGAGAGCGGCACGCTGCGCGTCGGGGACCGACTCCCGCCGGAGCGGTCGCTCGCCGCGGCGCTCTCGGTGTCGCGCGGCACGGTGGTGCGCGCCTACGACGAACTCGCCGCGCAGGGGTCGGTGCGTCGCGTCCAGGGCAGCGGCACCACGGTGCACGGCCACGACCTGCGTTCGGGATCGAGCCCGGACCGGTTCGTCGGTGAACGACTGTGGGCGCCGGACCTGGCGTCGATCGATCTGCTCAAGGCGATCCCGACCATGCTGCCGGGGGTCGCGGACCTCATTTCGTCGATCGACCTCACCGCGCACACCGGCGACCTCGACGAAGCCGAACCTCTCGGCTGGTGGCGGTTGCGGCAGCGCATCGCCGAGCTGCACTCACGCCAGGGGCTGCCCACCTCACCGCACCAGATCCTCGTCACGTGTGGCGCGCAACAGGCCATCTCACTGACGATCGACGTCCTGGTGCGTCCAGGTGACGTGGTCATCGGCGAAGAGGACACGTGGCCCGGCTTGATCGACGCCGTGCAGCACAACGGCGCACGCTTCGAGTCGGTTCTGCTCGACCACGACGGCATCATCGTCGACGACCTCGCCACCAAGATCGACCGCTTCAGGCCGGCGCTGCTGGCGTTCAATCCCCAGCATCAGAACCCGACCGGGTCGCGACTTCCGCCCGATCGCGTCGAAGCCGTCGCAGAACTCGCTCGGCGGCACCGTGTGCCCGTGCTCGAGGATCGGGTCGCTGCCGACCTCGGGTTCGACCGACGTCACCTTCCGGCGATCGACGAGTACGACACCGGCGGCTACGGGTTGCTGGCCGGGTCACTGTGCAAGGTGGCGTGGCCGGGCCTCCGGCTCGGCTGGCTGCGGGCGGACGCACAGATCATCAACCGCCTCCGCGTGCACAAGGCGGTCGCCGACATGTTCACCCCCGCCCTGAGCCAGTTGCTCGGCCTCGAGATCGTCGAGCGCTACGACGAGTTCCTCGCGGCACGATTGGAGCAGCTCCGGCCATCGGCGGACCTCGTGGTCGACGCGCTCGAGCGGGACCTTCCGGAGTGGACGTTCCCGTCGGTGCGCGGCGGAATGTCGGTCTGGGCACGACTGCCGAAGGAGGCATCCGGCACGGCGTTCGTCCAGCACGCCGCCCGCCACGGGGTGTCGCTCGCGTCCGGCCGTGAGTTCTGCCCCAACGACGTCGACTGCGCGAACATCCGGATCCCGTTCACCGCGGCGCCCGAGATCCTCGCGACCGGCATGCGGCGCCTCGCCGACGCATGGCGAACCTTCGACCGAGCACCCGTGGAAGCCTGCATGATCTGAAGGACGCTCGCCTCGGTCAGCCGGGGTTCCGGGCCACTGCGCATCGGGCGACGGCGCCGAGTGTGAACGAGCCGCCCGGTCGACCGAGTCGCTCGAACAGCGCGCGATGGAGCCGCTGCCGATCGTCGTCTGCGAGGCTCGTGCAGTACGCGCCCGCCGGGCCCACGCCGGCGAGGAACCCGTTCCAGAGTTCGTCGAAGTCGACATACTGCGACTCAACCCGCAGCTCCGATTCCGCGACGTCGACCAGCCCGACGCGCTCGAACAGCTGCACGATCTCGCCCTGACGTCCGAAGCGCAGCGTCCGTGCCTCGTCCGGAGCGTCGGGGTCGAGGTCGAGCGTCGCGTCCCAGAAGCTGCGCAGCATCTCCATCCCCTCGTCGAAGTCCCAGACGCACGCCGACACCGTTCCGCCCGAGCGAACGACGCGCATCAGTTCCCTGGCGGCGAGCTCCGGGTCCGACACGAAGTGGAGCACCAGCTGCGCGAGGGCGTGGTCGAAGCGACCGGTCTCGAACGGTAGCGACTCGGCGCGCCCGAGCCCGACGACGACACCGGGGTGCCGGGCCGCGCATTCCTGCACGAACCCTGGTGCGGGATCGCACGCAGCCACCGCCTCGGCACCGAGACGATCGACCAGGACGGCCGTGAGCGCACCCGGCCCACAACCGACGTCGACCGCAGTGTGTCCACCTCGCACACCAGCCGCATCGGCGAACTGCGCGGCCAAAGGTCGGGAGTACCGACCCATGAACGAGTCATAGGTGGCTCCGGCCACCCCGAACGTTCGGGCACCCTCGACATCGTCCATGGGCCACCTCCAGGTGCGCACCGGACCGGCTCGCAACGACCGGTGGTCGTCATCGAGACGTCGGCGCCGAGACTACTCGCGGGGCGCTCGGGTCGAGGCGGCGCTCCTCGCTGAGCTGCTCGCGGTGCGATCAGCGTGCGAGTTGGCGTTCGAGACGGTCGAGCACCTCGTAGCACGGCAGGACGTCGTGGACACTGCTGTTCGGCTGGCGACCGTCGCGAATCGCGGCGAAGAACTCTCGATCCTGCAGTACGATCCCGTTCGTCGACACGTCGACGTTCGACACGTCGATCGGAGCCTCACGACCGTCGACGAGGTCGTCGTAGCGGGCGATGTACGTGCCGGTGTCGCCGATGTAGCGGAAGAACGTGCCGAAGGGCCCGTCGTTGTTGAACGACAGCGACAGGGTGCAGATGGCCCCGCTCTCGGCGCGCAACTGGATCGACATGTCCATCGCAATGCCGAGTTCGGGGTGGATCGGCCCCTGCATCGCGTGGGCGTCGACGATCGGACTCCCGGTCTGATAGGCGAAGAGGTCGACGGTGTGGGCCGCATGGTGCCACAGCAGATGATCGGTCCAGCTGCGCGGCTGGCCGAGCGCGTTCGTGTTCGTACGTCGGAAGAAGTACGTCTGGACGTCCATCTGCTGGATCGCGAACTCCCCGGCGCCGACGCGTCGATGGATCCACTGGTGACTCGGGTTGAACCGACGGGTGTGTCCGACCATCGCCACCAGCCCGGTGCGTTGCTGGGCCTCCGCGACGCGTCGCCCGTCGGCGAGGTTGTCGCAGAGTGGGATCTCGACCTCGACGTGCTTGCCGGCGTTCAGGCAGGCGATGCTCTGATCGGCGTGCATCTGGGTCGGCGTGGCGAGCACGACCGCATCGACCTCGGCGAGCGCCAGGCTTTCGGCCAAGTCGGTGGTGACGTGTTCGATGCCGTACTGCTCGGCGACCTCACGGGTCGGCTCGAGGGTGCGGCCGACCACCGAGATCACGTTCACGTCGTCGATCTGGTTCATCGCGTCGAGGTGCTTGATGCCGAAGGCTCCAGCTCCGGCGAGGGCGACGTTGATGGTCACGTTGATTCCTCCAGGATCAGGTGGCCCACCGCCGTGTTGCTGGCGGGCACGTGGTAGAAGCGGTGTCGAACGGTCGGTGCCGGTCCGCCGGCGAGATCGGTCATCGCCCCCCTGGCGATCAGCCACATGACGAGCTCGATGCCCTCGGATCCGGCCTCGCGCACGTAGTCGATGTGCGGTTTGTCGGCGAGCCGCTCGGGTTCGGCGATCAGATCGTCGAGGAAGGCGTGGTCGAACTCGGCGTTGATCAGCCCGGCCCGCGGCCCCTGGAGCTGATGGCTCATGCCGCCGGTCCCCCAGATCTGTACGTTCAGGTTGTCGTCGTACGACTCGACGGCGTTGCGGATCGCCTTGCCGAGTTCGAGGCATCGCCGTCCGGACGGCACCGGGTAGTGCACGACGTTGACGGCGAACGGGATCACGTGGCACGGCCACTCGTCGGGCTGCCCGAACATGAGCGAGAGGGGCACGGTGAGACCGTGATCGACGTCCATCTTGTTCACGATCGTCAGGTCGAAGTCCTGTTGGATCACCGAGTGGGCGATGTGGGCGGCGAGGTCGGAGTGTCCGACGACGTCGGGAACCGGACGCGGGCCCATCCCTCGTCGGCGACGGCGTACGACGGCGCCGTACCGATCGCGAACGTCGGGATCATCTCGAGGCTGAACGCGGTGGCGTGGTCGTTGAACACCAGGAACACGACGTCGGGCGTGTGCTCGCGCATCCACGCCTTCGACGGCTCGTCCCCGGCGAACAGCGGCCGCCAGTACGGCTCGTCGGTCTTGCCGAGATCGAGCGCGGCGCCGATCGCCGGTACGTGCGACGTGTACACGGACGCGGAGATGTGGGCCATCAGCGGTCACCGCCGTCTTCGTCCATGTACCGGTTTCCCTCGATCGAGCGGCCACCGCCGACCATCATCGCCCGGTACTCGTCCTCGGTCATCCCGGTCATCGAACCCGCCATCTGCTGGAAGCTGAGACCGTCGGTCGCACCGATCTTGGCGAGGAAGTAGATGTTGCCGCCGAGCGAGATGAGGCGGTTCAGGTCGCGGTCGAGCACACCGAGCTTCTGGTCCTCGGTCATGTCCCACTCGTCGAGGTAGGCCCGCTCGTCGGCCTTGAAGCGTTCACGGTTCTCCGCCTGCATCAGTGACATACAGAACTGGTTGAGCCAATACCCCTTGCGCGACTGCTCCGCATCGAAGATCGTGGTGCCGGGGATGTCGGAATACGGTTTGTCGATCGCCATGGGTCCTCCGATGGTCGGTCAGGTCGGGTTGCTGCCGGCGTCGCGGATCAGTCTCGCGACTTCGGCGCGGAGTTCCACGAACCTGGGGTCGGCTTTGGTGTCGATCTGGTCGCGAGGGCGGGCCACGTCGACGGCGATGTCGGCGATCACCCGGGACGGCCCCTTCGACAGCACGAGCACGCGGTCGGCCAGATAGACGCTCTCATCGATGTCGTGCGTCACGAACAGCACGGTCTTGTTGCGCCGCGTCCACACGTCGAGCAGCATGTCCTCGAGCGACTCCCGAGTCTGAGCGTCGACCGACGCATACGGTTCGTCCATCAGCAGCATCGACGGCCGATACGCCAGCGCCCGCGCGATCGCCACGCGCTGTTGCATGCCACCTGACAGCTGTCGCGGGTACTTCGACTCGTGGCCCGTCAGACCGACGTCGGCCAGGGCTTGCGCGACCCGCTCCCGGCGCTCGGCACGGGGCAGCCGCTGATCCTTGAGCGGGAACTCGACGTTGTCCGCGACGCGGAGCCAGGGATAGAGCGAGCGGCTGTAGTCCTGGAAGACCATGGTCAGGTCGTCGGGCACGGCCGTGATCGTCCTGCCCTCCATCGTGACCGTGCCGGCTGTCGGCTGCATGAGCCCGGACAGGCAGCGCATCAGGGTCGTCTTGCCGCAGCCCGAGGGTCCGACGATCGAGACGAACTCGCCCTC
>NZZV01000011.1 GCA_002698945.1 Acidimicrobiaceae bacterium
GACCATGCCCGCCACGGCAGCGTTACCCGGCACGACGGCGAACCGCAGCACGTTGAGCGTGCGTCGCTGTTCCTCGGGGAACTGATCGATCGCCGAGTCGGCAGCGGCAGGGCTCGTCACGGCACACACTGTGCCAGAGTCAAGCCGCGGGAGCAGGCCCCGATCGAAGGTCGCCGGCCGAGAGGAGTCAGGCGTCGAGCATGTCGCGCAGGAAGCGGCCGGTGTGGCTGGCCTCGATGGCGGCGATCTGCTCCGGCGTGCCCTCGCCGACGAGGGTGCCACCGCCGCTGCCGCCTTCGGGGCCGAGGTCGATCAGCCAGTCGGCGGTCTTGATGACGTCGAGGTTGTGCTCGATGACCAGCACCGTGTTGCCCTGGTCGACGAGACGCGACAGCACGGTCAGCAAGCGGCGGACATCGTCGAAGTGCAGACCGGTCGTCGGTTCGTCGAGCAGATAGATCGTGTGGCCCGTCGACCGCTTGGCGAGTTCGGTCGCCAGCTTCACACGTTGCGCCTCACCGCCCGACAGGGTCGGTGCCGGCTGACCGAGCCGCACGTAGCCGAGGCCGACGTCCATCAGGGTCGACATGTACCGGGCGATCGACGGCTGGTTCGAGAAGAAGTCGACCGCTTCGGCGACCGGCATGTCGAGGACGTCGGCGATGTTCTTGCCCTTGAACTCGATGTCGAGCGTGTCGCGGTTGTAGCGGGCGCCCTTGCAGACCTCGCACGGCACGTACACGTCGGGCAGGAAGTGCATCTCGATCTTGATCGTGCCGTCGCCGGCGCACGCCTCGCAGCGACCGCCCTTGACGTTGAACGAGAAGCGGCCGGGCTGGTACCCGCGCACCTTGGCCTCGTTCGTCGCGGCGAACAGTTTGCGGATGTTGTCGAAGACACCGGTGTAGGTGGCCGGGTTGGAGCGCGGCGTGCGACCGATCGGCGATTGGTCCATGTCGATGACCTTGTCGAGGAACTCGATCCCGTCGATCCGCTTGTGCTTACCGGCGGGGGTCTTCGACTTGTAGATCCGCTGCATCAACACCGGCAGCAGGATGTCGCGCACGAGTGTCGACTTGCCCGAGCCGGACACCCCGGTCACGGCCACGAAGCAGCCGAGCGGAAGGTCGACCGTCAGGTCGTTCAGGTTGTGTTCGCGTGCCCCATGGATCGTGACCTTCTCGAGCTGAGGGGGCCGTCGCTCTGCAGGCACCGGGATCGCCTTCTTGCCGGACAGGTACTGACCGGTGACCGACTCCTTGACCCGCTCGATGCCCTTGACCGGGCCGCTGTAGACGACCTCGCCGCCGTGTTCACCGGCGCCGGGGCCGATGTCGACGATCCAGTCGCTCTCGCGGATCGTCTCCTCGTCGTGTTCGACGACGATGACGGTGTTGCCGAGATCGCGGAGTCGGGTCAGGGTGTCGATGAGTCGGCGGTTGTCGCGCTGGTGCAGGCCGATCGACGGCTCGTCGAGCACGTACAGGGTGCCGACGAGACCCGAACCGATCTGGCTCGCGAGCCGGATGCGCTGCGCCTCGCCGCCGGCGAGCGTGCCGGCCGACCGCGACAGGGTGAGGTAGTCGAGGCCGACGTCGAGCAGGAACCCGAGCCGAGCATTGACCTCCTTCGTCACCCGCTCTGCGATCAGACGATCGCGCTCCGACAGCTCGAGCGCGGCGAGGAACTTGGCCGACTCACCGATCGACAGATCGCACACCTCGGAGATGTTCTTGCCGCCGACGGTCACCGCCAGCGAGAACGGCTTGAGGCGTGCCCCGCCGCAGGCGTGGCAGGGCACCTCGCGCATGTAGCCCTCGAACTGCTCGCGTGAATAGTCGCTCTCGGCACCCTCGTGGCGACGCTTGATCCAGGGGATCACGCCCTCGTACTCGGTGCTGTAGGTGCGCTGCCGGCCGTAGCGGTTCTTGTACCGCACCGTCAGCTTGCCCTTGGTGCCGTGGAGCAGCACCTTCTGCTGCTTGGCCGTCAGGTCGCTCCAGGGCGCGTCGAGGTCGATGTCGTTCGCATCGGCGACGGCGTCGAGCATGCGAGCGAAGTACTGGGTATGGGAGCTCCGCCAGGGAGCGAGCGCACCGTCGCGCACCGACGCGTCGGGGTCGGGGACGACGAGCTCGGGGTCGACCTCGAACGTCGTGCCGAGGCCATCGCAGGTCTCGCAGGCGCCGTACGGCGAGTTGAACGAGAAGTTGCGTGGTGCCGGCTCCTCGTAGCTGGTGCCGCACACCGGACACGCCAAGTGCTGGCTGAACGTGAGCGTGTCGGGTTCGTCGTCGCCGTCGCCGTCGCGTGGCACCAACTCGACCTCGGCGACGCCGTCGGCGAGTTGCAGCGCCGTCTCGAGCGAGTCGGTGAGGCGCCGCTCGATGCCCTCGCGGAGTACCAAACGGTCGACCACGATCTCGATCTTGTGCTGTTCGTAGCGAGCCAGCCGTTCGTCGCGCTCGAGGAACTCGTCGATCACCACCGTCTCGCCGTCGATGCGGGCACGGACGTACCCCTGACCGGACAGATCGGCGAGCAGGGTGTCGTACTCGCCCTTGCGGCCGCGCACGACCGGCGCGAGCACCTGGAAGCGGGTGCCGTCGTCGAGTTGGAGGATGCGATCGACGATCTGCTGCGGCGTCTGACGCTGGAGCCGGGTGCCGTCGTTGGGGCAGTGCTGCACCCCGACCCGGGCGTAGAGCAGGCGGAGGTAGTCGTAGACCTCCGTGATCGTGCCGACCGTCGATCGGGGGTTCCGGCTCGCCGACTTCTGGTCGATCGAGATGGCCGGCGACAAGCCCTCGATCACGTCGACGTCAGGCTTGTCCATCTGGCCGAGGAACTGGCGCGCGTACGCACTCAGCGATTCGACGTATCGACGCTGCCCCTCGGCGTAGATCGTGTCGAACGCGAGCGACGACTTGCCCGAGCCGGACAGGCCGGTGAACACCACCAGCTTGTCGCGCGGCAGTTCGACGTTGACGTTCTTGAGGTTGTGCTCGCGGGCACCACGAACTTCGACGATCGGCCCCGAGGGGGTGCGGTTCTTGCGGGGAGCCATTGCCGTCGAAGGCTACCGAGCTGTACAGGGCGCCGCGGAGGGGCGGTCGGCCGGGTCGTCGGATTCGTTCACTCGGGTGACACTACCACACCGGATCGAACACCCGTACGACGCCGCCCGCTCCGCTCGTCACGGTCCGGCCCGCGCATCGCTACGGTGAACCACAGCGCCGACACGCGACCGAGCATCCTGATGAGGAGGGCAGCGATGGACGAACACCGAGCGCGTCGTGACCGGATGGTCGCCGAGCAGCTGGCCGCCCGCGACATCACCGATCAACGGGTGCTCGACGCCATGCGCCGGGTTCCTCGCCACCGGTTCGTCCCACCGGAACTCGAGGCGGCCGCCTACGACGACCGGCCCCTACCGATCGGTCACGGGGTCACGATCTCCCAGCCCTACATCGTGGCGTTCATGACCCAAGCGCTCGAACTCCTCCCCGGTGATCGGGTGCTCGAGATCGGCACCGGGTCGGGCTACGCGGCGGCGGTGCTCGCCGAACTCGCCGACCGAGTCGTCACCGTGGAGACGATCGACGAACTCGCGGCCACGGCGCGCGAACGGCTCGCCGGCGCCGACGGCCGGACGAGTGACCGCATCGAGGTCGTCACGGGTGACGGTTCGCGCGGATACCCACCGGGCGCGCCGTACGACGCGATCGTGGTGACGGCGGCCGCTCCGGAGGTCCCGCCTCCGTTGCTCGAGCAGCTCGCGCCCGGCGGCAGGTTGGTGCTCCCCGTCGGGAGCGGGGTCGAGCAACTGGTGCGCGTTCGCCGCACCGCTGACGGCGACGTCCGTGAACGACTCATGGCGGTCAGGTTCGTCCCCCTGACCGGCAGCTTCGGCCACCGCGACGAGCCACGCTGAGCCGGTGCCCGGATCGGGCGCGCGAGTCGACCAGACTCGTATGGTGCACCACCGTTCGACGCTCTTTCCGACCGGGCTCACGGTGATACGCGCACTCGTCATCGCACGCTGGATCGCGCTCGCCTGGATGATCGCGATCGTCGTGTTCGATCGTGCCGAGCTGCGCCACCCGATCGTGGCCTGGCTCGCCGTCGGCGTCACCTTCGCACTGACGGCGACCAGCACCTGGTTGGTGCGAACCCATCCGGCCCGACTCGCCGGGACCGCCTTCGTCTCCTGCGAGGTCGCACTGGCGCTCGGCCTGAGCATCGTCGACGGCTACGTCTTCGAACCCGGCCACGTGTTCGGGACGACCCAGAGCCTGGCGACCCAGTGGCCGCTGCTGGCCATGGCATCGGCCGGGGTGGCACTCGGGCCGCTGGTCGCCGGGGCGCTGGGTCTGCTCGTCGGCCCCGCCGAATGGATCGGGGCCATCCTCAATGGGTTCGATGCGTTCGTGCCACGACAGGTCGTGTCGTTCATCGCCACGAGTCTGTTCTTCGCCGCGGTGGGGGTGGTGGTCGGATGGCTCGCCCGCCAGCTTCGGCGGGTCGAGGGTGAGATCGCGGACCGACGCGCGCGCGACGAGGTGGGACGCGTCCTGCACGACACCGTCCTCCAGACACTCGCCCTGGTCGAACGTCGGACGAGCACGACCGACCCCGAACTCGCCGACGCCGCGCGGACCGCCGACCGCGACCTGCGCGCCTTTCTCTTCGGCTCGACCAGCCGATCGGTCGCCGACCTGGAATCCCGGGTGCGGTCGGAGATCGAGCGTGTCCGAACCGGACACACGACCCCGGTGACCGTGAGCGTGCTCGACGACGGCTGCGGTCTCGACGACCGGGCCCAACAACTGGTCGCACGGGCGATCGCCGAAGCGGTGGCGAACGCCCTCCAGCACGCGGCGGCGACTCGCGTCGTCGTCTTCGTCGAGACCGACGACGGCGGCCAGGTGTTCGCGAGCGTCGCCGACGACGGCGTCGGGTTCGATCCGTCGGTTCCCCGAACGTCGCACGGTCTGGATCGATCGGTCATCGGTCGCATCGAGGAGCTCGGCGGCCGTGTCGAGATCACGTCGGCACCCGGTGACGGCACCGAAGTGTGCCTCTGGACCGGCAGTCGCGCGCGAGGATCGTCGGCATGACGGCGAGTCCGATCCGCACGGTGCTCGCCGACGATCACGAGTTGATGCGATCCGGATTGCGCGGCGAACTCGGCGATCGCTTCGAGGTCGTCGGTGAAGCGGACGACGCCGACGGCGCGATCGACGTCATCACGGCGAGGTCCCCCGACCTCGTCGTGTGCGATCTCCACATGCCGCGCGGCGGCGGCCTGGCGGTCGTCCAACGCTGTGCGACGGTGTGTCCGATCGTGATCCTGACGGTGAGCGAGGCCGAGCGCGATCTGCTCGATGCCGTCGCCTCGGGAGCGGCCGGCTACCTCCTGAAGACGACGCCCGTCGACGAGCTTCGAGACGCCCTGACGGCGGCGGCAGCGGGCGAGCCGGTCTTCTCGCCGTCGCTCGCGGCACTGGTGCTCGGAGAGTTCCGGCGGTTGGCGAAGGCGGCGGATGCCGACCCGCTCACCGAGCGCGAGCGCGAGGTGTTGCAGCTCGTCGCACGGGGCAAGACCTACAAGGAGCTGGGAGTCGGCCTCGGCATCTCGCCGCGAACGGCCGAGAACCACGTCCGGAACATCCTCGGGAAGCTGCACCTCAGCCGCCGCAGCGATCTCGTCCGCTACGCCGTCGAACACGGCCTCGACTGAGTCGGAACGCCTGAAAGACGTCGCACCCCCTACGAACCCCTAGGGGATTGTCCGGATACCGCCCGCCGCCGACAACCCGGACGATGGGATGCATGAACTGGCCTGCGCCCGAACTCCTGCCTCCTCCGCCGGCACCACCCGAACCGCCGGCGCCCGAGCCAACCGGAGCGGACGACGATCGTCGTGCCCGCTCGGGGCTGCCGGCGGCGACGTGGATCGCGCTGCTCGGCGGCGCGCTCGTGCTCGTCGCCGCAGCGTCGGTCGTCGTCAGCAGTTGGGACGTGATCGGGCGCAGTGGGCGAGTGCTCGGTTTGATCCTCGGCACCGGCGGCATCCTGGTCGCGTCCGAGCGACTTCGGCGTCCGGCCCCGTCGACGTCGAACATCGCTGCGCACGTCGGGACGGTGCTCGTCGGCAGCGTCGGGGTCGCGTCGCTCTCCCTGTTCGGCGTCACCTGGCCCGGCTGCCTCGTGGCCGGCGGCGCGCTCGCGTTCGCTGCGGCGACCTGGCAGTTCGATCGCTGGCGGCCGCAGCTGTTCGGCGCGGTCCAGGTCGCAGCGATCGGGGTCGCGTCGGTCGGTGCCGCCGACCTGACCGGGACGACCGGCGGCGTCATCGCCGCGCTCATCGCCCTCGCGTGGCTGGCCACCGGCGCCGAACGCCGGCCCGCAGCACTCGCCGCGCTCGCCGTCGTGTCGCCGGCCTTGACGGCCCTCGCCGACGCCGGAATCGGCGCCGGCACCTTCGAACGAGCCGGACTCACGGGCGACCGGCTCGGCTGGTCCGGTCCGAGCGTCGGTGTGCTCGCTGCGATGGTGCTGGCCGTCGTCGCACGCCGCCGACGCGACGACGGCTTGATGGTCGCTGCCGCTGCGTCACCGGTGCTGGGCCTTCTCACCGGCGTCGCGGCGGTCGACTCGTCGACGCTCGCCTGGTGGTGCCTGCCGGCGTTCGTCGTCCTCGCCTCCGAGGCCGCCATGCGGATGCTGCCGGCGCGTCGAACGGCGTGGGTCGTTCGCTGCGACACGGCGTCGGCCTTGGTCGCCGGCACCGCCTTGCTGGCCCCTGCCGTGGTCGGCGAGTTCGACCTCGGTACGTCGCTCACGGCCCCGTGGGCGGTGCCAGCTGCCCTGACCACGTTCGCCGTGCTCCTGCCGACCGCGCGCTGGCGCCGGAGCGACCATGCGCTCGTCGACGTCGGGATCGCTGCCGTTGCCGCGCTCGTCGTCGCCACGTCCGCCGCCGTCCACGTTCCGGCGACGGCGCTCGCCGTCACCGCCGTCGTCGCCACGGCGGCCGCCGCGTTCCTCAGTCGTCGACTGCACCGTGTGGCGATCTGCGTCCCTGCCGCTTGGGCGCTCCGGGCGATCGCACCGCTGACGGACATCGTCGGCGACGTCACCTGGTGGATCGCCGTGGTGCTCACGGTCGCCACCGGGTCGATCGTCGTCACCACCCGAGCCCGGGTCGCGGCCGACGACGGTCCGACCGGATGGATCGAGGTGGCACTCGCCGTCGTCGGGCTCGGAGCCTTTTCGACACTGTTCGTCGACGGGAACGCCTGGACCGCCCTCTTCTGCGGTGTCGTCGTCGCTGCCACGGCCTTCGTCCTGGTCGAGCCGCGGTGGACGACGTTGCAGATCGGCGCGCTCGCCACGGTAGGCCTGGTCACGTCGGCGCCGACGCTCGGGACGACGACTACCGATGCGCATGCGTGGATCGGTTGGGGCGCCGCGACGATCGGCTTGCTGGGCGTGACGCTCGTCCGACGCTCGCAACTCGCCGCACATGCGGCCGCGGCGTCGGCGGTGGTCACCGTCGCCGCCTACGCCGCCGGTGTCGGCGTCACCGCAGAGCGGGCCGCGCTCGGTTCGATGATCGCCGTCATGCTCCTCACCGGAACGGCGATGGCGCTCCAGTGGCGTTCACCGGTCGACACCGCAGCGATCACCGCCGGCGGGTTCCTCGCGCTGACCGGCGCTGTGCCGATCGACAGTGTTTGGGTCTCCGGCATCTGGGTGGTGCTCGGGCTCCAGCTGACGACATACGGCGCAGCGATGCGACAGCCGACCGTCACCGCCGGCGGCGCCCTCGTGACCGCGCTGGCAGGCGTCAGCTTCGTGTTCACGACCGACCTCGACGACTGGGTCCGCGACCTCGTCGAGCCGGCCGACGTCACGGTCGGTGACCTGTGGATGTTCGCCACGGCCACCGTGGCACTCGTCGTCGGCTCGGCGTTGCGACGCACGACGGGCATCACCAGCTGGCTCGCCTACGGGGCGGGTCTGACGATCGGCGGGCTGTGGCTCGTCGGTGCACAGATCGACCGGGGCCCGGTGTGGGCGCTGCCCGCCGCCGTCACCCTCGGCGTGACCGCCGCAGCGCTCGGCGCCTGGAGTCGACTCGCCGCTCCCCTCGTCATCGGCACGGTGATCACCGCAGCCACGACCTTCGTGGCCATGGGTTCCGACCTCCGAGCCGTGCCGACGTGGACGTGGCTCGCCCTCGGCGGCGCGAGCCTCCTCGGCGTCGCCGTGGTGATCGAACGCACGTCGCAGCGCGGCACCACGCTTCGAGACCTGATCGACCGGTGGGACTGAGGTACGAGCGCCGTCACCACCCGTTCTCGTCACCGGCTCTCGTCACTGGGCGTCGCGGAGCTCGCGGCGGAGCTCGTTGATCTCGTCACGCAGCTTGGCGGCGTACTCGAACCGCAGGTCGGCCGAGGCCTCGTGCATCTCCTCTTCCAGGGTCTGGATGAGACGGGCGAGCTCCTGCTGCGGCAGCGACTTGAGCTCACGTTGCACCTTGTCCCGCTCGCGCTGGCGTCGCTTGTCCTTGCCGGGCATCGGCGCGGTTCCGTCGGGGCGGAGCATCGACAAGATGTCGCCGACCGCCTTGCGGATCGTCTGCGGGTCGATGCCGTGCTCGATGTTGTAGGCGAGCTGCAGCTGACGACGCCGCTGCGTCTCGCTGATCGCCCGCGTCATGGAGTCGGTCGTCTTGTCGGCGTACATCACGACCTGGCCGGCGACGTTGCGCGCGGCGCGGCCGATCATCTGGATGAGCGACGTCTCCGAGCGCAGGAACCCCTCCTTGTCGGCGTCGAGGATGCAGACGAGCGACACCTCTGGCAGGTCGAGGCCCTCGCGGAGCAGGTTGATGCCGACGAGGACGTCGAACTCGCCGAGGCGCAGCGCCCGCAGGATCTCGATCCGCTGGATCGTGTCGATGTTGGAGTGGAGGTACCGCACCCGCAGCCCCTGCTCGAGCAGGTAGTCGGTGAGGTCTTCGGCCATCTTCTTGGTGAGGGTGGTGACCAGGACCCGCTCGTCGTTCGAGATGCGGCCGTTGACCAGCTCCATCAGGTCGTCGATCTGGCCCTTGGTGGGCTTGACGATGACCTCCGGGTCGACGAGGCCGGTCGGGCGGACGATCTGTTCGACGACCTTGGTCGAGACGCGCATCTCGTAGTCGCTCGGCGTCGCCGAGAGGAACACCGCCTGATTGATGCGCTCGAGTACCTCTTCGAACGTGAGTGGGCGGTTGTCGCGCGCCGACGGCAGGCGGAAACCGTGCTCGACCAGGATGTCTTTCCGACTGCGGTCGCCGGCGTATTGGCCGTGCAGCTGGGGCACCGCGACATGGCTCTCGTCGATCACCATGAGGAAGTCGTCGGGGAAGTAGTCGAGCAGGGTGAACGGCGGCTCGCCGTAGTCGCGACCGTCGATGTGCATCGAGTAGTTCTCGATCCCGTTGCAGTAGCCGACCTCGCTCATCATCTCGAGGTCGTACTGGGTGCGCATCCGGAGGCGCTGCGCTTCGAGCAGCTTGCCCTCCTCCTCGAACCGCTTGAGCTGCACCTGCAGTTCGTTCTCGATCTTGCCCATCGCGACGGCCAACTGTTCGTTGCCGGCGACGTAGTGCGTGGCGGGAAACACGATCACCCGCTTCATCTCCTCGAGCGTCTCGCCCGTGAGCGGGTCGATCCGGGTCAGGCGGTCGACGGTGTCGCCGAACATCTCGATACGCAGGACCGACTCCTCGTACGCCGGATGCACCTCGATCGTGTCGCCGCGGACCCTGAACTTGCCGCGCCCGAGCGTGACGTCGTTGCGGTCGTACTGCATGTCGACCAGACGCCGCAGGATGCTGCGCATGTCGTAGTCGACCTCGACGCTCAGATCGACGAGTTGCCCCTTGTACTCGTCGGGGTTCCCCATGCCGTAGATGCAGCTGACCGACGCGACCACGATCGTGTCGCGACGCGTGAGCAGGGCGGCGGTGGCGGAGTGACGGAGGCGATCGATCTCGTCGTTGATCGACGAGTCCTTCTCGATGAAGGTGTCGCTCGACGGGATGTAGGCCTCGGGTTGGTAGTAGTCGTAGTAGGAGACGAAGTACTCGACCCGGTTGTTCGGGAAGAACTCGCGCATCTCCTGGGCGAGCTGGGCGGCGAGGCTCTTGTTGGGCGCGAGGATCAAGGTGGGCTTCTGGACCTGTTCGATGGTCCACGCGATCGTCGCCGACTTACCGGAGCCGGTGATGCCGAGGAGGGTCTGGAATCGCTCGCCGGCATCGATGCCCTCGGCGAGGGCGGCGATCGCCTTCGGTTGGTCGCCGGCCGGTGCGAACTCGGACACGACCTGGAACGGCCGCTCCTCGGCCGTCGGTTGCGCCACGGGCATCGATCCGAGATCGGGCGGGATGGTGGTGTCGGACACACCCCACAGTCTAGCGGCGAACGTGTGTTCGTCGAGGGGTGGTGGGAGGGCGGCGTTCACGGTGAGTGAAATGATTCGGTTTCCCTCGGACGCAGGTGCGATGGTGGTGCATGCGACGGATCCAGACAGCCCTCCTCCTCACCGGTGCACTCGCCCTCGGCGCCTGTGGCGGCGACGACGAACCCGCAGCGGAACCAGCGAGTGAACCAGCAGCCGAACCGGCGGACGACCCCGCCGATGAACCCGCAGCCGAACCAGCGGACGACCCCGCCGATGAACCAGCGAGCGAACCAGCAGCGGAGCCCGCCGAGGAACCGGCGGCGCCGTCGGGTGGCGGCTCGGGGACAGCGTCGCTCACGCTCGACAACGGCGAGACGTTCGAGTTCGGCATCCTGTGCACCCTCGAGCCCCAGATCGCGGCCGGTTCGGAGATCCTCTTCACCGCGGTCTCCTACGACGACCCGGGTCTCGACATCACCCAGTTCGGCGACGAGGGCCCCGTCACCGGCGCTGCCTCGATCTCGGTCTACGACGGCAACTACGAGACCCTGTGGGAGGCCAGCAGCTTCTACGAGGCGTTCGGCGGCACCATCGAACTGTCCGTCGACGGCAGCACGATCAACGGCAGCGGCGACTTCTTCGCTGCCGGTGACCCGGTCGCCAACCCCGAGCCGGTGCCGGGTACGGTCGAAGCCCGCTGCGGCTGACGACGGTCGACGACCCCGGTCGCACTCGTTCGGTCACTCGTCGTCGTGGTGGCGCTCCTTGGCGGGAGCGTCACTCGCGCGACGCACCAGCTCGACATGGTTGGCGACGATCTTGATCTCGTCGCCGTCGTCGAACACGCGCCCTTCCAACCGTCCGCGCACCGCGATGCGATCGCCGGTGAAGAGTCGGATCGCGAAGTCGCCCACGCCGCCGAACGAGTCGAACTCGACGTTGTCGAATCGGCCACTCTCGTCATCGTGCACCCGAACCTTCACCACGACCCGGTTGCCCTCGCCGGGACGGAACGGCCGCTCACGCACCTCGCCCACCAACTGCACGGTATTCACCCGCACCATGTTCGTGCGATCGCCCCCGGAACGCAAGCGGAACGGTGAGTCAGGGTTCGCGGACACGGTGGCGGAGGGGGACACTGTCGCGTCGCATCGCCACGATCGGGATGTCGGGCGGAGGTGTGGTGCGCCGATAGCGCTCCTGCTCGCCGGGAGCGAGTTCGGCGAACGCGCCGTCGACCAGATCCCAGTAGCGACGCTCGACCGCCGCCTCGCCCCGATCGCGTGCGGACCGATAGTGCTGGATCGGTTCCGATTGCGGCACGTAGGTGACGACCCGTCCCTCGATCGGGCCCGTCACGTCGGTCAGGTCGGTCACGTCGACGCGGTCGTAGTTCCGTTCGCGGGCATCGAGCGCCGGCAGTTCGTCGTCGGTGATCCAGCCGATCACGCCGTTGGTCGTCTCGTCGGCCGACTGCTCGAGCCCCAACGCCACGATCGTCCACTGCCGGGTCGAGCCGTCGGGTTCGTCGCTCTCACCGGTGATCGACATCACCCCGTAGTTCCAGCGGCGGCCGTACCCGTTGAGGACCGCCGCGTGGAAGTCGACGCCTCGATGCAGCGGCCGACCGAGCGTGTGCCCGAACGACTCCGGGCTCACCAGCGACCCGTATCCGAACACCCAGACGCCCGACATGCCCGACGACGCTATCCGGTCGCCAGGCCGCCGCTCCGGAGCGAGCCACAGGAACCGATCACGCCGACGAGGCGAGGAGCGAGTTGAATGAAGTCGATGGCGGCGTTCCGACTCGACACCGAACGGCTCACGATCCGACCGCTCGCGGCGCGCGACGTGCCCGAGTTCGTGCGCTACCGCAACGTCGACGTCGTCGCACGGTTCCAGGACTGGCCGCTCCCGTACACGGTCGAGATGGCCGACGAGCTCGTCGCCGACGTCGAACGACTCGGCCGACCGACGCCCGGGCACTGGATCCAGCTGGCCATCGACCACGACCGACACCTGGTGGGCGACATCGCCGTGTGGCTCGACGACGAGGGTCAGCTGGCAGCGCTCGGGTACACCGTCGCACCCGAGCAGCAAGGACACAACTTCGCGGTCGAGGCGACCCGCGCGATCGTCGAGTGGCTGTTCCTCGAGGCGGGCGCGCACCGGATCACCGCCACGCTCGACCCCGAGAACGTCGCCTCGGCTCGCGTGCTGGAGCGGTGCGGCTTCGAGTACAACGGCACGGTTCGCTCGTCGGCACTCGTCCGTGGCGAGTGGGCCGACGACACCCGGTTCAGCCTGCTGCGGCCGGCCTGGGACAAGTGGCGCCACCGCGACGTCGGTCCGCCCGAGTCGATCGAACTGGTCGAGGTCAGCCACGACAACGTACGACGGGTGTGCGAGATCGAAGTGTCGCAGAGCCAGCGGCGCTTCGTGTCATCGGTGGCGTTCTCGATCGCCGACGCCGCCCACCCGCCGCTCCGCGACGGCGTGGAGGTCCGACCGTGGTACCGGGCGATCGTCGCCGACGACCGGATCGCCGGCTTCGTGATGGTGGCGCTCGCCGACGAGGCCCATCCGACGCCGTGTCTGTGGCGCCTCCTCATCGACACCTGGTACCAGCGGCGCGGCATCGCCCGGCGGACGATCGCGCAGCTCGCGGACGTCCTCGCCGAGCAGGGATGCGACCGGCTCGACGTCAGCTTCGTCGACGAACCCGGCGGGCCGGAGCGCTTCTACGCGCAGCTCGGCTTCGAACGCACCGGCGTCATCGACGACGACGGCGAGGTGTGGGCGTCAGCCAGTCTCGACGAGATCCGCCGACGCGTCCGCGCAGCATGAGCAGCTGACGCCAGAGTTCGTCGACCTCGCGCCGCAGTGCCGCTTCGTCGCCGGAGTTGTCGACGACGTGGGTCGCACGCGCCAACCGCTCCTCACGCGAGATCTGACTGGCGATGCGGTTGCGGGCGTCGGCTTCGTCCATCCCGCGGAACTCGACGAGTCGCTGCACGGCGATCTCCGGGTCGATGTCGACGACGATCGTGGCGGCGATGTCGCGGCGTGGGTTCTCGCCGAGCAGGGGGAAGTCGAGCACGACGATGCGATCGGTGTGCCGCTGCGCCTCGATCTGGCGTCTGATCTCGTCCTGCATCGCGGGGTGGACGATGCCGTTGAGGTCGGCGAGGGCCTGCTTGGCCTCGGGCGAGTCGCCGAAAACGACCGCAGCGACGGCCGCTCGATCGAGCGAACCGTCGCTGCGGATGATCTGATCACCGAACCGCTCGGCCATGCGGTCGAGCACCGGCGAACCGGGCGACTGCAGGTCGCGCGCGATCTGGTCGGCGTCGACGATGATCGCACCGCGCTCGGCCAACAGCGCCGAGACGGTGGATTTGCCCGCGCCGATCCCCCCGGTCAGGCCGACCAGGAGCATCGGGCGAACGGGCCTCAGGCCTCGTCGGCGGGGGCTGCTTCGCCCTCGTCGGCGGGGGCTGATTCGCCCTCGGCGGGAGCCGACTCGTCGCCGGCATCGGCCGACTCGAACTCGGCCCAGGCGGCCTCGACCTCTTCGCTGGCGGCCCAGTTGCCCTCTTCGTCCACCTCGAAGTGCTCGGTGTACTCGGGGGCGAGCTCGCCACCCTCGGCGGCCTGCTTGATCGACAGCGAGATGCGGCGACGCTGCAGGTCGAGATCGATGATCTTGACCCAGAGTTCCTCACCCGGCGTGACGACCTGCTCGGGCGAGTCGACGTGGTGCGCCGACATCTCCGAGATGTGGACGAGCCCCTCGATGCCGTCGCCCACCTGGACGAACGCACCGAACTGGACGAGCTTGGTGACCCGGCCGTAGACGAGCTGACCGACCTCGTGGGTCTCGGCGAACTCCTGCCACGGGTCGGCCTGGGTGGCCTTGAGCGACAGCGAGATGCGCTCGCGACTGAAGTCGACGTCGAGCACCTGGACCTTCACGGGGTCGCCGACGGCGACGACCGAGCCGGGGTGGTCGACGTGCTTCCACGACAGCTCGCTGACGTGGATCAGGCCGTCCATGCCGCCCAGGTCGACGAACGCGCCGAAGCTGACGACCGACGACACGGTGCCCTCGCGGACCTCGCCGATCTTCAGGTTGTTGAGGAAGCTGTCGCGGGTCTCCTTCTGGGTCTCTTCCAGGTAGGCGCGACGTGAGAGCACGACGTTGTTGCGGTTCTTGTCGAGTTCGATGATCTTGGCCTGGACCGTCGTGCCGATGTACGGCGCCAGATCGCGGACCCGACGCAGCTCGACGAGCGAGGCGGGCAGGAAGCCACGCAGGCCGATGTCGACGATGAGGCCGCCCTTGACGACCTCGATGACCGGACCCTCGACGATCTCGTCGGCTTCCTTCTTGGCCTCGATGTCGCCCCAGGCGCGCTCGTACTGGGCACGCTTCTTGGAGAGGACCAGCCGGCCTTCCTTGTCTTCCTTGGTGAGGACCAGCGCCTCGACCTGCTCGCCCATGCTGACGACCTCGGACGGGTCGACGTCGTTGCGGATGCTCAGCTCACGGCTCGGGATCACGCCCTCGCTCTTGTAGCCGATGTCGAGCAGCACCTCGTCCTTGTCGATCTTGACGACGGTGCCGTGCACGAGCTCACCGTCTTCGACTTCGACGATCGTGCCGTCGATGGCGTCGGCGAAGCTCATGCCGAGGTCGTTCGAGACGACCTCACGCGGTGTGTAGTTGCCCTCTTCGTCGAAGGTCCCGAAGTTGGGATCGGTGGCGGGCTCGGTGGTAGTGGTATCGGACAAGGAATGGACTGCTTTCGAAACGGACAGATGAGACGGACAGATGACTGTTTTGGGCGCGCCGGAAGGCCCGGACGCAGGCGACCATGCTAGCAGGACGTCCGCCGAGGCGGTCACGGCGAAATTCGCACCGGGGACGGCGCGGTTCGATCAGCGGCGCGTCGCGATGACCAGGAACTCCGCCGTGTCGACGGACGGTTCGGCTCGGCGGTAGGCACCGGGTTCGACCGAGTCGATCGAATCGACCGTCAGGTCGACCAGTTCGCACAGCAGCCGCAACTCGCGCGGGGTGTAGCAGCCGGTCCACAGGCTGGTCTCGGTCGTCGATCCGGCCTCGTCGCGGATCTCGGTCCGCTCATGGTTCACACCGGTGTCGGCGTCGAAGTCGGCACCTTCCCAGTGCTTCATCACGAAGTACGAACTGAAGGCGCTGAGCGCGAGCCGCCCACCAGGACGCAGGGTGCGTGCGATCCCGGCGAGCACGGTCCGGTCGTGACCGTCGGCGGTCATCAAACCGAACGCTCCCTGGCACAGGCAGATGGCCGCATCGAAACTGCCGGCGAGATCGTCACGCTCCACCAGGTGGCGGGCGTCCATGCGCTCGAAGGTTGCGCCGGACGGCGCCCCCTCCTTCGCGAGGTCGACGAACCGTTGGCTGACGTCGACGCCATGGGTCGCGATACCGCGTTCGGCCAGCTCGTAAGCGTGACGACCCGGGCCACAGCCGACGTCGAGCACTCGCATGCCGGGCTCGAGACCGAGTTCGGCGACGAGGAAGTCGATCTCCTGACGGGTGCCCTTCGTGAACGAGTACCGCAGATAGGCGGCGCCGAGGTGGTCGGCGACGTCTTCGAACCAGTGATCGCGCTCAGGCATCGAGCACGACCGGGTGGTGTCCGGGCCGCAGGCTCGCCCGGACGGCGGCGCCGACCTCGACCGGTTCGAGGTGGTTGCGCAACGACTTGACCCGGGCGCCGTGGGCGAGCCGAACGGTGTAGCACCAGACCGTGCCGCGGAACTCGGCATGCTCGACGACCGCACCGTCGCCGGGTTGGAGCACGATGTCGTCGGGGCGCAGCATCAGCGAGCGATCGGCCGCCGCGACCAGTGACGGGTCGAGATCGGCCGCGAGGCCGGTGACGTCGCCGGCTTCCGCGGTCGGCACGTAGCTCGCCTCTCCCATGAACGAGGCGACGAAACGGTCGACGGGCCGGTGGAACACCTCGACCGGCGTGCCGACCTGGACGATGCGACCGGCACGCAGGACGGCGATCCGGTCGCCGACGGCGAGGGCGTCGTGCTGATCGTGGGTGACGAACACCGCCGGGGTGCGGGTCGACCGCAGGATCGCCACGACGTCGTCGCGGACTCGCGCCCTCAGGTTGGTGTCGAGGCTCGCGAACGGCTCGTCCAGCAGCATCAGGTCGGGCTTGGGAGCCAGCGCCCGGGCGAGCGCGACCCGTTGACGCTCCCCGCCCGACAGCTCGTGCGGGAACCGCTCCGCGTACTCGGTCATGCCGACGAGTTCGAGCATCTCGGCCGCACGGGTCGATGACGTCTCGTCGCGGACACCGAACGCCACGTTGTCGGCGACGGAGAGGTGCGGGAACAGGGCGTGTTCCTGGAACACCAGCCCGACCCGTCGCCGCTCCGGCGGGAGCTGCACCCGGCCGTCGTCGACGACGCGATCGCCGAGTCGGATGGTGCCGGCGTCGATCGGGTGGATCCCGGCGATCGCCCGCAGGAGTGTCGATTTACCGCACCCGCTCGGTCCGACGAGCGCCAGCACCTCGTGATCGGCGAGGTCGATCGTCACGTCGTCGAGCGCGACGACCTGCCGGTGCAGCCGGCCGAAGCGTTTGGTCACGTGATCGAATTGCAGTGCCGTCATCGGGGAACTCCGGCGGTCAAGCTATCCGGGTCGTTCCAGCCGTCGCGAGAGCAGGGCGACGGGGACCAGCGCGACGACGATGATCGACAGCGCCGGAAGGGCCGCCTGTTCGTATCTGGACTCCGACGCCAGGTTGTAGACCCACACCGGCAGGGTCTCGAACCCGAACGGGCGCAACAGCAGCACGATCGGCAGTTCCTTGAGCGCGTCGACGCCGACCAGGATCGCCGCCGACAACAGCGACGCCTTCGACAGCGGCAGGTGGACCCGTCGGACCGTCGCCATCGGCGTGGCGCCGAGCGAACGGGCCGATGCCGTCATCTCCTCCGACACCTGCCCGAGTCCGGATTCGACGGCACCGAGTCCGGGCGCCAGGAACCGGATCACGTAGGCGTACACCAGCACCAGCAGCGAACCGGTCGCGACCGCTCCTGGGAGGTCGAGTCCGAACGACTCGAGGACCTCGTCGGCTCCGACGACGGCGAGCAGCACGCCCATCCCGACGACCGGGCCGGGCACCGCGTAGCCGATCGCCACCGCACGGGCCGCGACGCCGGTCATCCGCCGACTCCCGAACCGCTGGGCGTTCGCCACCACGACGGCGACCAGCAGGCACACGGCGACCGTGATCGCCATCAACTGGAGCGAGTTGGCGAGGTACTCGGGGAACGCGTCGAGCAGCGGTGTCCCTTGCCCACCCGTCTGCTCCCGCACCGCCCAGACGACGAGCTGCAGGACCGGGCCGGCGAACGCGACGAGGACGACGCCGCCGCACACCGCGGTCGCAGCCGCCGCCCGCCATCCCGACAGCACCCGACGCTCGAGACCGGCACCGGCACCGCCGCTCTGGCCGTACCGTGCCCGACCGCGGGCGATCCGCTCGATCGCGATCGCGACGAGCGCGAACGCCAACACCACCGTGGCGATCTCGGCGGCCGCGTCGCGGTCGTAGGTGCCACGCCAGATCCGGAACACCCCGACCGACACCGTGTCGACGCCGAAGTACTGGACCGTCGCGAAGTCGGTCAGGGTCTCCATCATCACGACGGCGGCGCCGGCCGCGATCGCGGGTCGCACGAGTGGCAGCACGACCCGACGCGCCGCCTCGGTCGGACCGGCGCCCAAGATCCGCGCCGCGAAGTACGCGCCACCCGCCTGATCGCGGAGGGCGGCCCGGGCGAGCAGGTAGGTGTACGGATACAGCACCAGCGTGAACGCGATCGTCGCGCCCCAGATCGACTCGATGTCGGGGAACCAGGCGTCGGCGCCGAACCAGCTGCGCCACTGATCCTGCACGGGTCCGGTCGGCCCGAGCGTGGCGAGGGTGAGGAAGCCGAGGATGTAGCTCGGCATCGCGAGCGGCAGGATCAGCATCCAGCCGAAGACGCGCACGCCCGGGAACCGATACGCCGACACCAGCCACGCCAGCCCGGTGCCGAGCACCGTCGAGCAGACGCCGACGCCGGCCAGCAACAGCGCGGTGTCGACGATCTCGCCGGGCAGACGTGTCGCCCACTGCTGCGACCAGACGTCGGTCCGCGGTGTCAGGATGCTCGTCGCGAGCATCCCCACCGGGATCACCACGAGCGCGGCGATCACGACCGAGGTCCACGACCACCCGCTCCGGGAGGTCGGCCGACGAAACGCGATCACGGGCGAGGAGTTCCGATCAGCCGTAGCCGGCTTCGTCCATCAGCCGCACGGCGTCGGGGTTGAGCGCACCGAACACCGACGCCTGCAGCGGGTCGCGCACGAAGTCGACGCCGAACCGTTCGACGAGCACCTCGTCGGGCGGGACGTCGGGATTGGCCGGGAACTCGTGGTTGCCGCCGATCAGCACCTGCTGGCCATCGGTCGCGAGCCACTCGAGGAACGCAACGGCGTCCTCCGGGTGGCTCGAGTGCGTCGTGACCCCGCCACCCGACACGTTGACGTGGGTGCCGCGGTCGTCCTGGTTGGCCCAGATCAACTCGACGTTGAAGTCGGGGTTCTCGTCGTACTCGCGAGCGAGGTAGTAGTGGTTCGTGACGCCGACCTCGCACAGGCCGTCGTTGACCGCCTCGAGGATCAACACGTCGTTGCCCATGATGTCGGCGTTGGCCGCCCACCCCTCGACGATCTCGAGCGCCCCGTCGTACCCGTGGTGCTCGATCAAGCTCGCGACGAGCGACTGCTGATAGACGTTCGACGCGTTGCGCATGCAGACCCGGTCGGCCCACTCCGGCTCGGCCAGTTCCTCGTAGGTGGTCGGAAGGTCGTCGACCGCGATCTCGTCGGGGTTGTAGACGATGGTGCGCGCCCGGACGGTCAGCCCGTACCAGAGCCCGTCGGGGTCGCTCAGCTCGGCCGGGATCGCGGACGCCAGGACGTCGGAGTCGATCGGCTGGAACAGGCCGTCCGCCGCCGCAGCGGCGAGGTTGCCGGCGTCGACGGTGATGTAGGCGTCGGCATCGGTCTCGTCGCCCTCGGCCGCGATCCGCTCGCGTAGTTCGGCGTCGTTGCCGGTGAGGAAGTCGACCTCGATGCCGGTTTCCTCGGTGAACTGCTCGAACGCGGCCTCGATGCCGTAGTGGCGCCCGCTGTAGACGCGCAGGACGTCGTCGTCGCCACCGCACCCGGCAGCGGCGACGCCGACCGCGGCGAGGAGCGGCAGGGCGAGGCGACGTGTGGTTCGGGGGGTCATGGAACTCCTAGACGAGTGAGGTCGCCGGCCGGTGATCGGCGGCGACGGGTCGGGATCGTACGGTCGACGCCAGGCGCTCACGCACCAGCCTCGGACCGTGGGTGAAGGTCCACCAGACGCCGATCGACGCCAGCACCGTGAGCGGATAGGCGACCTCGACGATGAACCAGTCCTTCATCGGCGGCCAGATCATGAAGTGGCTGATGAGGATCCACATGCTGGCCGCCGCGACGGTGGCGATCGGGGCGACCGCGGGTCGTGGCAACGGGATCTCCTTCACCCAGACGAGCAGCACCAGTCCGGTCGCGATGAAGTACTCGCGCTGGGGGTTCTGGAACACGCCGTACGCGGTGACGAGCGCGATCAGGCTGGTGGCGACCTGCTGATGTCGGCGTGTCGAGCGCTGCACGAGCCAGCCGAGCACGAAGAACCAGGCCACGGCGTGGGTCCGGAACCGCAGGTTGTACCAATCGCCCATGTCGGCCCAGTCCATCCGGAGCGTGAGGACGCCGCCGAGCAACGCGAGCGGGAACGCGTACGGGAACCGCAGGTCGAGACGACGTACCGCCGGGATGGCCGTGACGAGCAGGGTCAGCACGACGACGTGCACGAACACTTCGATGAACCAGAAGTGCCAGTGGTTGCCGGCGTGTGATCGCGGCCCGATGTAGTTGTTGACGAGGGTGAGCGTGTGCCACGTGTACTGACCCACGGCCATGAACGCCAGCGTCCAGAGCACGGTCGGCACGGCGACACGCAGCACGGTGCGGAATCCCGACCGCAACCGCGCCTGCGTGTCGGCGATCGGCATCGTGAACCGGGCGAGGTTGTAGCCGACCACACCGAGCAGCAGGTGCGATCCACCCGGTACGTGCCAGAGGCGCATGTGGGTCGAGACGACGGCGAGGATGCCGACCGCTCGGAGCACGACGGTCGTGTCGACCCGGGCGAGTCGGCGCGGCGCGCGTTCGGCGGCGAGTTCACGGACCGGACGGAGATGCCAGTCGGTCGGCAGCGATCCGAGGGCTCGCTCGAGCCGGATCGAACACTCGATGTAGCTGAGTGAGTCGCCGCCCAGACCGACGAAGGTGTCGTCGTCGGTGATCGCGTCGACGCCGAGCACCGCCATCAGCGTCGCACGCACGGCCGCGCCACGGTCGGTCGGGTCACCGTTGCCGATCGAGGGATCACCGGGCGCGGTCGGGATCGCGTCGTGGGCGTCGCGCAGCAGCGTCGGGTAGTCGAGTTTGCCGTTGCTCGTCCGGGGTGCGGTTCGGTCGAACGCGACGATGCGGTTGGAGGGCAGGCCGGTCGCTGCGGCGACCAACTCGACCGTTCGCGACGGGTCGGTCCGAGGTGCGGCGGCGACCACCAGATCGTCGTCGCCGGCGACGACGGCCTCGACCCCGGCATCCGCGAGTCGTCGTTCGACGTCGTCCAGGTCGATGCGGAAGCCGAACGGCTTCACCCGCCGCGCGAGTCGACCGACCACCCGGACGAACCCGGTCTCGGGGTCGACCCGCCCGAGGTCGCCGGTTCGGAGTTCGGAGATCGTGCGGCCGAGCGCCAGATCGGCGGGTTCGGTGGCGTAGCCGAGCATGACGTTGGGCCCGCGATACACGATCTCGCCGACCGCGTCGTCGGTCACGGATCCGCGCGGATCGTCGGTCGGGCCGGGCTGGGCATCGACCTGGTCGGTCGGGCGGATCTCGAGGGTGCCACCGGGGATGGCGATACCGATCGCGTCGGGGTTGGACCGGACCGCTGTCGGTGGCACATACGTCATCCGGGCCGTGGCCTCGGTCTGGCCGTACATCGAGAACCACTGCGCATGCCAACGCCCGGCACGCGCCGACCAGGCCGCGATCTTGTCGGGGGCCATGCGACCACCTGCCTGGGCCAGGAAACGCAGTGTCGGCACCCTGATCTGCTCGGGTCCGGCTCGGTCGATCAGATCGTAGGTGTGCGGGACACCGGCGAGGTTCGTGACGCCGTGGTCGAGCAGGAGCGCCCGGAAACAGGGATCGACGACCGACGTCGACGTGACGACGACCGACGCCCCGGCGATCAGGTGGGAGTGCAGGACCGACAATCCGAAGCTGTAGTGCAGCGGGAGGCTGGTGATGCCGACGTCGTCGGTGGTGATGCCCTGGAACTCGGCGATCGACGCCGCGTTCGCCACGAGGTTGTCGGTCGACAGACGGACGAGCTTCGGGTTGCCGGTCGACCCGCTGGTGCTCATCAGCAGCCCGAGCTCGGGGTGGATCGACGTCGACGGGTTCTCGTCACCGACGTCGAACCGGACGTCGAGCCGCCACTCGTCAGCGCCGACCCTCAGCGTCGCCGCCGGCGACCACCGTTCGACGAGCCGGTCGACGTGATCGGATGCCAACAGCGGGACGTCGCGCCGCGCCAACAGCGCCAGGTACGACACGACCCACTCGACGTCGTTGTCGCCGGTCAACACCACGACGGAGCGTTCGGGCAGTCCCGCTCGGTCGAATGCCGCGACGCGCTCGTCGATCAGGTCCGCGAGTTCGCCGTACGAGATCGTTCCGGCGCGATGGGCCAGTGCAGGCTGAGACGAGCGAGCCCCGTCGCCGATCGCGAACAGGTCGGCGCCCAGGACCGTGTGCCGCTCGCCGGCGGGCTCGTTCCGTTGGCGGACGCGTGGATGCGTCGAGGTCGTCGGCACGCCCCCAGGTTAAGGATGGCTAACACCATTTGCCAAGGCGTCCTGGGAAGTTCCGGCAACTCACCCTTGACGCGTCGGTGGCGGGGCGTCGTCCGTCGCTGCGCCGGTCAGCCCTTCGCGTCGGCCCAGGACGACCCCCAGGCGACGTTGACCTCGAGCGGGACGTCGAGTTCGGCGGCGCCTCGCATGAGCTCGACCACCAGCTCGCCGACGGCGTCGTGCTCACCGTCGGGGACCTCGACGATCACCTCGTCGTGCACCTGCAGTACGAGCTCGCTGTCGAGTCCCACGTCGTCGAGCGCCTCGTCGATCCGGACGAGCGCCACCTTGAAGATGTCGGCGGCCAGCCCCTGGATGCCGGCGTTCATCGCCTGCCGCTCCCCCGCCTGGCGGATGCGCCAATTCGAGTTGAGCAGTTCGGGGATCGGACGCCGACGACCGAACAGGGTCTCGGTGTAGCCGTTCTTGCGCGCTTCTTGGACCGTGGCGTCCATGTACGCCTTCACGTTCGGGAACGCCTCGAAATAGGCGTCGAGGATCTTCGCCGCCTCGTCGGTGGGGATGTTGAGCCGCTGACCGAGCCCGTAGGCCTCCATCCCGTACGCGAGCCCGTACGACACCATCTTGGCCTTCGACCGCTGATCGAGGGTGACGGCGTCGGGCTCCACGCCGAACACGCGCGCCGCCGTCGCATTGTGGATGTCCTGCTTGCCCGTGAAGGCCTCGATCAGACCCGGGTCGGCGGCCAGGTGAGCGATGCAGCGCAACTCGATCTGGTTGTAGTCGGCCACGAGCAGCTTCCGACCCGGTGACGGCACGAACGCCGTGCGGAAGACGCGCCCGACGTCGGACCGAACCGGGATGTTGTGCAGGTTCGGCTTGTCGGAACTGAGCCGTCCGGTCCGGGCGACCGTCTGGTTGAACGTCGCGTGGATCCGACCATCGGGACCGACCTCGTGCAGCAGCCCCTCGCCGTACGTGCCGCGCAACTTCTCCACCTCGCGGTGTCGGAGCAACGGTTCGATGAACTCGGGCCACTGATCGCGCAGCTTCTCGAGGGTCTGGGCGTCGGTCGAGTACCCCGACTTGGTCTTCTTCACGCCCTGCGGGCTGAGCGCACGCTCCTCGTAGAGCAAGGCCCGCAGCTGGGTCGGTGAGTTCAGGTTGAGGTCGTCTCGTCCGGCGACCCGTCGGAGCTCGGCCGCCAACGACTCGACCTCACCGGTCAGTCGTTCGTTGATCGATCGCAACGTGTCGGCGTCGACGCCCACACCGACGTGTTCCATCCGGGCGAGCACCCGGACGAGCGGATTCTCGATCTCTCGGTACAACCCGGTCATCCCGTGATGCTCGAGGCTCTCCTCGATCGGCCCGGCGATGTGGTGCACCGCGAGCGCGTCGCGCCCGGCTCGTTGCGCCTGGCTGACCGCGGCGCCGTCCAGGTCGAGCTGACCGGCCGCGGCAGCGTCGTCGCTGGGTGGGGCGAACGCCGTGAACTTCTCGAGCAGGTCGGCGAGTTCGTAGCGCGCCTCGGCCGGATCGATCAGGTACGCGGCGATGGCGATGTCGAGCTGCAACCCACCGAGGTCGACGCCGGCTTCGAGCAGGCTGCGCATGATCGCCTTCACGTTGTGACCACGGAGGCGCATGTGGGCCGACAGCGCCTCGGCGACCGCGGCATCGCGGACGAGCGAACCCTCGAACCAGGCGACCTCCGACGTCGCCGCATCGGTGACGACCGCCAGACCGAGCAGGTCGCTGCGACCCGCTTCGCCCGACCAGGCGGCCGCGAGATCGAGTACCTCCAGCGCGGCGATCGCTGCGGCGACCTCGGCCGGGTCGCCGAGTTCGGTGACCTCCGCGACGAGTTCGTCGCGGGGCGTGCTGCCCTGGAGGCCCGCGCTCGGCCCGAGCGCCTCGGCCAGGCGATCGCCGAGCGTGCGGAACTCGAGGAAGTCGAAGAGGCGTCGCTGTTCGTCCGGGTTCGGGGTGATCGCCAAGTCGTCGAAGTCGACGTCGTCGATCGGCGCGTCGTGGCGGAGCAGCATCAGCTCGAGATTCTTGCGAGCGCGCTCCTCGTTGGCGCCGAGGTTCTCGCGGAGCTTCGGCGTCTGGTCGTCAACGTGCTCGAAGATGCCGTCGAGACCGCCGTACTTGTTGATCAACTTGGCCGCGGTCTTCTCGCCGACACCCGGCACACCCGGCAGGTTGTCGGAGTTGTCACCGCGGAGCGCGGCGTACTGCGGGTACAGCGCCGGGGTGACGCCGGTCCGCTCCTCGATCCCGGCCTCGTCGTAGAGGGCGTAGTCGCTGACGCCGCGCTTGTTGTACAGGACCTTGACGTGGGGATCGGCGACGAGTTGGTAGCTGTCGCGATCGCCGGTGACGATGATGACGTCGTCGCCACGCTCGACCAGACGGTCGACGGCGGTCGCGATCAGGTCGTCGGCCTCCCAGCCCACCGCCTCCACCTGCTGGATGCCGAGCGAATCGAGCACCTCGCGCACGAGACCCATCTGTTGCCGCAGGATGTCGGGCGCCGCTTCGCGCTGGGCCTTGTACTCCGGTTCGGCCTCGTGCCGGAACGTGGGCTCGGGCCGGTCGAATGCGACGAGCATCCCGTCGGGCTGGTGATCTTTCAGCACGTTGATCAGCATCGACGTGAACCCGAACACCGCGTTGGTGACCTGTCCGCTCGCGGTCGCCATGTCGGGCGGCAACGCGAAGAACGCCCGGTAGGTCAGCGAGTTGCCGTCGACGAGGAGGTAGGTACCCACCCGACGGAGGTTACGCCGCGCGCGCCGCCGTCGGGCCGGGACACCGCGCGACGGGAGTCAGTCAGGGACGCAGGGTGCCGTCGAGGATGCGTTCGGCGACGTCGCGCATCTTCGTGCGTTCGCTCATCGCGGTGCGCTGGATGAAGCTGAACGCGTCACCCTCCTTCATGCCGCACTCGTCGATCAGCAGTCCCTTCGCCCGGTCGATCGTCTTGCGGGTCTCGAGCTGTTCGCCGAGCGCATCGACTTCGCCGGTGAGGTTGCGCAGCTCGCGGAACCGGCCGATCGCCACCTCGATCGCCGGCACCAGATCGCTCTTCTGGAACGGCTTGACGAGATACGCCAGCGCGCCGGCGTCGCGTGCCTGTTCGACGATCTCGCGTTGGCTGAACGCGGTGAGGATCAGCACGCCGCACAGCTTCTCGCTGGTGATGATGCCCGCCGCCTCGAGACCGTCCATCCCCGGCATCTTCACGTCGAGCACGGCCAGATCGGGCTCGAGCTCGCGCACGAGTCGGACCGCCTCGTCCCCGCGACCGGTCTCGCCCACGACGTCGTAGCCCTCCTCCTCGAGGGTCTCGCGCAGATCCATGCGGATGATGGCTTCGTCTTCGGCGATCACGACTCGGAGTGACAACGTGGATCCTTTCTCGCCCACCGGAGTGCGGGCCGCACCATTCAACCAGACAGTCAATCAGAGCAACCGGTCTGGCGCCCGCTCAGCTCCCGGTCAGGCGGTCGAGCAGCTCGTCCTGCCTCGCCTCGAGCTTCGCGATCTCGTCGACGACGTGGCGGCGGTGGCGATCGAGTGCCGAGGCGTGCTTCTGGGCCTGACTCGCCTCCTGCGCGGCGCCGGGCGTCTCGGACACGAGCGCACGCAACGCCGTGTCGTCGGCGTCGTCGCGGAGGTGCATCACCTGCTCGTCGAGCTGGCCCAACTCGGCGCGCAACTGCCGCAGTCGTGTCGCGTTCTGCGACAGGCGCCGTTGGGTCAGCCACGCTGCCATGTGCCCCGGGTGGGATTCGAACCCACACTTGACGGTGTTTGAGACCGCTGCCTCTGCCGTTGGGCTACCGGGGCGTGCCCGACGAGACTACCGCCGCGTCGAGCCGGAGAATGATTCGATCCCGGTTGATCAGCGATCGACGACGACCGTCTTCGCGGCGAGGTCCCAGACCGCCTGGCGGAGCGGCTTCGTGAACAGGAACACGAGGCTCACCACGACGATCACGAGGTTGATCAGCCCGCCGAAGTTGGCGAGCGGCAACAACGCCAGCGCTCCGGGGATCGCCCACCGGATGATCGCGTGGCTCCACTCGACGGGCGCGCCCGTGCCGGCCTGCACGACCTTCATGCCGAACGCGAGCTTCATCGGCGTGCCACCGAACTGCTTCGTGCACACGGCGTCCCAGACGAACCCGACGGCCGCTCCCATGAGGCTGATGAGGTAGACCTTCCCGAAGCTGGCGTCGGCTCCGAACCCGCCGAGACCGCCGTCGTCGTCGCCGCTGAGGACGATCGCGGCGAAGATCGAGCCGAACACGATCGACAGGATCAGACCGTCGAGGAACCGGGCGACGATGCGCTTCCACGCCGGTGGGATCGAGGCCCCACCCGGCGCGAGCGTGCCACCGGTCGTGCCTGGCGCGCTCCCCGGATCGTTCCCGCCCGGCGGGGGCGGCGGCATCGATGACGGGGGCGGCGGCGGAGGTGGTGTGGTCGAACTCATGGCCCGCAGCGTAGGCGTGACACGCGACACGGCAACCAACCGCGCGGGTTGTTGCGAAATGACGCGGGTTACCCACCAGTAGTGCTGGCACGCCGATCGAATCGGTCTAGCCTCGCCTCGATGCTCGCTTTCACCTTCCCCGGACAGGGGTCGCAGCGCCCGGGTATGGGACGCCCCTGGGTCGACCACGACAGCTGGGAACTCGTCGACGAAGCGAGCGAGGTCGCCGGCCGCGACGTCGGGGCCCTGCTCCTCGATGCCGACGCCGACGAACTCCGCGACACGCGGAACGCGCAGCTCACGACCTTCGTCTCGAGCCTGATGGTGCTCGACGCCGTCGAGCGGCTCGGCATCGACGCCGGCTTCTGCGCCGGCCACTCGCTCGGCGAGTACACCGCGCTCGCCGCCACCGGCGCGTTGGGGTTCCAGGAAGGCGTCGTGCTCGTGTCCGAACGGGCCGCCGCGATGCACGACGCCGGCGCCGAACGTGAAGGCACCATGGCGGCGGTGCTCGGCCTCGACGACGATCAGGTGGACGTCGCCTGCAACCTCGCCGACGCCGACGTCTGGGTCGCCAACTTCAACGCTCCCGGTCAGGTCGTGATCGCCGGCTCACCGGCCGGCGTCGACGCTGCCGGCCGCCACGCGAAGGATCTCGGCGCCAAACGGGTGATGCCGCTGCAGGTCTCCGGTGCGTTCCACACCGCGTTCATGACGCCGGCCCGCGAGCGACTCCGCGACGCCCTCGCCGCCGCCGACATCCGCGATGCCGACATCCCGGTCGTGTCGAACGTCGATGCCAAGGCCCACGATCGCGGCGACGAGTGGCCCGCGCTGCTGTCGGCCCAGCTCGCCAGTCCGGTCCGCTGGAAGCACTGCCTGCAGACGCTCGCCTCGCTCGGCGTCACCGAGTTCGCCGAACTCGGGCCGGGCGGTGTCCTGACCGGCATGGCCAAGCGCAGCGTCGACGGGGCACGCACCATCTCGGTCGCGACCCCCGACGACCTCGACAAACTCGTCGCGTGGCTCGGCGGCGCCGCTGATGCCGACACGTCGACGATCGAGGGTGAACACCTCTTCGCCGTCGAGCGGCTCGTCGTGTCACCCGCCGCCGGCATCTTCACACCGGCCTCGATCGCCTCCGGCGACCAGATCGAGGTCGGCACCGTGATCGGACGCGTCGGCGACCACGAGGTGCGGTCGCCGTTTCGCGGGATCCTGCAGAGTTTCATCGCCGTCGACACCGAGCGTGTCACCTCGCGTCAGCCGATCGCCTGGCTGCGCACCGACTGAAGGCATCAGGGGGTTACCAACATGCCAGCCATCCGACCCGGCGCCACCGGTGCCGTCATCTCCGGCTGGGGAACCGCGCTTCCCGAGAAGGTGATTTCCAACGACGAACTCGCGGCCACGATGGACACGAGCGATGAGTGGATCCGGACCCGGACCGGGATCCACGAACGGCGCGTCGGCGGCTCGACCGCCGGCCTGTCGGTCGAGTCCGGGCGCCAGGCGCTCGAGATGGCCGGGCTGACACCCGACCGCATCGACGTGCTCGTCCTCGCCACGACGACGCCCGACAAGCAGTGGGGCACCGCGTCGCTCGTGCAACACGAACTCGGCCTGTCGTGCGGCGCGATCGAGGTGAACGCGGCCTGCTCGGGTTTCATGTACGGCCTCGTCCAGGCCCACGGGATGATCGCCATGGGGGCCGACCGGGCGCTCGTGATCGGTACCGACACGCTGTCGCGCATCACCGACTGGGACGATCGTGGCACCGCTCCCCTGTTCGCCGACGGCTCGGGTGCCGTCGTGCTCGAGGCGGTCGACGGCCCCGGCCAGCTGCTCGCCTGGGACCTCGACGCCGACGGGTCGCTGCTGCCGATCCTGTGGGCCGACGTCGGCGGCACGATCAAGATGGAGGGCAAGGAGGTCTTCCGGCGGGCGGTGCGACTGATGGTCGACTCCGCCGAGAAGGCCATGACCCAGGCGGGGATCACCGCCGACGACGTGTCGCTCGTCGTGCCGCACCAGGCGAACATCCGCATCATCCAGGCCGCCTGCGACCGACTCGGCATCCCGATCGAGCGCGCTGCCACGGTCCTCCACCGCACCGGGAACACGTCGTCGGCGTCGATCCCGCTCGCGCTCGCCGACGCACTCGACGCCGGTCGGGTCCAGCACGGCGACCTCGTCCTGCTCGTCGGCTTCGGCGGCGGCATGACAGCCGGGAGCTGCGTCCTGCGCTGGGGTGGTGGCGTCGAGTGAGCGATCCGACCACGAACGAACCCACGACGGCCGAACCGCGGATCGTCCTGATCACCGGCGGGTCGCGCGGCATCGGGCTCGCCTGCGCCGAACGCTTCCGCTCGCTCGGCGACCACGTCGCCGTCACCTACCACTCGTCGCCGCCGCCGGACGGGTTCTTCGGCGTCAAGTGCGACGTCACCGACACCGAGCAGGTCGACGCCGCCTTCTCCGCCGTCGAGAACGAGTTCGGCGGTCCGGTCGAGATCCTCGTCTCGAACGCCGGCGTCACCCGCGACACCCTGCTGCTCCGGATGAGCGAAGACGACTTCGCATCCGTCATCGACGCCAACCTGACCGCGTCGTACCGGGTCACCAAACGCGCGGCGCGCGGCATGCTCAAGGCCCGGAAGGGCCGGATCGTGCTGATGTCATCCGTCGTCGGCCTGCTCGGCGCACCCGGCCAGGCGAACTACGCGGCGTCGAAGGCCGGCCTCGTCGGGCTGGCCCGTTCGCTCGCCCGAGAGCTCGGGTCGCGTGGCATCACCGTCAACGTGGTGGCACCGGGCCCGGTTGCGACCGACATGACGGCCGCGCTCGGCGACGACCGTCTCGCCGCCATCGTCGCCGCCGTACCGCTCGAACGCGCCGCGACACCCGACGAGATCGCCGGCGCGGTCGCGTTCTTGGCGTCGGCCGACGCCGCCTACATCACCGGTGCCGTCCTCCCCGTCGACGGCGGCCTCGGCATGGGTCACTGACCCGAAGCACCACCACTCACCCGGGCGGTCCTACACTGTGGAGCCGCCCACCAAGCAAGGAGACAATCCGTTGGATCAAGAACTGTTCGCCCGCTTTCAGAAGTGCGCCGTCGAGGTGCTCTCGGTCTCCGAGGACCAGGTGACGCCCGACGCCAAGTTCGGTGACGACCTCGACGCCGACAGCCTCGACCTGGTCGAGCTCGTCATGGCGCTCGAGGAGGAATTCGGGGTCGAGGTCCCCGAGGACGAACTCGAAGGCATCGAGACCGTCGGCCAGGCCTACGAGCTGGTCGCAGCGAAGCTCTGAGCGACGGGATGCAGGGTCAGGGCCGCCGGGTCGCGATCACCGGGCTCGGCGTCGTCGCGCCGTGCGGACTGGGCAAGCAGGCCTTCTGGGACGGCCTCCTCGGGCCGGGTCTCGACGGTGTCGGTCGGCTGTCCGCCATCGACGACTGGGACCCGTCGCCGTACTACGAGTCGCCGAAGGTCGCCCGCCGCGCCGACGGTGTCGAGCAGTACGCGATCGCGGCCGCCGCCGAGGCGCTCGAACAGTCGGGTGAGCTCAGCGTCGATCCCTCGCGGATCGGCACGATCTTCGGAACGGGCGTCGGCGGCATCCACACGCTCGAGGAGCAGATCGCGGTCCGCATCGAGAAGGGCGAACGTCGCGTGTCGCCGTTCCTCGTGCCGATGATGATGGCCAACGC
This sequence comes from Acidimicrobiaceae bacterium, assembly GCA_002698945.1. Classification (GTDB taxonomy): domain Bacteria; phylum Actinomycetota; class Acidimicrobiia; order Acidimicrobiales; family Ilumatobacteraceae; genus Ilumatobacter. Next base: position 30,750 of record NZZV01000011.1, read on the forward strand.
ACCCGGCGCGGCCGTCTCGATGCGCCACGGCTTCCAGGGCCCGTGCGAGACCATCGTCACCGCCTGCGCGGCGGGGACCCACGCCCTGACCTACGCAGCCCGGCTGATCGCCTGGGGGCTCGCCGACGCGGTCGTCGGTGGCGGCTCCGAGCACGCCGGCACGGTCACGGCACTCGCCGGATTCGGCAACATGACCGCCCTGTCGTCATCCGGCACGAGCCGTCCGTTCGACACCGATCGCGACGGCTTCGTCATGGGCGAGGGCGCGGCGGCCTTCGTGCTCGAGGAGTGGGAGACCGCCGTGGCCCGTGGCGCCACGATCATCGGTGAGGTACTCGGTGGCGGCAGTACCGCCGACGCCCACCACATCACGGCCCCGTCACCCGGCGGCGTCGGGGCGATCCAGTGCATGCGCCTGGCACTCGACGACGCCGGAATTTCGCCGGCCGACATCAAGCAGATCAACGCGCACGGGACCTCGACCCCGCTGAACGACGCAGCCGAGGCCGCGGCCATCGCCGAGGTGTTCGGGGCCCACGCCGTTCCGGTCGTCTCGACCAAGGGGGTCACCGGCCACGCGCTCGGTGCCGCCGGCGCACTCGAGGCGGCCGCGGTACTGCTGTCGTTCGAACACGGCGTCGTCCCGCCGACCGCCAACACCAAGGTGCTCGACGACGACATGCAGATCGACCTCGTGACCGGCTCACCTCGTGACTGGACACCTGGCCCGACGATCTCCAACAACTTCGGGTTCGGCGGACACAACGGCAGCATCGTGCTCGGCCCGGCGAGCTGACACAGCTCACGAGGGGCGGGCCGGCGAGTCGATCGACCGGCGCTCAGCGTCCGGTGATGCTCGTCTCCTGATCGACGACCACGAACATCAGGTTCGCCTCGGTCGCCACCTCCCCGTTCAGCAGCGCCCTGCCGTTGCCCTTGCCCGCTCGTGTACTGAGCCGCGTCATCTCGCATTCGATGACGAGTTCGTCGCCGGGACCGACCTGGCGGCGGAATCGAGCACCATCGAGCCCACCGAACAGCGGGAGCTTGCCGGCGAAGCGTTCGTCGGCGAGCACGGCGAGCGCGCCGACCTGGGCGATCGCCTCGCACATCAGCACGCCCGGCAGCGTCGGGCGCCCGGGGAAGTGACCGGCGAAGAAGAACTCCTCGCCCGTGAGGCGCCAGCGGCCGCGAGCGGACACGCCTGGAACGAGATCGATGACCTCGTCGACGAAGAGGAACGGTGGGCGATGTGGGAGCAGTTCATCGGGACGCACGGCACGGAGCGTACGCGACGCGGACCGGCGGCCCGGTGAACGTCGTCGGTTCACGTCGAGTTGACGCGATCCTGAGCCGTCTGGCCGCAGCGGGTGGGATTTCACGTCGGGTGACCGTGCCGACGCCACCACTCCTTGTGCCACAAATCAGCTGATCACAGCGTTTTCTCAAGATTTCTTCGGAGATCTGGCAAGTGGTGTCACGCAGAGTGCTAATGTTCCCACTGACCGTTTGTCCCAGGTCGGAAGGAGGCAATCATGCACTACGTCAGGCCATGCTGATTCCACTCGCGGCGATGACGCCGGGAGGGTCACAGCGCGCAGGTGCCTCCGCACGCTGAGCGACCGGAACGGCATCGTCGTCGCCTCTTCATCTGATCGGCGTCGAGCGCGGATGACCCGTGGGGCAACGTCACCCGCAACCGCCGCTGATCACACCGAAAGCCAACGGGGACCCGGGCGACCGGGTCCCCGTGACGCGCTCGCTGGTCGCACACCCGTGGCTCGTGTCAGTCACGGTCGAGACAGTCACGCCGTGTCAGTCACGGTCGATGGCGGCGCGCACCTCGGCGACATAGTCGCCGACAGCATCAGGACCGTGATCGATGAGACGTCGCATCATCGAAGCGCCCTGGATCACACCGTCGGCGACCCGCGTCGCCTCGTACGCCTGGGCGGCATTCGAGACGCCGACGCCCACCAGCACGGGGACGTCGGTGATCGCCTTCAGCCGACCGGCGAGCGCCGTCGCCGTTGCGGCCAGCTGGTCACGCTCCCCCGTCACGCCCAGCACGCCGACCGAGTAGAGGAAGCCGCGTGCTCGCGCCGCAACACGCGGCAATCGGTCGTCTGGCGCGGTCGGCGCGGCGAGCATCACCGTCTCGACACCCTCGTGATCAGCTGCACGCGTCCACGGCTCCGACTCCTCGAGCGGCAGGTCGGGCAGGATGCAGCCGGAGACGCCGGCTTCGACGAGGCGGTGGGCGAACCGACGGTGGCCGTCGTGGTGGACGAGATTGTAGTACGTCATCACCAGCAGCGGGATCTCGACGTCGAGGGACGGCACCTCGTCGAGGACCGCAGCGGGTGTCGCGCCCCGGTCGAGTGCCGCCTGCGACGCCTGTTGGATGACCGGTCCGTCCATCACCGGATCGGAGAACGGGATCCCGATCTCCACGGCGTCGGCGCCACGAGCCGCGCAGGCACGGATCGCGTCCTGCCAGCCGGGATAGCCACCGGTGATGTACGGCACGAGCAGCTTGTGCCCCGCATCGCGCTTGGCGCGGAACTCCGTCTCGATCCGGCCGATTCGTTGGTCGACGCTCGATGTACCGGCCGACTGGTCGCTCGACGTGCCGGTCACGCGTCGCCTCGATCGCCGAGCACGTCCATCATCTGGGCGACGTCCTTGTCGCCACGTCCGGACAGGTTGACCACCACCGTCTGGCCCTGCATGGTGTGTCCCTCGCGGCTCAGCCAGGCGATCGCATGGGCCGACTCGAGCGCCGGGATGATGCCCTCGGTCCGTGAGAGGAGCTGGAACGCCTCGACGACCTCGTCGTCGGTGACGTTGGGGTACTCGGCTCGGCCGATCGACGAGAGCCAGGAGTGTTCCGGGCCGACGCCCGGGTAGTCGAGCCCGGCCGAGATCGAGACCGCCTCTTCGACCTGGCCGTACTCGTCCTGCATCAGGTAGCTGCGCATCCCGTGGACGACGCCGGGAACACCGTGTCGTACCGCTGCGCCGCCGGCGGGCTCGACGCCGACCAGTCGGGCGTCGGTGTCGACGAAGCCGGCGAAGATCCCGATCGCGTTCGATCCGCCACCGACGCACGCCACGACGACGTCGGGGTCGGCACCGGTCGCGGCGCGGCACTGTTCGCGCGCCTCGTCACCGATAACCCGATGGAACTGTCGCACCATCCAGGGGTACGGGTGCGGTCCCATCACCGAACCGAGGCAGTAGTGCGAGTCGCCGACGGTCGCGACCCAATCGCGCATCGCTTCGTTGACGGCGTCTTTCAGCGTCCTCGACCCCGAGTGCACCGCCTCGACCTCGGCGCCGAGGAGACGCATCCGGAACACGTTGAGCGCCTGCCGGTCGACGTCGACGGCGCCCATGTACACCTTGCACTCGAGGCCCATCAGCGCCGCCGCGGTCGCGGTGGCGACACCGTGCTGCCCTGCTCCCGTCTCGGCGACGAGGCGGGTCTTGCCCATCCGCTTGGCCAGCAACGCCTGGCCGAGGACGTTGTTGATCTTGTGCGATCCGGTGTGGTTGAGGTCTTCGCGCTTCATGAACACCCGCAGCCCGAGGTGCTCGCTCAGCCGGAAGCACTCCGTGAGCATCGAGGGACGCCCGGCGTAGTCGCGCAGGATCGTGTCGAGGTCGTCGCGGAAGGCCGGATCGGCCCAGGCTTCGCGGAAGCCGGCCTCGAGTTCCTGGCAGGCGGGGACGAGTGTCTCCGGGACGAAGCGGCCGCCGAACTCGCCGAACCGGCCGGTCGAGTCGGGTTCGGACATGAGTGAGTCGGCGTCGAAGCGGGTCGGGGTCGTGGTGGTGTCGGTGATCGTGCTGTCGGTCATGGTGGTGTGGTCCGGGGGTTCGGGGGTGTCGGGACTACTCGTCGGCCCAGTCGTAGGGCAGGTCGTCGGGACCGAGGTACGGCGTCGGCGCCGCGGCGCGGGCGTTGGCGATGAAGCGACGAACGAGCGCGGCGTCCTTGCGGCCGGGCGACTGTTCGACGCCCGTGGCGACGTCGACGCCCCACGGCTCGACCGCCTGGATCGCTGCGCCGACGTTGTCGGGGTCGAGCCCGCCGGCCAGGATCAGTCGGACCGTGTCGGGGACGTCACTGACGATGTTCCAATCGAACAACTTGCCGGTGCCACCGCCGGGCGAATCGACCATCACCAGGTCGGTGCCGTACTGATCGGCACGGGCGAGATGCGGCGAGTCGGCACCGAAGGCCTTGATCACGTACCGCACGTTGTGAGCGATCTCTCGCGACTGCTCCGGGGTCTCCCGGCCGTGGAGTTGGACCGCCTTGACCCCCGACCGGTTGGCGATCTCCACGACGCGCGAGGGATGTTCGTCCCGGAAGATGCCGACGGTCAGGACCTCGGGTGGCAGCCGACGGGTGATGTCGTAGGCGATCTGGGGTGCGATCTGGCGCGTCGACCCGGGGACGAAGTTGAACCCGACCGCATCAGCGCCCATCGCCACGGCGAACAGCGCGTCGTCTTCGTTGGTGATCCCACAGATCTTCACGAACATGTGCGATCGATCCTATGCGAGTCCCCCGCCCCTCACGCGGTCCGTTCGCCCGGGACCCCCACCGCCCATTTTGTGGAAGCGATCATGCAGTCATTGGGCCAGATCGCTGCCTCGGCGTGCTCGTCCGAATTTTGTGGAAGCGATCATGCCGACAGGAGGGACTGATCACTTCCACAGAATTCGCTTCTACAGATGCGAAGCCAGCGGGCACCCCTCCGGGCGGGCGGTTCGTTCGACCCTGGCGTCGTGGCGACGCGACGGACAGGATGGGGGCATGGAGTTGTTCGAGATCGAAGACGAGCGTCGGATGAAGCGCGAAGATGCCGCCAAGTGGCTGCACGCGCTCGCCGATTCGCTCGAACGTCACAATGAGGTCGAGGTCGTGCGGGAGGGCATCCGGACTCGTGTCGCTGTGCCCGACGAAGTGGACGTCGAACTCGAGATCGAGGTCGGCGACGAGAGCTCGATCGAGATCGAGATCAGCTGGTGATCAGCTTCTGACCGAGCGTTCAGCGAATCATGGCGGCGATCGCTGCGGCTGGGTCGCTGCTGGTCACCAGGGTCTCACCGACCAGCACGGCGTCGAAGCCCGCGGCGTGCAACGCGTGCGCATCGTCGGCGTGGCGCACTCCCGATTCGGCGACCCGCACGACGGTGTCGGGGATGATCTTGCCGACCCGAACCGCGCGATCGTGGTCGACCTCGAAGGTGACGAGGTCGCGCTGGTTGACGCCGACGAGGGTCGCCTCGGCCGCCAGGGCGACCTCGAGTTCGGTCTCGTCGTGGATCTCGACCAGCACGTCGAGCCCGATGTCGGTGGCGAGCGCGTGTAGCTCCGCGAGTTCGGAGGGTGCGAGCGCGGCGGCGATCAGCAGCAGGCAGTCGGCGCCCATGATCCGGGCGTCGGCGACATCGTGGCTGCACACCGTGAAGTCCTTGCGGATCACCGGGAGCGAGCACGCCGTCCGCGCCGTCTGCAGGTCGGCGACCGAGCCGCCGAAGAAGTCGACGTCGGTCAGCACCGACAAGCACGCCGCTCCCCCGCGTTCGTACGTGCGGGCGATCTCGGCCGGGTCGAGGCCGGCGTTGAGGTCGCCCTTCGACGGGGACCGCCGCTTGATCTCGCTGATGACGGACAGCTTCGGTGAGGCCGCCAATGCATCCCGGAATCCGCGGGCCGGTGGCTGGTCACGCGCCTCGGACAGCAGGATGTCGAGTGACCGGCTGTCGGCCGCGGCGACCTCCCGGTGCCGTTCGAGGATCGCGTCGAGGTAGATCGCCATGGCGGCGGCTCAGAAGCCGAGCTTCTCGGTCAGCACCGTCATCAACTCGGCGATCGGGACGCGCACCTGCTCCATCGTGTCGCGGTCACGGACCGTGACCGCCTGGTCGTCCAGCGAGTCGAAGTCGACCGTGACGGCGAGCGGGGTGCCGATCTCGTCCTGGCGGCGGTACCGCTTGCCGATCGACTGGGTCTCGTCGTAGTCGACCATGTAGCGCTCGCCGACCATCTTGCGCACCTCGTGGGCGAGCGGGGTCAGCGTGTCCTTCTTCGACAGCGGCAGGACCGCCACCTTGTACGGGGCGAGGCGTGGGTGCAGACGGAGCACGGTCCGGACGTCGCTCTTGTCGCCGTCGCCGACCTCTTCCTCGTCGTAGGCCGCGAGGAGGAACGCCGCCATCGTGCGGGTGGCGCCGGCCGCGGGCTCGATCACGTAGGGGACGTAGCGCTCGTTCGTCTGTTGATCGAAGTAGTCGAGACGCTCGCCGGAGTGCTCCGAGTGCTGCTTGAGGTCGTAGTCGGTGCGCTGGGCGATGCCCTCGAGCTCGTCCCAGCCCCACGGGAACAGGAACTCGACATCGCTGGTGCCGGTCGAGTAGTGCGACAGCTCGTCGTCGTCGTGGGCCCGGACGCGGAGCAGGTCGGCGGGGATGCCATGGCGCACGTACCAGTCGAGTCGCTCGGCGCACCAGTACTCGTACCAGGACGGGCCCTCGGCCGGCGGCACGAAGAACTCGAGTTCCATCTGCTCGAACTCGCGGGTCCGGAAGATCCAGTTCTGCGGGGTGATCTCGTTGCGGAAGCTCTTGCCGACCTGGGCGATGCCGAACGGCGGCTTCTTGCGGGTGGTCTGGAGCACCTGCCCGAAGTTGGTGAACATGCCCTGGGCCGTCTCGGGACGCAGGTACGCGTCGGCGCCCGACCCCTCGACCGGCCCGGCCTGGGTCTTGAACATCAGGTTGAAGGCGCGTGCCTCGGTGAACGAGTTCTTCGCGCCGCACGACGGGCACACGTTCGGGTCGTCGAGCTTGTCTTCCCGGAAACGGTTCTTGCAGTTCGTGCAATCGACGAGCGGATCGGTGAAGTTGGCGAGGTGTCCCGACGCCTCCCAGACCTGGGGTGGGCCGAGGATCGCAGCGTCGATCAGGACGACGTCGTCGCGCTGCTGCACCATTGCGCGCACCCACGCGTCCTTGACGTTGCGGAGCAGGAGCGAGCCGAGCGGACCGTAGTCGTACGTGGACCGGAAACCGCCGTAGATCTCGGCGGACGGGTACACGAACCCGCGGCGCTTGCAGAGGTTGACGATCTGGTCGAGCTCGGTTGCCGGCATAGGGCGACCAGGCTACGGGCTGATCTCGGCGTCCGAGACGGCCGTTTCGGCGCCTCGCCGTCGTGGACCGGCAGCGGAACGGAACCCGGCCGGACGTTCGGATGCTGCCGTGACCGGGCGATACTGGAGCCATGTCGACCGCCGTCTCAGAACTCGAACTGACGAGCAGTTTCCGAGCGGCGCTGCCCGAACTCGGCGTCGACTGGGAAGCGACCGAGCTGCCCGATCCTCGGCTGGTGGCGTTCAACGACGCGCTCGCCGTCGAACTGGGTCTGACCGCGCTCCGCGACGACGTCGAGGTGCTCGCCGGCCAGCGCCTCCTGCCCGGATCGCATCCCATCGCGATGGCGTACGCCGGGCACCAGTTCGGCTCGTACAACCCCCAACTGGGCGATGGGCGTGCGCTCCTGCTCGGCGAGATCACGACCGCCGAGGGCCGGCTGGTCGATCTCCACCTGAAGGGTTCGGGGCGTACCCCGTTCGCGCGGGGTGGCGACGGGCGGGCGGCACTGGGTCCGATGCTGCGCGAGTTCGTCTTCGCCGAGGCGCTCCACGCGCTCGGCGTGCCCACCACCCGGGCCCTCGCCGTGATCACCACCGGCGATCGGGTGCACCGCGCCGGGGACGACGTCGGGGCGCTCCTCGTGCGGACCGCCGCCAGCCACCTGCGGGTCGGCACCTTCGAGTACGCAGCACGGCTCCCCGACCGGTCGGCGCTCCGACGGCTCACCGACCACGCGATCGAACGTCACCATCCCGACGCGGCCGACACCGAGGAACCGGCACTCGGCCTGCTCGACGCGGTCGTCGGCGCGCAGGCCGAACTCATCGCGAGGTGGATGCTGATCGGCTTCGTCCACGGCGTCATGAACACCGACAACACCACGATCTCGGGCGAGACGATCGACTACGGACCGTGCGCATTCATGAACCGGTTCGATCCCGACACCGTGTTCTCCTCGATCGACCACGGCGGCCGATACCGGTACGCGCACCAGCCCTCGATCGCCGAGTGGAACCTCACCCGCCTCGCCGAGTCGCTGCTCCCCCTGCTCGTCGTCGAGGATCGGTCGAACCTCGACGAGTCGGTCGCCCGGGTCCGGGCCGTGCTCGAGACGTTCATGCCTCGGTTCCGCAGCGCCTGGGAACGCGGGATGCGCGCCAAGCTCGGTCTCGTCGAGGATCGTCCCGACGACGGCCGGCTGTTCGACGATCTCGTCACGGCGATGCGCGACGACCGGGCCGATCTCACCCTCACGTTCCGGATGCTCGGCGACGAACTCCGTCGCGACGCTCAGCTCGTGTCCGCACCTGTCGATCACGGCGACGCCGTCGCCGCCTGGGTGCCGCGTTGGCGCGAGCGCCTGACGGCGGAAGCTCGCGACACGAGCGAGGTGGTCGCCGCAATGGACGCCGTCAACCCGGTCTACGTGCCCCGCAACCACCTGGTCGAGGAGGCACTCGATGCCGCGGCCGACGGCGATCTCGACCCGTTCCGCGAACTGCTGAGCGTCGTCACCGACCCCTTCACGCCGCGACCCGGCGCCGAGCGCTACGCCCTCCCCGCCCCCGACGAGTTCGACCGCACCTACCAAACGTTCTGCGGCACCTGACCAGAAGGGGTCAGGCACCTTCTGGTCGGACTGGGTTGGTCAGCTCACCCGTGGATATCAGAAGGTGCCTGACGCCTTCTGGCGCGCGAGACTGAGCCGATGAGTTCGCTCACCGACGTCGCACCCGCCTTCATCGAGACCGCCCACCGGATCGTGTGGGCCACCGTCGCCACGGTCGACACCGACGGACGTCCCCGCTCTCGAATCCTGCACCCGATCTGGGAGTTCGACGGCGAACGTCTGGTCGGCTGGATCGGCACCGGTCCGACCCCGGTCAAGATCGCCCACTTGGAACGAACCCCGTTCGTGTCGGTGAACTACTGGGACCCCACCCAGGACATCGCCACCGCCGAGTGCCACGCCGAGTTGGTCGACGACGACGACACGTGCACCCGAGTCTGGAATCTGCTGAAGGACGGTCCCGAGCCGGTCGGTTATGACCCCGCGATCATTCCGGTGTGGAGCAGCCCGACCGACGACACGTTCGTCGCCATGCGGCTCGACCCGTGGCGCCTGCGCGTCTTCCCTGGCTCGATGCTCCTCGAAGGCACCGGCAACGTCCTCGACTGGCACGCCTGAGACGGCGCGGCCGCCCGCCTGCCACGTAGGTCGGACGGGCATCGCTCCGCGTTCGCGGGCCGCACCCCGATCGTCGGGTCGGAGTTGCCCGTTCCTGTGCGCTGTGGTCAGATCAGTCGGTGAGTCGTTCGGTCGTTGTCGGCGCAGTGATTGCTGCGGTCCTCGGATTGATCCTGTGGGCAGTGCGATCGAACGCCGACCGCAACCGGATCGGCCACGACAGCATCGTCATGCTCGGCGACAGCATCACAGCGGAAGGAGAATGGGGGCGGTTGCTGCCCGACCAGCCGCTCGTCAACGAGGGCCATCCGGGATTCACGACCGCGCAACTCGTCGCCGTCGCGGAGCGAGTGGCCGCCGCAGACCCAGCGGCCGTGATCATCCTCACGGGCACGAACGACATCCGGGACGATCATCCGCCGACATGGACGCGAGAACACCTCGAACTCCTGGTGGATCGGCTCGAGAATGGGTCCGAGGCGACGATCGTCGTCCAAACGGTCCTGCCACGGGCCGATCGATCCGATGCGGTTCGCCACGTGAACGCCGAAGTCCGCGATCTCGCCGAGCAGAGGGATCTCCGTCTGCTCGATCTGTACGAGACGTTCGACGACGGCACCGGAGCGCTGCGCCCTCACGAGACCTACGACGGCCTGCACCTCACCGTGGACGGCTACGAACGCTGGGCGAACGAACTCGAACCGGTCCTCGAAGATCTCGGCTGATGCCGCTCAGGGTCGCGCGTGCCACCGCTAGGCTCTCCCGCTCCGGGCGTTTAGCTCAGTCGGCTAGAGCGCTTCCCTTACAAGGAAGATGTCGGGGGTTCGAGTCCCTCAACGCCCACTCCACTCCACTCGCTGCGCTCGCTCCGTGGGCGTCGACGCCGCCGTGTCCATCGGCGTTCAAGTACCACGCAGGCTTCCTGGCCGGTGCGTGCTGCCGTAACTGGGCTGTCGATGTTCCTCACGGACGCTTGGGTGTCCGGCTCGGGTGGCTCCCGCTGATGTCCGTAGCATCGGCACATGACGCAGACCGGACGATGCCTGTGCGGCGAGGTGACCTACGAGATCGAGGGCGACGTGATGGCGGTGGCAGTGTGCCACTGCGACCACTGTCAACGACAGAGCGGTGGCGCGTTCTCCACCAACCTCGTGATCCAGCCCGACCAGTTCCGGGTCAGCGGCGACCTGTCGGTCTACGAGGACCGTGGCCGAACCGGTGACGCCGTCTACGTACTCCGCAAGTTCTGCGGCACCTGCGGTTCGCCCATCGTCTCGGAACTGACCGGCCCCGGCATCCTCGCCGTCAAGGCCGGAACCCTCGACGATCGCTCCGGTGTCCAGCCGGTCGTGCAGGTGTGGCACGAGGAGCGGCAACCGTGGGTCGTCATGCCCGAGATGGCGACCGTCGAGCAGGAGTAGACGGTCCGAGCGTCGGGTGACGCCAGCACCTCACGACTCGTCACCCGGTTCGGCCAGAGCGTCACCGACGCTTCTGATCGCATCCTGCTCGCGCCGTCCTGTCGGATCGGTAGCGTCGCCGTCATGCGACCACTCCGCTGGTGCGCCCTTGCCCTCGTGCTGACGGCCTGCGCCTCCGAAACGACGTCCGACTCGACGACCGACGACACGACCACGAACACGGCCCCGACACCTCCGACCACGACGACGGTCGACTCGTTCCCGACGAGCACGACGACAGCGACGACGGCGCCGGGCACCAGTGTTCCCCCGCCGACGATCTCGTCGACCGCGCCCGCCACGACCGCTCCCGCCACGACGAGCACGGCGGTCGATCCCAGGTTCGAGCCGCTCGTCGGGCGATGGGCGCACTACGACGTGGTGGCCTACGAGGACGGCACCCTCAAGACCCTCATCATCAGCTACGGCTTCAACGACTTCGACGTCGCCGATGGTCAGTTGATCGACCAGGGCTCGTTCTGCTTCTCGGAGCAACGCACCGACCAGCCGATCGAGACCTCGCTGTCGGACGCGGCGACCCAGGCCATCGAACCGCCTCCGACGCCGGTCACCGTCGAGGAGATCGACGACACCCTGCGAATCACGCGCCTGCCGACGCCGACTCCCGTCGGGATCGAACTCGCCGACCCGGCCAACGAGCCACTCCCCGACGACCCGGACGATCCCCGCATCGTCGACGACGACGGTGACGGCAAGCCGGGGATCACCGTGAACATCCGGGTCAGCGACGAACTGACCGGTGAGCTCTACATCGCCCGCCGCGAGATCTTCGCCTACGAGGCCTACCTGGTCGATCAGGACACACTGCAGGGCACCGTGACCGACGACTCCGAACAACTGGTGATCGGCGCCAGTGACCCGGTGTTCGACATGGCCACGGAGTGGGTGCAGTACCCCGATCCGGCCCGCAACCCGATCATCTTGAAGCGAGTCGACGCCGACTGGGACTGCGATCGACTCGCCGCCGAGCGGGACCAACTGTTCCCGCCGACCCCGGAGGTCGACTGGTGACGAGCACCGCACCCTTCCCGTCACGATCGTTCGGGGTGCTCATGCACCCGACCTCGTTCCCGGGACCCGAACCGATCGGCACGCTCGGTGCCGAGGCGCACGAGTTCGTCGACTGGCTCGCCTCGACCGGTGCGTCGATCTGGCAGATCCTGCCCCTCACGTATCTCGGCGAGGAGGATTCGCCGTACTTCAGCCCGTCGTCGTTCGCCGGCAACACCTGGCTGATCGATCTGCGCGAGTTGGTGGCGGCCGGCCTCCTGGGTGGCATCGGCACACCACCGACGCCTGGTGGACCGCCGGGGCCGGTCGACTTCGACCGGATGCGTGAATGGAAAGCGCCGCTGCTCGAAACGGCGGCCGGCACGTTCCTCGCCGATGACGGGCACCCGTGGTGGCCCGAGTACGAACGCTTCGTTGCCGACGCACCCTGGTTGGCCGATGTCTGCCACTTCATCGCCCGCAAGCGCACCGATCCCGACACGCCGTGGTGGGAGTGGGACGGACCGATCCGGCGTCGTGAGACCGCGGCGCTCGCCGCGTCGGCGATCGAGCATGCTGCGGCGATCGAACGTGAGCACGTCCTCCAGTTCTTCTTCGAGCGTCAGTGGCGGGCCCTCCGGCAACGGGCCAACGCCGCCGGCATCCAGGTGCTCGGCGACGTGCCGATCTACGTCGCCCCGGACTCGGCCGACGTGTGGGCCCACCAGGATCAGTTCCAACTCGACAGGGCGGGGCGACTCACGGCACAGGCGGGGGTGCCGCCCGACTACTTCAGCGAGACCGGTCAACTGTGGGGCAACCCGATCTACCGGTGGGACGAGATGGCCGACGACGGGTTCACCTGGTGGGTCGATCGCCTGCGACGCACCCTGGATCAGGCCGACGTCGTGCGGATCGATCACTTCCGGGCGTTGTCCGCCTACTGGTCGGTACCGGCGGGCGACGACACCGCGATCGGCGGCGAGTGGGTGCCGGGTCCCGGTCAGGCGTTCGTCGACGCGGTCCGTCGGGCGTTCCCCGGTCTCCCGATCGTCGCCGAGGACCTCGGCGACCTGGACGACGATGTGCTCGCGTTGCGGGACCGCAACGATCTCGTCGGGATGCGTGTCCTCCAGTTCGGGTTCGACGGGCCCCCGAACGATCACCACCCGAGCCGGATCGTCGAACGCAGCGTCGTCTACACCGGCACCCACGACAACGACACCCTGGCCGGCTGGTGGACCTCGTCGCCCCGGAGCCGCAAGGAGCGGGTACGGCGCGACACCGGCATGCCGCCACGGGTTCGTACCCGCCGAGCGGTGTGGTGGTTGATCGAGGTCGCGCTCGACACGCCGGCGGTTGCGGCCGTCGTCCCGATGCAGGACCTGCTCGTGCTCGGCACCGAGGCCCGCATGAACGTGCCGGGCACCGACACCGGCAACTGGCGCTGGCGACTCGAGCCGGGACTGCTCAGCGACCGCCTCGCCGCCGACCTGCGAGCGCTCGCCACGGCGACAACCCGCTGCTGACGGTCGCTGAGGAGTGCAGCGCCATCGCGAGGCAACCGCCGCGCTGCGGAGGCACGCTTCTCGGTGCATCTGGTTGCGCCTCCCGCAACCATCGCCGCCGAGATCCCGGGTCCCAGCGTTGGTGCGCGCCTTCTCGGTGCATGGAGTTGCACCTCCCGCAACCATCGCCACCGAGATCCCGGGTCCCA
>NZZV01000012.1 GCA_002698945.1 Acidimicrobiaceae bacterium
CGACCATCGCCAGCAGCATCACCGCACACCCCCTGGCTCCATGCTCACGAGCAGCCGCAGTGAGCTCGCCGGCCTGCCGAGACGAACCAGCGCCCCCAGAGCACCGGCGAACAGTGAACCAATGCCGATCAGCACGATCTGGCCGGTTGCCGAGTCATAGGGCTCCATGAACGAGGGTGCGAACAGCAACATCGCGACTGCGAGCCCGAAGGTGATGACGACGAGCGCTCTCGACGATGCGTAGGTGCGGGCACGGCTGGTCTCGACACGTAGGCGCATCGCAGCCTGTTCACGTGCAGCGTCTGCTATGTGTCCGAGCAAGTCGGCGAGACGTTGGGCTTGCCGTTCCGCGGCGATCACGAGCGACGCCACCACGAGATCGGCGACGGGATCCTCGAGGTCGGCAGCGAAGCGGCGCAACGCATCGGACAGCGATTCGCGTTCGGCTCGGATCGCCAACGCCTGCACCTCGGCTCGGATCGGTCCCGGTGCGACTTTCGCGCTGACCGCGATCGCTTCCTGCAGGCCAGCGTGCGAGGCGATGGTGTCGCGCAGCATCTCGGTCCAGCTCGCGACGGCGTCGCTGCGGCGCGTCAAGTGGTCGCGTTGAGCACGAACGCCGATCAGCATCGGCGCAACCCATGCGCACGCCCCCGCCAACACGCCCGCCGCCGGCCAACGTGTCACGGCGTACACCGCCGTGAACCCGGCGATGACGAGCGCGAGGCGCCACCAGAGGCCGTCCACGCTGATGGCTCGTGCCGGCCGGTCGGGGATTGCGACGCCGCGGTAGCCGGCGATAGCGATCCAGCAGCCGGACGCGGCGAGCACGCCGACGATGGCGCCAGCCAGAGTCCTCACCGCAACCCCGCCCCGAGGAGCTCGTCGTCGAATCCGGCCTCGCGCAGCACACGGGCGTGCCGTGGCTCGAGCCGTCGGAGTGTGAACATCGTGCCGTCGTCAGATCGGCTTGCGATCGTGTTGGTCGTGCACCGCTGACCGTCGAACCCGGCCACTTCGACGACCTCCACGACCTCACGACGTCCGCCAATACCGCGGTCCAGGTGGACGACGAAGTCGATCGCTTGATGCAGCTGGTTGTGCGCCACCTCGGCCGGCAACCGATCCTCGCCCGTACCCAAGTAGAGGGCCAGCTTGTCCAGCGCACCGACCGCCGATGCAGCGTGCACCGTCGTCAACGACGACTGGCCGTGGGTCATGGCCTTGAGCATCGGCACCGCTGCATCCGAGTCACGAACCTCTCCGGCGACCAACCAATCGGGGCGTCCCCGCAACGCGTGCTTCACCTCCTGGCCCTGGGTGATCGCACCTTCCCCCTCGCTGTTCGAGAGCCGGGCCTCCCACGACTCCACGTTCGGGTGAAACACCGGATCGAACAGGTCGATCTCTGCGGTGTCCTCGATGATCAGCACCCTCGCTAGCGGCGGCAGCTCACCCAGGCAGGCACGCACAAGTGTCGTCTTCCCCGAGCCCGTGGGGCCCGAGAACACGATCCGGACCTCGGTCGACCGCATGCACGCTCGCAGGAAGTCCGCGACGACAGCGGACATCATCTGGCGCCCGACCAAGTCCGAGATCGTCACCTTGCCGAGGGTGTTGCGCCGTAGAGCGAACCCAACGTGTTTCGAAACGTCGCGGGTCGCCGCAAGCCTCAGCCCGTCGCCGAGTCGCATCACGAGCAGCGGTGATTGTGCGTTGAACTGTCGTTCGGTGCGTCCGGCCGTGCGAGCCAGATGCGACAGCCAAGTCGCCAGTTCGGACTCCGAGGCCCACAGCCGCTCGTCGGCCTCCTTCACCGATCCGTCCGACCGATACACGAAGACGAGATCGAAGCGGGTCGCCACGATCTCCTCCACCGACCGGTCGGCCAGGAGAAGCTCCACCGGGCCGAGGCCCACCGACAACGCCAGGACTCTCTGGACCAGCGCCTGCTCCGCTGCATCGTCGAGCAGTGCTGCGCCGGTCGACAATCGCTCGCCATCGATTCGCTGCAGTTGTTCCCGCAGCACCGAGTCCGCCAAGGCCTCCTGGCCAGCGCGCGTCAGCGGCGGTCGGCCGCTCTTGGCCCGACTGGTCGCCTCGTCGACGAGCGCTTCCTGCACCGCGGCGGACAAGCGAGACAACAGCGTGGGGTCGACCCGTGTGGTCACGACGCAACCTCCGACGACCCTGGAATGCGCACGTCGACGAGCCCGAACACCTCAGCAGCAACGTCGACCGCATGGCGCCACAACCACGACCGCCGAGCCCGCATCCCTCCCAAGATCCGCCCGACCTCCTCGATGAGGTCGCCACGTACCGGCACGACCCACGCCATGTCCGCTCGGGAGAACTCAGCGATCTCACCGGGATCGAACGCACACCGGCCCGAAACGATGGTCGCAACCGCGCTGCATCGGCGACGGAGTGCTTCCACTCGTGCCGGCAGTTGCACGAGGTCCTCATGGCGAGAACCGACGACCAAGATCGCCAGCGCCGAGTAGCCGGCTACCTCGATGCTCGGATTCGTCTCGTCCAATCGACCGACGTCCAGGAACCACACGCCAGGGTCAGCAGCTGCGTGGTTGGCCACCGGCGGCGCTCCCTCCTTCCAGACCGAGCGCGCCTGCTCACCCGACTCCGGGCCCGGCACCACGAACAGCCCAGGCTCGACTTGGCGGGCGACGCCGTCGAGGACGACCGTCGTCGTGCCACCACGTCGAATGCCCGACACCATGCGCACCGCGCCGGGCTCGACGCCCAGGCCGTATCGCGCTCCGAGGACACCCCCAGACGGATCGGCCTCCACGACCACTCGACGCTCGGTGAACTCTCGGGGCCATGCGGTAGCGAGCAGCAGCGCCCACGAGGTCGCACCCGGAGCACCTCGAATGGAACCGATCGTGACGATCATCGTCCACCAACCAGGCTCAACCGCAAGAGTCCATCCGCCGCGACTTGCGCAACCGCGCCCTCCGCGGACGCGGGAACCATCAACGACACCCACAGGCCAGATGCCGAGCCTGTCGGCTCGACGGACCACACGGTGCCGGAAGCCAACAAGGTGGCCTTCGGCGTGTCGGCTTGGTCTGTTTGCCCCGCCGTCGTGCGTTGAGCCGCGAGCACATTCACCTCGTCGCCGGCGCGCATCTCCGACGACGGCACGGCACCCGGGTCGAGAGCCGCACCCACCACCACCATCCCGCCCGGGATCGCTCCGTTCTGTTCGGTGAACAGGTCGGTGTTCAGCACCGTGCCGCGAGGGATCGGCCCACGGGCCGACGTCCCGAGAATCAGGTCCTGCAGAGTCGAATCGACCGCCCTCAGTTCGCTCGATGCACCGATCTGGACGACCTGCATGTCGGACTCGCCGATCACCTCGCCCGGCTGAATGTCGCGCGCCGCCACCATGACCGACACCTGCTCCGACGTCGCAGCGAACACCCACGCCCCCAACAGCGCTGCCAGCGCAACCAGCAGTGAGCCGAGCAGCACCCACGACGGGCGCCGCCGCGTCGGACGTGCCCGCGACACCGGCGAGGACCCAGTGCGGGGTGTCGGTTCGACCGGCGGTTCCGTCTGACGAAGCGCTGTCCGTGTCATCAGCAACCTCCCTGCTCGGTCCGCGATCCCGTGCAAGTGACGAGTCCTTTCACCTCGGCGACAGCCAGCAATGCGGTCGCCGACGTCGAGTACGGCTCCAGTGCACCACCAGCACCCGACGAGGATGTCCACGTGATCGACCAGTCGATCGACGTCCTCGTCTCGAAGTGGTAGCCGTCGTACGGCGACGTCGAAGACGAGTTCCGATACGTGTAGGAGCACGCACCCGGCAACGCCGGGTCGTAGCCGGCGATCGGCGAGTCGCCCGCACACTCGACAGGCCCGGGACCGTTCGGGTCACCTGGGTCGAACAGCAGTCGCACGGGCTGCGCGGTCACGGTCGCCCAGATCGGTCCGATGGAGGCGGTCGCCGAGACGGTCCGCCACGAGTCACCGCCAGCCCGGAAGTCCAACGGCACCGTCACGTATGCCCACCCGCGAGCAGGGTCGAGCGCCAGGAAGGTCGGCTGCGGATCTGGGAGCCGCGTCGACTTCAGTTGCTCGAGCAGCTGCGGGAGGAGGTCTTCAGGCTCCGTCTCGGGAATGACGTACCAGGTGCTACCCGACTCCGGGCATGTCTTCCTCCACAGGTTGAACGTGACACCGTCCTCGTCGGTGAAGGGGTAAGTCGCGGAGCTCGTCTCACCGCCGCCAAGTTCGCCTTCGACGCGTTCCCAGGTGCAACCACCGCCGCTGGTGGTACCGCCGACCTGAAGCCTGACGACTGCGGTGATCGTTCCGTCTTCGCTGCCGCCCGTGCCACCACCACCACCGCTTCCCGGACCTGCAACTACCGACGCGGCCGGCAGCATCGCCAGAGCCGCAGCGCTGAACACCACGACAACCGTCGTCAGGTAGCGGCGCATACGTCCGTCGGCTCCGTCGCACCGACGAGCGGCGCGTCGTACGCGCGCCAAACCCCGTCGTCATCCAACCTCACATCCCACGCCTCCCGACCGGACGTGAACGTTCCGTCGATGACGAGGTCGGCGCCATCTGGGCCAGCGCCCGGGTCGACGAGCTTCGAACCGTCGGCGAAGCACACCGTGACCACTGCCGCTCGTCCATCGTCGGAAAGTTCGACCCGTTCGATCTCGTACCGAAACTGGTCGCGATCGACCACGGCGTATCCGGCCGCGTTCCACTCGTTGATCCGGTTCGTGTTGACCGTCAGCATTGGATCGGCACGGGTGGCCGCGAGGAGCGTCGGATCGCACGACGGAAGCGCGAGCAGGCACGCCGTGAAGTCAGCGATGGCCCGATCGACCGCCTGGCTCGCCGCGGACTCGGCGCTCGATGCTGGATCGACGGTCGTGTCAGGCGAAGCCGTCGACTCAACGGGCGTCGACGTCGTCGAGCTGGTCGAAGTCGTCGAGGTCGTGGAGCTCGTCGCGTGAGACGTCGGCGAGGTTGCGGAGCTGACCGACGTCGTTGACGTGATGTCGGACGAGTCGACACTGACCGTCGTTGCAGACGTGGTGGTGATCACACTCGAATCACCGCCCGAGCTGCACGCCGTGAGGGCGACCAAGCACGCCACCAGGGCAGCGACG
Source organism: Acidimicrobiaceae bacterium (assembly GCA_002698945.1). Classification (GTDB taxonomy): domain Bacteria; phylum Actinomycetota; class Acidimicrobiia; order Acidimicrobiales; family Ilumatobacteraceae; genus Ilumatobacter. The sequence goes on from NZZV01000012.1 coordinate 5,157, forward strand.
CGACGACCGCCAGCTACGACTGTTTCAACCGTCATCTCCGACCCTTTGCGCACGACCGTTCTCCTCATCATCCGACGTTGCCTCGACGGTAAGGCTGCGACCAGATGCCTGCAATGGGGAGGCCTCCCCGCCCATCCACGTGTGTGCGAGCGTCCGGCAGAATGGGAGGACTGCACGGCCCACGGCTTTCGTCGGCGCCTTGTGCGGACAGCGCATCGTGGCGCGCTCGCTGTCACCCGGTCTCACACTCCCGTACGTGAAGCGAGCATTGCTTCGGTGGAACCCGGATCGCCTAAACGTGGGTGGGTGCGACAATCAACAGCCCGAATGTCTGCAGTTCCGTTCGACCGGGCCACTCGGGGAACATCACTGCCGAGTGCCTTGTCAGAAATCGAGCGCCCGGTGTGGGAGGCTCTGGCGTTCTGGGATGCCGACACCCGCCCGACCTGTGCGCTTCCGAACGGATGTCGCAGGTACTGTGCCAGCATGGCCGTCGACATCGCATCCCTCGAAGTGGCCCTGCGAGCGTCGTGGCAATCTGACACGTCCGACGCCCCTGATCTCTGGACCGCTACGAACCCCGCACGCGGGCAGTGCGCTGTGACTGCAAAGGTCGTTCAGGACTACTTCGGCGGGACTCTCGTGATCGCCGCAGTCCTCCGCGACGGCGAGCCGGTCGAGAAGCACTGCTGGAACGTTCTACCCAGCGGTGAGCATGTCGACCTCACGGCTGTTCAGTTCGACTTCGACTACGTACTCGGTGAACCGGTCGAGCAGGAGCCGATCGTAGATCACACCGGCGTGAATCGACATCTGCTACTCGCTAGCCGCGTCGCCGACCATCTCAGCCACCCGTAGCCGGGTTAGGGGATAGTCCGGAGCGGTTTCAAACGTCATCTGACGACGATCATTGAGAAGATGCGCAGTTGTCTCTGATCCACTTCTCGACCGGGTCTCCGTCGTCCGTTCGTTCACCGTCGGGCCAAGCCCACGGTCCTGTCGGTTCATGTTTCCAAACGTGAAATAGCTGCGCCTTACAAGCGTCCGACACGAGACGGACTTCGTCGTGTAGACGGGTTTCGTCGACATCCTCCCTTGACCGCTTCGCATCGTCCCAGGTGTACGCGAGAAAGACCATGAACGTTCTCATCCGCCGCGATGCTGTTCGATCGCTGACGATCTCGCGCTGAATCTCAAGCTCGTCATAGAGCCGCCTGCATGCTCGCCCAAGGTCATCGGGTAGGTCATCTTGGTGTCGGATACGCGACTCGTAGATTGCGCGGATCGAGCGCTCCGCCGCCTCGGCGTCGCGACGCAGAGCGTCGCGTCTAGCTACTGCAGCTCTGGTCCTCGCCGGTTCCCCAATGGCCCAGACCAGCACCAGGGCGCCAACAACTCCCGAAAACCACTCACCGGCGGAGCCGACACGATCGGCGTAGAACCAACCTGGAGTGTCAATTCTGCTCGCTGCGAGGAGTAGCCAGGCGGCGGCCACAGCGGGGATGAGGAACGCGCGAAAATGCTTCACCGCTACAGCATGCTCTGACCTCGCGCGCCCTTCAGCGATGAGCGACGAAGTGTCTCGGGCTGCGACCGCGACAGGGGCAAGCAGCGCTCGCCCGGCGCCGTACAACGGTCGTCCGCCATACTCTGTGTGGTGGAGATCCGGGCAAGACGAAACAGCGACCTCGCTGACCTCGCCGAGGTTGCCGGCCGGGTGCACGCCGCCGACAACTACCCGATCTTCCTTCCCGACGGGGACCTCATCGCCTTTCTCACTCGACCCGCATCAATCGCAGCCTGGGTCTGCGTGCGCGACGATGAACTCATCGGGCACGTCGCATTGAACGACACCACTTCTCGGCCGGTCATGGAACTCGTCGAAGCCAGTCAACCCGAGATGACACCTTGCTACCTTGCTCGGCTGCTGGTCGATCCGAGTTCGCGTGGCGACGGAGCCGGCGGTCTGCTTCTCGAGCACGCGCGGCAAGCGGCACTCCGAGCCGGTCGCTCGCTCTTTCTCGACGTGGTGAACACCCCGACGTCCACTGCAGCGATCTCGCTCTACCGGACGGCGGGTTGGGACGAGATGGGCCGAGTCAGATTCGACCTGGCAGGTGAGGAACTCGAAGAACTGGTTCTTCGTGCGCCAATCGGCTGAGCAACCACCGGCTTTCCGGGATACGCCAACGACGGTCCCGCTGGCCGTCGCCCAAGGGCCAACGGCCGCGGCAGTCTGAGCACTCGTGCTGTCCAGCGTGCCTTTGGCTGCAGCACTGCGCTAGGAACCACCGCCGACAGTTCCTCGGTCATCCGCCGGCGGCTTCAACCACCATGCTCACAACGCTGCCCTGATTCACATCCCGTCGTGACTTGGTCGTCAACTCGATTCCGCTCCCTCAGACGTGTGTCGGGCAGGATGGATTCATGCTCAGCTTCAGTTACGGCCTCGCCGCGTTCGAGATCCGGGGCGACAAGATCTACCCGACCGTGAACACACCCGACGCGTTCAGTTACGGCCTCGCCGCGTTCGAGATCCGGGGCGACAAGATCTACCCGACCGTGAACACACCCGACGCGTTCAGCTACGGCCTCGCCGCGTTCGAAGTCCGGGGCGACAAGATCTACCCGACCGCCAACACTCCCTGAACGACGACGCCGAGCGCGACGACCGACGGCCGCCTCCACTGCCGAGCACCACGCCTTCGGGCCTCTGTCGTACGTCAGCACCGGGGAAAGGTGGGTCACCAGGGGGGCCGGTCGACCAGGTACGCCACAAGCGTGGGCAGGAGCAGGCCGAAGACTGCGAATCCAGCCGACTTCTTGGAACCCTTCATCACCCACAGGGCAGCCATCGCAACCCACACGATCGCTGCGAGTCCTAGGTAGACCGTCCAGGTGCTGTCAACCCAGTTCTCCAAGATCGAGACCGCAAGCAGTGCGACCAGGACGACGCTCATCCCGATCGCAGCGATCGCTCGCCACAGCCTACGATTTCGTTCCTCGGCGCGAACACTCCGATCCCTCTCCGCCTCCAGCTGGGATTCGACTTCGGCGACCTGGCGCTCGCCTCGAATCTCGGCTTTGTAGACCTCGATCTCACGTAGCGACTGTTCCTCTTCACGGACTCGCTTCAAGTCGGCATCCCGGGTGTCGAATGCTCGTCGGGCCCTGGAGCTGCGCTTCTGATTACGGTACTGAAGAACCTGTCCGCCCCCGATCACTGGGTCGCTCCCGTTGGCCTCGTCGTCCTCCAGTAGCGAGAGCTGCGAGACGATGAACTGGTTCAGCTCGTCTTGGCTCATCGGCGTGTCGGGGTCCTGGGCGAGGACTTCGGTGAAGCGAACGATCTCCTCTGGGCCGTAGCATGCGCTCAGCGCGAAGAAGCTGTCCCGCAACGCCGCGTGGCTGACGATCCGTGCAATCTCTACCTCGCGAGCCGGATCGTCGGTCGTCAGCGTTGTCATCAGTACCAACCAGGCCGACAGGGTCATCGTGACTGGGACGATGTCGTCCGTCGCAGCGATGTAGGCACGCCCTGCAAGGAAGTCTGCTGCGACGAAGAAGGCAGAGTCGGGGCCCGAGAGCTTGCGCCAGCGTGCGATCATCGCCAAGGACCGGCAATCGGCTTCAATCGCATTTCTTGATCGGGTCCTGGCACCGGCAGCGCGGCGCTCCTCATTCAACAAGGCGAACGACGAGGCAAGCCGATCAATGACCTCGAGATCCGCAGGGGCGTTGTTGCCGTCCGCTCGTGTAGAGACGCCGAGGTCGTGTAACGCCTGGGTCGGGTCCTGCCAGCGCTGACGGAACTGCTGCCACGTCATTGTGGAGTTGGTCTCGGCGTTGAATGCTCGGATGAACGGGTCGGATGCCAGCGCCCCGATCGGTCCGACATGCTTCGCTAGGGCGTCGCCGACCTGCTCATCGGTCACTGCGAAGCGTGCGATCCATTCATCCACAACATGGGTCGGAACGATGACTTCAGCGTCGAGACTCTGCGCCAGCTCGACTGCCTCAACAATCCTTCGATGCTCGGGAGTGTCAGGTGCGGGCAGCCATACCAGGACACTAGTGTCAAGCACGATCCGCATACCGCGAAGGTTCGGGGCATCCTTGAGATCCCGTCGCGTCGCGAGCGCGTGCAACACGTTGCCGGCCACGAGCAGGTGAATGAACTGGTCCCCGAAGTCGTCGTCCGGATTCAACGCTGCGACAAGGAGCCGTTCCGCAGCGTGACGAGCCGACCGTGGTTCCACACCTCGCACGTGTCGCAAAGCCGCCTGCTCGTTGAAGTTGATCGGCTTCAAGACGTTGGGGGTGTTCGTTTCCTCGACTTCGTATGCGCCTGCGCACCCGACAGCAATGGCCTGCCGAACGTGGCCGACGATCCTGTCGACCTTGTCGTCAGCGATCTGGTCGCGATCGATGTCGCGAGCAAGCCTCTTCCGAGCCTCGCTGTCGAACTCGCGGACGACGACCTCGGCCCACTCATGGTCCTCTCGAACATCGTGCGCCGCGGCTGGGGTCAGAACCCACTCATCACGGTTCTCCAGCGTTTGCTGTGTAGTCACTAATCCGGACTGGCGGGCGCTGGCGAGGACCGAGACAACGAGCGCTTCGGAGACTGACTCCGTACGAAAGAGCTTGCCGATTCGGTCCGCAAGGACAGCCGTGGTGGCTGCACCATCTCGATGCAGGACCACGAGGACCGTGTCAACGAGTACGTTACGGCGCGCCGCCACCGCAGTGCCTTCGAGCGCAGCGCGAACCGCAGCGAGGAGACTCAGCTCACTCGACAGTGACTCGATGGCGACTTCCTGTTCCCGCTCGGTAACCATCTCGACACAGCGTAGGTGAGGGGTGTCGCATGGCTCTCGGATTTCGAGAGCGACAACCGTGATGGACAGACACGAATCTGCGATCCCACCGGGACGCCGAGCCCAATCCCGCCGGCGTCGGCGAAGCAGCTCCCAAGCGAACGTCGAGCAAGCGTCGTCCTGATGCGTTCTTCACAGCCGCGCTGTGGGTTGTCGCGCTGAAGAAACCGACCCAATGTGCAACGTAGACCGGTGTCCCCGAAGTGCCTGCTCGACCGGGGATCCCTGAACGCTGCCTGGCGCGGCGCTAGCTCGCTTCGGTTTCCTGCCGACCGAATGGACGAGTCACGCTATGGCTGTCGATCGCTGTGGAGGCGCCAATGGACGACACCTGGTACACGTCGTCAAGCGCGTCGTCGAGGGCCTCGTCGAGCTTGGGGAACAGGTGCCCGTAGTTGTCGAGGGTGACGGTAATCGTGCTGTGCCCCATGCGCTCCATGATGGCTCGCGGGTGGGCGCCTTGTGCGATGAGCAGCGCAGCATAGGTGTGTCGCAGATCGTGAAAGCGGGTCGCGTCGGGCGCGGTGGAACGCTCGACCGCCGGCTTGAAGTGGCGCTTCATCCAGTTCGAGTACCGGAACGGTCCGCCCTGCGGGCTTTGCCACACGAAGTCGTCTTGCCCTCGCTCAGCAACCTGCAGAGCGAGGTCGTCGATCAGCGACTTCGGGATCGGTACGGACCGGCGCTCGTAGGTCTTGGTGGCCACGATCTGCAACTCGCCGTACGCCTCTGATGCCGACTGGTATACGTGCACTCGACGGCGCATGAGTTGCACGTCTTTGACCCGCAGCCCGACGAGTTCGCCGGCGCGCAGGCCGGTGAAGGCGGCGAAGCGGACGAGCAGTCCGTACTCGGGGTAGCCGGCGACACGTCGCTCGCCGCGCCGGTAGCGAGGGGGTGGCTTCGCGACTTCGCGAGCGAGATCCATGATCTGTTCGGGTTCGAGGAACACCATCTCGGCGCGCTGGGTCTGGCCGACAGGAATGTCCTCGACCGGATTCGACTTCAGCGCCCCCGACCGCACGGCGAGCTTGAAGATCATCCGCATCACGTCACGGATGTTCCGCACGGTCTTCGGTGCCGCGCCGGCGTCGCGCAGTTCGGCGACGTAGGCGAGCACGGTCGGGTAGTCGATCGCCGCGATCGGCGCCTTGCCGAAGCGGGGGCGGAGGTGCTTGTTGACGATCGACTCGTAGGACTCGCGCGTCTTCGGCTTGCGGTTGGCGGTCGTCGCGAGCCAGGCGTCGGCCCAGTCGCCGAACAGCTCGCGTCCGCGGTTGGGGTCGATCCAGTCGCCGCGTACGAGGTCGGTCTCGACCGAGTTCGCGAACCGTTGTGCGTCGGCCTTGCGGTCGAAGGTCCGCTTGCGTTGGCGGCGCGACTCGTCCCGATAGCGGACGTCCCACTTCGTCCCGCCGGCGCTCGTTCGTTTCTGGATGTCAGCCATCGGCCGACCTCCCCTCGTCGACTACCGCCGTGCTCCGGTCAGTGTCCGTGTGGGGAACGGTTGGGAGGGTTCGACGCGGCTCTCGCGGATCCAGGCTTCGACGGCGTCGGCTTCGAAGCGGACGTGGCGGCCGATCTTCAGGAACGGGATCCGTCGCTCGCTCACCAACCGGCGCACCATGCGCTCGCCGACCCCCAACCGGTCCGCGAGGCCGGCGATGTCCAACAGCTGTCCGGTCGTCGTCGCGCTCATGTCCCAGTACGGGAATCGACGCGCCGGAGAGGGGGAACCGCCGTGAACGCTCTTCCGGCTGGCGACCACTCAGCGTGGCAAACCAGCGGACGGCGCTTCGCGGTCTCGACCCGCATTCGCGACGTCGTGGTACATATTTGGTACATGCCGGGTCGGAATCGGGCCTCGCCGGGGAACGCAGAAGGCCTGGCCACCACTGGTGACCAGGCCTTCCATCGAGTGGCGGGGGCAGGATTTGAACCTGCGACCTTCGGGTTATGAGCCCGACGAGCTACCGGACTGCTCCACCCCGCGTTGGAGGCTTTGAATACTAAGGGCCCGCATCGTGATCGACAACCTGGAGGCAGCTGCACGGCGATCACCACAGTTCTTGCCGAACCCGAAACAGGTGTGAACACCGGCGGAACAACCAGGCGGGCGGGAACGTCGAGCGGAACGACCGGAGTTGTGCTCGCCATGATCAACTCGTTCCGCACCCATCCCGTTCGCTGGACCGCCGGCGCCGCCGCTGGAGTCGCCGTGCTCGGCTGGCTGGCCTTCGGCTTCTTCGGAGTCCACACCTTGTTCATCGACGACGTCGTCTCCGAGGCGGCGCCCGTCTTCGACACACCGGCCGTCCCACAAGGCGAGACGTCGGTCACCGCCGCGGGGCCCGTGGCGCCGACCACTCCCCCGACGGTCGAGGCGCCCGGCGGCGCCTCGACGACCGGCCCCGAACCCGCTGGAGGCACCCCGGTGCCCGGGCCGGCCCCGACCACCACGCCGCCGTCGACCGTGCCGCCGTCGAGCGTGCCGACCGAGCCAGTGATCGTGACCGAGGCGGCGGGCACGTTCACCGGTAGCGGGAGGTACTCGACGGCTGGCGAGGCGGTCGTGCTCGGCAACGGGACCGGACAGCGCTTCCTTCGTTTCGAGAACTTCGAGACGAGCAACGGACCCGATCTGAACGTGTACCTGGTCAACAGCTCGACCGGCGACGTGTCCGACTACATCGACCTCGGCGACCTGAAGGGCAACATCGGCGAGCAGAACTACGAGATCCCCGAGGGCGTCGATCTCTCGGTCTACGACACGGTCTGGATCTGGTGCGTCCGGTTCAGCTCCGGCTTCGGCTCGGCCGAGCTCATGCCGGCCTGACCGAGACCGGTCACAATGTGAGATTCGGTTCAGGCGATGGCTCGCAGCTGACCGGCGAACCCACGCGAGATCTCGACGGCGAGCTCGACGAAGCGCTCGGCGGCCGGCGAGCGAGTGCGGTTCTGCCGCCACGCCAGCAGGATCGACCGCTCCGGGATCGGCGGCTCGATCGGGTGGAGCGCCACCCGCGGGTCCTCCGGCTCGACACAGAGGAACGGCATCACGGCCACGCCCATGCCGGAGCGAACCATCGCCGTCACGGTGCTGTTGTCGTTCGTTCGGTACACGTAGGTCGGCGACAGTCCGGCCGACCGAAGACCCGCTTCGCCGATCAGCTGGCAGGCGTTCGGGTGCTGACCGATCATCGGCTCGTCCGCGAACTGTGCGGGGTCGACCGGTCCCTCCGGGAACTGGTCGGGGCGAGCGACGAGCACATAGGGATCATCGAACAAGTGCACCGACTCGGTGTCGGGCGGGGCCTCCCCGACGAGGAACGACACCTCGACCTCGCCCGTCGCCAGGGCTCGGATCAGGTCGTCCTCGGCGTCCGACTCGACGACGTGCATCTCGATCGACGGGAACTGCTGCCGCATACGGGCCACGATCCTCGGGAGCAGCATCGCCGATGCACTCTGGAACGTGCCGATCGACAGTTTCCCGGCCGAGCCGGTTCGGAACAGGTCGAGTTCGAGCGACATCGCGTCGACCCGGGCGAGCAACTCACGCGCCCGCTCGAGCAGCTCGGCACCGAGCGGCGTGAGCACGACCGGACGTGGACCACCCGGGCGATCGAACACCCGGTCGCCGAGCAACCGCTCGAGCGCAGCGATCTGCTGACTGACGGCCGACTGGCTGTAGCCGAGTCGGTCCGCAGCCCGGCCGAAGGTGCCCTCGACGGCGACCGCGTCGAGTGCGACGAGGTGCTTCAGGTCGAGCTGGCGGAGGTCGATCACACCCATGAGCATAACTGATTGACTTGAGCAGGAAAGATCGCTTTTCATTGACCTCCAGTATCCGTACCGTGATCCACATGACCGAATACGACCTGCTCCCCACCGATCTCGATCGGATCGCTGCGGTCGTTGCCGAGCAGGGCTTCGACGCCGTCGACCCCGGCCTCGTCGACGCCGTGGTGCATCGCGCACTCGCCCGTGGCGCCAGCATCACCATCGCCGAGGTGGCCGCCGACACCGCCGAACCGGCCGTCGCTCGCCTCCGAGCGTTCGGCCGACTCGCCGTCGCAGCGGCCCGCCCCGCACCCGATCGGCTCCTCACCGCCGCCTGACCCCCGCCACCTCGGCCAATGCGTGAACAATCTTCGGAACCATTCCGCAGATTGTTCACGCGCTGCGATGGTCTCACTGATCGGTGTCCCCCGTTGGCACCGTGCGATCGGCAATGTCAGATCGGGTTGCACGAACCAGCTCGCCACCCTGCCGGGCGGCGGTGACGAGCAGGTCGTCTCCGTCGTAGTCGGCGGTCAGCTCGACTCGCCGGCTGTACTCGGCACGGCCATCCGCGCTCTGCCATCCGAGGTCGAGCAGGTACAGGTCGAGATCGCTCCGAACTGGAAGCCGCTCGCCCTTGCACTCCATCGGGGGTACATCGGGAACGTCCGCCTCGCCAACCCAATCGCAGAGCACCATCGAAGTCGACGAATCCGGCCGAGCTGGCTCGACGAACAAGTTGCCGGTGACCGTCACGTCGTCGTCGGGACCGGCGAGCACGAGTTCGGTCACCGCGTCGGGGGCATCGGCGGCGGGGCCGCCCGCGTCGTCCTCGTCACCGTCGCACGCCAGTAGCAGGAACGGTGCCACCACGAGGAGATGAGCGACGCACCGGGACCTCACGGATCCGGCGTGAAGAGTCCGACCATGTGGGCGTCCTCGACCGTGGAAGCGCCACCGTTCTCGTTCTCACAGACGAAGAAGTAGGAGGCCAGATCGCCCTCGGCCACGTCGAAGGCGCGAACGCCCGCCAGCTGTCCGTACGCCGGCTGGTTCGAACTGCCGGCGTCCTTCCAACGCAGGCGCCACGCCGACGTCACCGAGCCGTTGGTCGAGATCGAACAGGCAACCGCCTGGTCCGCCGACTCGGCGGCCTGGCCGGTCGCGAAGACGGTGACCGTGCCGTCGGCAGGCACGCGAACACCGATCGCCTCGAGGACGGTGTCGCTCGTGATGTTCGACGCCGACGTGGGCGACCCGGAGTCGATGACGAACGGACGAGCATCCTCGAGGGCCTCGACCCGCATCGCGAGGGCCTGCTGTGCTGCGGCCAGCTCCTGCAGTGTCGACGAGGTGTAGTACCCGACGATGTCGGCCAGCACGTAGACCTCACCGGCGAAGTTGTGGAACTTGAGCGCACCATCGGCGGAGAGCTTCACGTCGACCTTGTTCGGCGTGGGCGGAGCCGATGCCGGCCAGTTGAGACTCGACACATTCGGTGTCGTCGCCAGGTCGGCAGGGAAGACCGTCAGATGCGACGCCGCCGTCGGCAGGACGATCGTGACGTTCATCGACACGGCGACTGCGTCGTCGGGGATCGTGCAGTCGCCGTGGGTCCCGGTGATCTGTTGGGTCACCGTTTCGTCAGGCCCCATCGGAACACTGTCGCGCTGGTCGAACACGCGGCAGGGAGCGATCGGAACGAAGGTTGCGTCGTCGTCACCGGGTGCGGCGCTGACCGACCACGCCTGTGTTGCGATCACGGTCGAGACGACGATCAGAGCGATCGCCGTGGCGATCCAGATCACGGTCGCCAATCGGACGGTTCGGAATTCCAGCGTCGTACTCATCGCATCCTCCCTGAGATCGGAGCTCGTCACCGGTTCGGTGACTCGACATGACAGCGGAACCTAAAGCTGCATCGACGACCCGGCAAGACGAGCACCGCTGGTTGCGTGTGCGTGGGAACCGAATTGCGTGGTCACTGTCCGGAACAGGGTCGACCTTCGCCGCATGGCGGGGCAGATCGGCCGCGGTGCGTGGCGGCATGGGGAGGCTCACCACGCGACGCCCGCGCATCAGGAGCTCGGATCTAC
>NZZV01000013.1 GCA_002698945.1 Acidimicrobiaceae bacterium
AACACCATGCCCGTCTCACGGCGGATCTCCTGGATGTTGCGGACGTCGTGCGACAACTCGACGCCGTCGACGATGATCCGCCCGGCGTCGTGCTCTTCGAGCCGGTTGATGCATCGGATCAGCGTCGACTTGCCTGAGCCGGACGGGCCGATCACGACGACGACCTCCTGTCGGCCGACACGCACGTTGATGTCGTGCAGAGCCTGGAAGTCGCCGAAGAACTTGTCGACGTGCTCGATCTCGATCATCGCGTCGCCCGCCACCTGTGTGGCATCCGAGAAGACGACTCCTCGCTCGGTCGGCGCGTCGTGCGGTTGCTCGCTCATCGCGTTCCCACCCCCAACTTCCTCTCCAGCCGCTGACTCTCACGGCTCATCGTGTACGACACGGTCCAGAACAGCATGGCGCCGAACGCCAGCGTCTCACCGATCAGTCCTTGCCCGCGGAAGTCGGGCTGTTGCGTGATCGCCTCGCTCACCCGCAACAGCTCGAACAATCCCATCGCCACGCCGGCCAGGGCGGTGTCCTTGAACAGTGAGATCAGCTGACCGATCTGGGCGGGGATGACGTTGCGCAGCGCCTGAGGGAGCACGATCAGGAACGTCTGTCGGGGCGGCGACAAACCGAGTGCCTTGGCGGCTTCGAACTGCCCCGTCGGCACCGATTGCAGCCCACCGCGTACGATCTCGGCCATGTAGGCGGCGGTGAACAAGGTGAACACGACGATCGCTCGGGTCGGAGTCGAGGGCGTCAAACCTTCGGGGACGAAGAAGCCGAGCGCCACGTTGGCGAAGAGCAGCAGCACGAACAGCGGCGCGCCGCGAACGAGTTCGATGTACAAGGTCGAAACGAGTCGGACGAGCGGCAACCGCGACCTGCGACCGAGGGCGAGTAACACGCCGAGCGGGTAGCACAAGATGATCGAGCACGCGGCCAGGAAGACGTTGAGCATGAACCCGCCCCACTCGTCGAAGCCGACCGCGTCGACGATCATGGCGTAGAGCACGATCGGCACCGCCGCGAGCACGATGGCGAGACTCGCCCCGGCGACGACGCCGGTGATCCGTCGCCCGATGAACGGCCCGACGATGCGCCCGACGATCGCCACGACCACTGCGACACCGGTCATGATCCACGGCCCGGCGGTGTCGGTCAGGACGAGCAGTAGCAGGATGACGAGTGCGGGTATCCAGAATCGCTCGGTGAGGTCGACGACGCGCCGACGCGACCAGGCGGTGGCGCTCGGGTCGATCCGACCGGCGCGCACCTGGCGAGCGTGCACGATGCCGGCGATCACCCCGACCCAGCCGCTGAGCACGATCACGGTGATGGCGAGACGAGAGACATCGTCCGCTGGGTAACGACCGATCATCAACAGCTGCAGGTTGCGTTCGATGACCTCCCAGCGGCCGGTGACCAGCACGAAGTTCACGCTCTTGTACAGCACCCACGCCGACACGAGTGCGGCGACGGTGGTGATGACACCGTCGACCCACGAGCGGAACAGGTTGCGGCGAAGCCAGACAACGACGGGCGTGCGCCGGACGGGAGCACTCATCGTTCCACCAGGGCCACACGCCGGTTCGCGATGTTGACGAACAACGACGTGACGAGCGAGATCGAGATGTAGACGAGGAGGGTGATGGTGAACGCCGGGACCGCCGGCGATCCGTTGCCGACGGTGGTCTGGGTGACGAGGGTGATGTCGTAGTACCCGATGCCGGCACCGAGCGAGGAGTTCTTGATCAGGTTGAGGTACTGGTTGCCGACGGGCGGGATCGCGATGCGGAACGCCTGTGGCAACACCACGTACCACATCCGCTGGAAACCCGACAGCGCTAACGCGTTGGCCGCCTCGCCCTGGCCGCGTGGGACGGCCTGGATCGAGCCGCGAACGATCTCGGCGATGTGGCTCGCGGTGTAGATCACCAGCGCGAAGAAGATGGCGAAGAACGACGGGTCGATCCGGATGCCGCCCGCGGATCGACGACCGTCGACCTCGGGCAGTGTCACCCCGAAGCCGAGTGCGGCCCATCCGACGACGACGACGATTGCGAAGGCGGCCCCGCCCCAGAGGCCCGAGTTCGCCGGCGCTCCGCTGCGGTCGGAGACCGCTCGCCGCCAGCGGGCCACTGCCCACCACGCCACGGCGCCGACGATGCCGATGACGATGAGCCAGCGGCCCGACCCGGTGAACCACGGACCTGCGATGCCACGGTTGGAGATGACCATGAGGCCTGCCGGCTCCCAGGCTTCCTGAATGCGGGGGAACACCCCGAGCACGACCGCAAGCGCGCCGAACACGACGAAGAGCGGCAGGGGGACGTTCCGGATCGCCTCGACGTAGACGGCGGCCATCTTGTTGACCAGCCAGTTCTTGCTGAGGCGCGCGACGCCGATGATCGTGCCGAGCACGGTGGCGGCAACGATCCCGGCGACCGAGATCCGCATCGTGTTGAGGAAGCCTTGGACGAGGGCGGTGCGCACCGACGCGTTCTGCGACATGTCGTTGCCGGTGATCTCGAACGACGCCGGGTTGTCGAGAAAGTCGAAGCTGGTGGGGATGCCTTGGTTCTCGGAATTCGTCCGGTAGTTCCCGAACAGCCAGATCACGACCGCTGCGGCGACCGCGACGACCAACAGCTGAAACAACCACTGGAGGACGCGGACGTCCCGCCAGATCGGCACGCGCGTCGGCGCAACCGTGGCGGTCACCGGTCGGTCTTGGCAGGTCGACGGGGGCGGCCGGCACGAAGCCGGCCGCCCCCGAGCGGGATGGTCATCGGATGGGCGCGCCGATCAGCGGTACGGGGGCGTGTACATCAGGCCGCCGTCGGTCCAGAGGGCGTTGACGCCACGCTCGAGACCGAGCGGGCTGAGGTGACGGTCGAAGATCTCGCCGTAGTTGCCCACCTGGCTGACGACCTGGTAGGCGAAGTCGGTCGGGAGACCGAGACCCGGGTCGAGGACCGCTCCCTCCTCGCCGCCGCCGATGCCCAGGAAGCGCTGGATGTTGATGTCCTCGGTGTCGCTGAAGCTGTCGACGTTCTCCGACGAGACGCCGAGTTCCTCGGCCTGGATGGTCGCCATGATCGCCCAGTTCACGATCTGTGCCCACTGCGAGTCGCCGTCGGCGACTGCCGGGCCGAGCGGCTCCTTCGAGAAGACCTCGGGCAGGATCGTCAGCGCGTCCGGACCGTCGGGGTAGACCGACCGCAAGCCGGTGAGCTGACTGACGTCGGACGACCAGCCGTCGCACTGGCCGGCGATGAAGGCCTCCTGGATGAGGTCGGTGTTCTCGAACGCACGCACTTCCCAGTCGAGCCCGAGGCGAGCCGCTTCGGCGGCGGCGTTGCCTTCGGTCGTGGTGCCCTGGGCGACGCACACGGTGACGCCGTCCATCTCGTCCAGGCTCTCGAAATCACCGGCGTTGACCATCATGCCTTGGCCGTCGTAGAAGTTCGTTTGGAGGAACGTCGCCCCTTCGGCGCCGTCGCGCGACGCCGTCCAGGTGGTGTTGCGAACGAGGACGTCGACCTCACCCGACTGCAGCGCGGTGAACCGGTCGGCAGTCTCGAGGTCGACGTGCTCGACGGCTTCGGCGTCGCCGAGCACAGCAGCGGCGATCGCGCGGCAGAAGTCGGAGTCGAAGCCGACGTGCTCGCCGTCCTCGGTCAGCACGGCGAAGCCGGGGAGTGCGTCTCGGGTGCCGCAGCGGACCGTGCCCGCGTCGAGTACCCGGTCGAGGACGCCGCCGTCCTGCGTGACTTCGACGGTGTCGTCGGTGGCCGGTTCGTCGCTCGGCTCGTCGGCGGGCGCGTCGTCGGCGGCCGTGTCGTCGGTGGCCGGTTCGTCGGCTGCCGTGTCGTCGGCTGCGACGTCGTCGCCGTCATCGGCGTCGTCGTCATCGCCGCCGCAGGCTCCGGCGACCAGTGCGATCGCAGCGATGCCCGCTGCGAACTTCCATCGCTTGTTGGTGACCGTTCGGGTCATCTGTCCTCCCAAATGAGATGTGTGAGGAGACACGGTGTGGCCATGCCCCCATGTCCACGCTGCGGAAGCCAATGCGCCGACTCGACGATTCCCCAGATGGGCAACCGTCGCGACACTTCGAGTTCACCAAGCGTTCTGAGGACATTAGCAGCCCCGCGTTGCCGCCCTGTCACGACCCGGTGTGGGGGCGGGCGGACGGGGGCGGGACGACGAGTCGTGTCGCCGTGCCTCGAATCCGGCATCATGGCGGGATGACGAACCACGCCGCCGTAGCGGTCGCGAGCTCCGTACCCACGTCCGCCGAGGTCATCGGCGTCCCCGTCCGCTCCTCCGGGGCGGTACCGCGCCAGCTCGGCCTGTCGCGCGCTGCGCTCGAGGCGAACGGCTTCACCGGCGCCGCCGGCCAGACGCTCGTGGTCCCGTCCTCGAAGGGAGCGACGATCGTCGCCGTCGGCGCCGGCGACGGACTCGGCGTCAACGAACTGCGCGACGCGGCCGCCGCGCTCACCCGTTCGTGCGGCACGCGGACCTCGCTCGCGACGTCACTGCCGATGGTCGCGGCCGACGACGTCAGCGTCGCGGTCGCCGCCCAGGCGGTCACCGAAGGGATCCTGCTCGCCAGCTACCGCTATGTCGGTTCGAAGAACGACGAGGCGGCCGGCAACCCGCTCACCGAGGCGACCCTCGTCGTCCCCTCCAAGGCGTCGAAGTCGGCGGCCGAGGGCGTGACCGTCGGGGTGGCGACGGCACGTGCCGCTCGTCTCGCCCGCGAGCTCGCCAACACGCCGCCGAACCTGCTGAACGCCCGCGACATCGCCGAACAGGCGATCGAGCTCGGTGCGGAGTACGGCTTCGACGTCGAAGTGTTCGACAAGGACCAGCTGCAGGTGCTGGGGTGCGGCGGCCTCCTCGGCGTGAACGCCGGATCGACCGAGCCGCCGCGGATGGTCAAGCTGACGTACACGCCTCGCCGGCCGAAGGCTCGCGTGGCGCTCGTCGGCAAGGGCGTGATGTACGACTCGGGTGGCATCAGCATCAAGCCGACCAACCCGATGCACGCCATCATGAAGATGGACATGTCGGGTGCCGCGGCCGTGCTGTCGACGATGACGGCGCTGCGCGATCTCGGCTGCCGCAACGAGGTGACCGCCTGGCTGATGTGCACCGACAACATGCCGTCGGGATCGGCGCTCAAGCTCGGCGACGTGCTCACGATTCGCAACGGCAAGACCGTCGAGGTGCAGAACACCGACGCCGAAGGCCGACTCATCCTCGCCGACGGTCTGTCGCTGGCGGCCGAGACCGAACCCGACGTGATCGTCGACATCGCCACCCTGACCGGGTCGGCGTTGGCGGCACTCGGCACCGAGTACGCCGCCGTCATCGGTTCGTCGCAGCCGGTCGTCGATGCACTGATCGCCTCGTCGGAGACCACCGATGAGCCGCTGTGGCAGATGCCGCTGGCTCGCGAGAAGTACCGCAAGTTGCTCGACTCCGTCGTGGCCGACATGCGCAACGTGGGCGGCCCCTACGCCGGCGCCACCACGGCAGCGATCTTCCTGTCGGAGTTCGTCGGTGACGTGCCGTGGGCTCACCTCGACATCGCCGGCCCGATGAACGCCGAGGGCGACGCCGGATGGAAGTCGAAGGGCGCTACCGGCTTCGGCACCCGGGTCCTGATCGACTTCGCGTGCGGCTTCGAGCCCGCCTGACGCGTCCGATCATCTAGCTCGCCAACGCCGCCGCTTCGCTCGCGCGGGCGGCGGCCGTCGGCGTCACCCCGAGTTCGATCAACTGCTGTTCGATCTCGCGACGATCGAGCCGGATCGTGCGGCGCGCCCACTCGTAGTGGGCCTGCTGGACGTCGTCGGGCAATCGGTTCAGGTGGCGCTGAGCGACGTTCGGGAGCTTGCGTCGCACGACGAACCCGTCCGGTGTGGGCTGGGCGAGCCCGAACATGACGCAGCGGTGGAGCGCCTTGCCGAACGGTGAGCTCGCGCCCTTGGAGAACGACACGCCCATCGTCGACGCGGTGTGTGCGAGGTCGATGACGAAGCCGTCCGGTTCGCGGTCGAACTCGTCGGCGAAGCGCCGCATGATCAAGGTGGCGGTCGGGCCGATCACGCTGAGCCAGTAGCGCTCGGCGTATGCGCTGCGGGGATCGTGGCCGCGTTCGTCGACGAGCGGGTCGTGCCAGGGGCGAATCCGTGCGTGCGGCGGTGGCGATGCGGGTGGTGGCGATGCCGGTGGTGGGGGTGGTGTGGTCGGACGTGCAGGTGCTGGTCGCGGTGCTGGTTGTGATGATGGTGTGGATTCCAACGTGGCCTCCGGGTCCCGGTGACGGTCAGAGGGAAGCCGGTACCCGACAGGAAGGTGACGGGCCGGCCGGTTCGGAACCGGCACCGGGAAACAGAAACGCGACGCTCGCCGACTCGGATGTCGCAGCGGGAAACGCCACACTGGGGTCATGCTCGACGCAGCGGCCCAAGCCATCGCCGACGCCGAACGGATCGTGGTGCTCACGGGTGCCGGCATCTCGACCGACTCCGGCATCCCCGACTTCCGCGGGCCGAAGGGCATCTGGACGAAGAACCCGGCCGCCGAGAAGGCATCCCACATCAGCCACTACCTCGACGATCCGGAGGTGCGACGCGCCGCCTGGTTGCACCGACTCGACGCGCCGGTGTGGACCGCGGAGCCGAACCTCGGCCACGAGTGCGTCTACGAACTCGAACGGCGCGGCCAGTTGCACGCGGTCGTCACCCAGAACGTCGACGGGTTGCACCAAGCCGCCGGTCACGACCCGGCGAACGTGATCGAGGTGCACGGCACCGTGCGGTTCGCCCGGTGCTGGACGTGCAGCGATCGCCGCCCGATGCGCGAGACGCTCGATCGGGTGCGTGGTGGCGAAGCCGACCCGCCGTGTCGTGTGTGCGGTGGGATCCTCAAGTCCGACACCATCAGCTTCGGACAGGCGCTCGTTCCCGAGGTCATCGATCGGGCGCTGCAGGTGAGCGAGGAGTGCGACGTGATGTTGGCGGTCGGGTCGATGCTGAGCGTGTACCCGGCGGCGAACTGCGTGCCCACCGCCAAGCGAGCCGGCGCCACGGTGATCATCGTGAACGGCCAACCGACCGAGATGGATCGCCACGCCGATCACCTGCTCATCGGCCAGATCGCCGATCTCCTCCCCACCCTCGTGGGACGACCCGACGCGACTCGCGACTGACCGCTCAGGTGCGCGCCATGTCGTGATCCGGTGGGGTGCCGCCCGCAGCGACACCCCACCGGATCGCGTGATCAGCCGTCCGACGCTTCGTGGTCGTGATCGTGGTCGAGCCCACCGCCGCCGGGTGCGCCGAAGGTGCCCTCCTCACCGGCGGGAGCCGGAATCGAGAAGTTGCCCGGCACCTTCTTGCCGGGCACGCCGTTGACCGACTCGGTCGAGTAGGCGTACGTGAGTACCGCGAACGCGACCGCGTCGGCGTTCACGTCGAGCGCCCCGAGGTTGACGTTGTCGAAGGTGTCGCACGCCAGGTGGTAACACGGGTCGAACTGCTCGCCGGCCACCCCGCCCCAGATCGCCGCCTGCTCCGGCGTCTTGATGACCTCGGCGCCGGTGAACAACCCGCTCGACGGGATGCCGTTGTTGATGAACGCCTGGTAGTCGCTGCGGCCCGAGAAGGCGGTGTCGTCGTAGGGGACGCCGGCCCAGGTGTAGTACGACTCGAAGGTGTCTTCGATCGCGATCGATCCGTCGGGCACCGGGACGGGTGCGGGGAAGGTCGACTCGTCAGCGTCGTACACCATGAAGACGTGGTTGGGTGACCCGACCATGTCGAAGTTCAGGTAGAGCGCGATCTCGTCGAGCTGCTCCTGACTGCGCTGGCCCACCCACGCCGTCGACCCGATCAGACCGAGCTCCTCCGCACCCCACCATGCGAACCGGAGGGTGTTCTGGGGCGTGTGGTTGCCGAGGTTGTCGGCGACCTCGAGCAGGACGGCCGATCCGCTGCCGTTGTCGTTGATCCCCGGACCGGCCGGCACCGAGTCGAGGTGTGCGCCGGCCATGACGACGTTGCCGGACGTCTTGCCGGCCTTCTCGGCGATGACGTTGTGCGAGACGCGGGTGACCGACTCGACCTTGACCCGTGCAACCGAGCCGGGAGCGGCGAGTGCGACGCCGGCGTCGAACGAGGCCGTCACGACCGGGAGGTCCACCACGTCGGGTCCGCCGAGCGTGACGTTGGAGTACGGCCCGAGCCGGTCAGCGGTGCCCTGGTTGAAGATGATCACCGCTTCGGCGCCGGCCGCTTCGGCGTTGAGTGCCTTGAACGAGAAGTTGCATGTGCCGCGCTGGATCAGCGCGACGTCGGCCGGTCCGGACAAATCGACGCCCGCGAAGTCCGCCGCTTCGCAACCACTCGAGCTCGTCGCCGGGTCGGCCAGCGAGAGGTCCACGGGCACCACGGTCCCGGTGACATCGCCCTCACCGCCCCCGGTGAAGGTCGCACTGACGTAGTCGCTCGATGTCGGTGTCAGCTGCTGGAGGACGACATCGGTGCCGGGGTACTCGAATGGCACCACCTCGACGGTCCAGCCGGCCGCCGTCATCGTGTCCGCGACGTAGTCGACGCTGGCGTCGTAGCCGGGTGTCTGGTCGGCTCGCGTGCCGCCGTTCGCGTCGGCGATGGCCTGGAACGCGGCCTGGTGCTCGCGTACGCCGTCGACGGTGACGCACTCGAGCAGCTTGTGGTACTGGTTGTTGTTGCGCTCTGCGCAACCTCGCCCGCCAGGCGCCGCCGCCGCCACGGCGGGCACGGTCGCCACGGCGGCCAGGATGAACGCCCCGAAAACGGAGCGGAAGGAACGGTTGGATGACATGGGCCTCTCCCTGCTGAGAACACTGTTCGGAACAGACGCTCCGATGTCGCGGAGCGTCCGGTTGGTTTCTCCCGCTTCGCGGAACGTAGCCCTGTCCCGTCCGCGTGGATAGGGGAGAGCGAGGCAGTTGACCCGACTTCGCCGGCTCTTGACCTCGGCCGAACCGGATGTCGACCGGATCCCAGTCGGATAACGAGATGATCGATCTCGGCAGTCCGAATTTCACGTAGGGATGCTCACGTCGGGAATACCCGACCGAGTTGGTAGGTTTTTGGATCTATGGCAACGTTCCGAGATCTGCTGTCGGCCGCGAAGTCGGAGATCACCGAGGTCACCACCGAGACGGCGGCGCACCACATCGCCGAGGGCTACGCGGTCCTCGACGTCCGTGAACCCGACGAGTATCAAGAGGGTGCACTCGCCGGTGCGATCCACATTCCTCGCGGTCATCTCGAAGCCCAGATCGAGAACCGCATCCCCGACAAGACCACGCCGGTCGTCGTGTACTGCGCCGGTGGTGTGCGATCGGCGTTCGCGGCTCGCACGATGAACGAGTTGGGCTACGACACCGTCGAGTCGATGGACGGCGGCTTCGGACGTTGGAAGGACGAGGGCCGTCCGTGGAAGGCGCCCGTGTCGCTCAACCCCGAGCAGATGAACCGCTACAAGCGACACCTGCTGTTGCCCGAGGTCGGCGTCGAAGGCCAGGCGAAGTTGCTCGACGCGAAGGTGCTGATGCTCGGCGCCGGCGGC
>NZZV01000014.1 GCA_002698945.1 Acidimicrobiaceae bacterium
CGCGAGACCAGCCACGACTTCTGGCTGACCGTCGAACCACGCGTCGACATCGATCTCGAGATCCGCCCGTCGATCATCCGATGCGGTCGCGAAGGCGTCGTCAGTGCGGCGGTGCGCAACACCGGCAACTGCCCGGTCGAGATCGACCTCACGAGCGACGAACCGTCACGCGAGGTCAATGTCGCGATCGTCCCGCCGATCGTGGCCCTCGACTACGGCGCCGAGACCTTCGTCGACATCGACCTGCGCGGCCGCCGTCCGCTGTTCGGTGAGTCCGCCACCCGACCCGTCGTCGTGCGCGCCCGAACGGGCGACCGCACCGTCGAACGCAACGTCACCTTCATCCAGAAACCGTGGATTCCCCGCGGTGCCGCCACGGCGCTGATCCTCGCGGCGATCGTCGCGCTGTGGGCGGTCATCTTCCTCTGGGTCGTGTCGGCCGTGCGGACGGGCGGCGATCCGCCCAAGGCGGTCCCGATCGACACCGTCGACGGACGACCCGAGATCATGGTCGGCGCCGAGAACATCGAGCTCAGCCTCATCCGTGGCACGGTCGAGGGCACCGTCACCGCGTCGACCAACGGCGAGGGCATCCCGTCGGTGACCGTGGAGGCGTTCCGCATCAAGCGGTTCCCGATCGTGCCCGGCGAACCCGACCCCGACCCGGCGACGACGCTCGAGTCGGTCGCCTCCGGCGCCACCGACACCGACGGTACCTACACGCTGCGCACCCTGATCCCCGGCGACTACGTGATGCGGTTCTCCGAACCCGGCTACGACGAGGTCTGGTACCCCGGCACGTTCGAGTCCGGCCAGGCACTCGACATCCGACCCCAGCAACCCGACCGCGGCAACGACATCGTGATGGAAGGTGCCAGCGGGTCGGTGTCGGTCCAGCTCGACCTGCCCGCCGGCGTCGACCCGAGTGCGCTGACCGCACGCATCGCCTCCCGCGACAGCGTCGCCGCGCCCGCAGCGGCCGCCGGCATCCGCGGGTTCCGTTCACCCGCGGTCGACGACGACGGCGCGGCCGGAACAGACGGCGCGGGTGGAACAGACGGCGCGGGTGGCGCGGGCGATTGTGCCGTGTCACCCTCCGGGCTCGTCACGTGCGATGGCGTACCGACGCCCGGCGAATACACGATCACGGTCAGCGGGCCGGGCTTCGACACGCAGCGCATCGACGTCGCGCTCGACGGCGGTGCCGAGACCGTCGTCGACACCGTCCAGCTGTCGGGCGAACCGGGCGGCATCACCGGATCGGTCATCGACCAGGACGGCGCGGCGCTCGTCGGTGCCGAGGTCACCGTCAGCTCCGGGTTGTTCACCGCCCGCGTCTACTCCGACCGCGGTGGCCGGTTCACGATCGCCGACCTGCCGACCCCGGCCGACTACGTCGTCGACGTGTCGCACCCCGGCTACGTCGGCCGCACCGTCGCCATCCCGCTCGAACCCGGCACCACCCAGCCGTTGCCGCCCCAGCAACTCGTCGGCGGCGTCGGCACGATCACCGGCCAGGTCGTCGACGCCGACGGCGCCAGCCTCGCCGGCGTCGAGGTCCAGGTCGCCGGCAACGGCACGACCGCGCGCACCACCACGCTCACCGACGGCGGCACAGGGTCGTTCCTCCTCCAAGACCTCCAAGTGCCCGGCACCTACTCGGTCGCGTTCTCCCTCGACGGCTACATCACCGAGTCGCGTCTCGTCACCTTCGAGGGCGCCGGTGAGCAGTCGGTCGGTGTGGTCACCATGTCGACCGGCTTCGGCAGCGTCGAAGGCGTCGTCGTCGATCCGGCCGGCAACCCGGTCACCTCCGCCACGGTCGAACTCCTCGACGGCGTGCGCACCCGCACGACCACCACGTCGACCTCGAGCGGCGGCGCGTTCGCGTTCGCCGACGTGCCGCCGGGGCCGTACACCATCGTCGTCACGTCCCGCTCCATCGCCGACGAGGTCGCGATGTGGGTCGCCCAACGCGACGTCGAGGCGGGCCAGGTCGTCCGCCTCGACCGACTCGAACTGCCGGTCGGTGGCCTCGGCACGATCAAGGGCGTGGTGACCGGCCTCGGCAACGAACGACTCGGCCAGGTCGGCATCACCGTCGCCAACATCGACGGTGGTGCGTCGGTGTCCACCTCGACCGGCGCCGGAGGCGTCGCCGCCGGCACCTACGAGATCACCGGCCTCGAGGTGCCCGGCAACTACCTCGTCACCTACACCCTGGCCGACTATGCGCCCCGCACCGAACAGGTCGCGCTGGCGTTCGGCGACGGCGGCAACATCGTCACCCGCAACGTCGCACTGGCCCCCAACCCCGGCCCGGTCGCCGGCACCGCCCGCACCGTCGCCGGCAGTGTGCTCGTCGGCGCGCTCGTCACCCTGACCGACAGCGAGGGCGATCTGTTCCAGGACACCACCGACGCCAACGGCGACTTCTCGTTCGACGGCGTCGCCGCCGGCACCTCGACGATCCAGGTCACCTACGACAGTGGCGGATCGTCCGGCTCCCGCACGGTCAGCTTCGTCGTGCCGGCCGGCGGTGGCGAACTGACCGACCCGATCCTCGTCGACGTCGTCGCCGCCACCACCACGACCACTGCGGCACCGACCACCACCGCGGCACCGACCACCACGACGACCGTCGCGCCGACGACCACGACCGCCACCACGACCGGCGTGCCGACCACGCTCGGGGGGCCGCCGTGATCGACACCAAGATGCACGTCACCGTGCTGCCCGACGCGATCGCCGTCGGCCGCGGCCGCAGCGCCGTCATCGCGGTGCTCGTCACCAACCTGTCCGAGGTGATCGACGCCTACTCGATCGAGGTGCTCGGCGTCGATCCGGCGTGGGTCACGAGCGGCACACCTCGGGTCTCACTATTCCCCGGCGAATCGACCCAGATCGACCTCGTCGTCAGCCCGCCGCCCGACACTCCCGCCGCGCAGCGCCCGATCACGGTCAGCGTGCGGAGCGAGAACGACGCCGACACCTTCTCGCTCAACGACGTCGCGCTCACGATCGAGGCCGTCGCCGTCAGCCAGATCACGGTCGACCCGCCGCTGATCACCGCCGGCAAGTCGGCC
The DNA here is from genome assembly GCA_002698945.1 of Acidimicrobiaceae bacterium. Taxonomy (GTDB): domain Bacteria; phylum Actinomycetota; class Acidimicrobiia; order Acidimicrobiales; family Ilumatobacteraceae; genus Ilumatobacter. The sequence goes on from NZZV01000014.1 coordinate 3,087, forward strand.
GAGTTCGGCCTGATCGTCACCAACACCGGCAACGCCCCGGCGGCGGTCCGTGCGTTCGGTGTCGACCCCGAAGAACTCGCCGAGTTCCGGATCGAACCACCCGAACTCGTCGTCGCCAGCGGCAGCAGCGCGGTCGTGCGCGTCGAGGCGTCCGGTGGACGAGCCTGGTTCGGCACGCCGCGGCCACGCACCTTCACCCTCGGCGTCGACGCCGAAACCCGACTCGAGGCGCCCGCCACCTTCATCCAGCGGCCCCGCATCCCGCGGTGGCTCATCTCGATGGCCGGCCTGCTCGCGGCGGCGACCGTGTTCGCGTTCGTCCTCAGCCACGCGTTCGACCGCGTGGTCCAAGAGGCGTCCGTCGGCGACGACGTCCTCGACGAGGCGCTCCGCAGCGGCGAGGCCGGCGGCGCCGTCGTGCCCGCCAACCCCGGCACCGTGTCGGGCCGGCTCACGACCAACACCAACGCGGCGCTCGCCGCCGCGGCGGCCGGCTTCCGGTCACCCGAACAGGTCACCGACCCGGACGCACCGACCTCGTCCGGCTGCGCCGACGCCGCGTCCAACTCGCTCGGCGTGGCGGCCGTCCAGATCGAGCTGTTCGTCGAGGACGAACCCGACGAGCCCGTCGCGACGGCGGCCACCGACGACCGCGGCTGCTTCACCCTGGCCAACCTCGGCGAGGGCACCTACAAGATGCTCATGAGCGGTGCCGGTTATCCCGATGTCTGGTTCGTGGACGACGGACCCGGTACCTCGAGCCCGGCCGACGCGAGCCCGATCGAGGTCGAACTCGGCCAGGAGAGCGACCTCGGCGAGGTCCAGGTCGGCGGCATCCCCGTCACCGTGCAGGGCCAGGTCGCCGGCGACGCGGCCGGTGCCACCGTCACCCTCGTCCGCCCCGGTGTCACCGATCCCGATGTGCCCGCCGTCGTCGCCGAGGTCACCGTCGGCGCCGACGGCTCGTTCACCCTGCCCGACATCCCGTCCCCGGCCGACCTCGAGATGATCGTCTCGAAGCCCGGGTTCGCGACCGCCACCCGCAAGGTCACCCTCCAACCCGGCGGTGAACTCGGCGACATCTCCGTGCAGCTCACGCCGGCCGACGGTCAGGTGACCGGCAGCGTCTTCGGCCCCGACGGACCGCTCGGCGGCGTCGAGATCTCAGCGACCGACGGCCAGTACACGGTGAACACCGTGACCTACACCGACGGCGCGGTCGGTACGTTCACGTTGCGGAACCTCGCGGCGCCCGGTCGCTACACCGTGACCGCCGAGGCCGACGGCTACGTGCCCGAGACCCAGACGGTCGTGCTCGAAGCGAACCAGACCCTCGTCACGATGCCCGCCCTCGTGCTCACACCGGCGACCGGTGTGATCGAAGGATCCGTCTTCCTCGAGTCGGCGGCCACTGGGGCGATCGAGCCGTCCGGTGACGTCACGATCACCCTCACCGGCGGCCCCGACCTCGAGCAGACGATCCGGTCGTTCAGCGGCGAGGGCGGTCTCGCCGGCACCTACCGATTCGACGGCCTCCCGAGCCCCGGCACGTACACCCTCACCTTCGCCGGTGGTGGCGCCATCCCGCAGGTGCGCGTCGTCGACCTCGACCCGTTCGCCGGCGGCTCGACCGCCGCGGTCGGCGCCGTCGAGTTGCGCCTCGAGGAGCGTCGCGTCGAGGGCGTCGTCACCGAGGACGGCGGCGGTGGCGGTGTCGCCGGCGCCACCGTCACCCTGAGCGACGGGGCCGAGACCCGCACCCTGTTCAGCGCCGACGACCCGCTCGGCGAGTTCGCGTTCGACGACGTGCCGCCCGGTGCGTACACCTTGCGCGCCGAGCGCGCCGGGGCGTTCGCCACGATCGTGCCGATCACCGTCGAGCCCGGCGTCCCGATCCCGCCGGTGAACCTCCAGTTGGCGAGGCAGGCGAGCCTCAGCGGCACGATCGTCACCGACGGTCCGTGCGACGTCGTCATCCGCCTGTTCCCGTTCGGACAGTTCGACAGCGAGCCCGTCGACTCGGTGGTGCCGTCCGGCGGCACCTACCAGTTCCTCGCCGTCGACGCACCGGAGGGCTACCTCGTCGCCGTCTACACCCCGAGCGCCACCGAACCCCTCGCCACGACGTCGGTCACCAGCACGCCGAGCGCCGACGAGACGATCCCGACGATCGACGTGTCGGCCGCCTGCAGTTCGTTGAGACCCCGATGAGTCTCCGGGTCGAACCGCAGTCACCGGTGATCGAGGCCGCCCCGGGCCAGATCGTCGACATCGTCCTGTCGATCGTCAACGACGGCGAGCAGCCGGCGGTCGCGCTCGCGACCCCGATCGGCCTCGGCGACGCCGCCCAGTTCGGCCTCGCCGACCAGCGCTTCGAGATCCCCGCCCGGTCGCGCATGCTCGTCAACGTGCGGGCCGCGATCCCGGCCACCCACGGCATCGGTCAGCACGCCGAGGCGATCGAGGTGCGCCAACCCGGCGCCCCCGACGGCCGTCTCATCCGGTTCACCCTGTCGATCGCGTCGGTCCAGCGCGTCACGCTGACCCCGACGCCGGCCCCGGTGCGCGGCCGCAAGACCGCCAAGTTCGACCTGGCGATCGTGAACAACGAGTCGCACACCGTCGAGTTCGACCTCGAAACGTCGGGCGACACACGCGTCGCCTACGAGACGACCCACTTCCGCCTCGGCCCCGGCCAGCGCGCCCTCACGATGGGCAAGGTCAGCCACCCCGTCCGCTGGTTCGGTGAGTCGGTCGTCCACCACGTCCAGCTCGTCGCCAACGGTCGCGCCCAGTCGGCCAAGGCGCACCTGCCGTTCGTGCAGCGACCGCTGATCCCCGGGCGGCTGCGTTCGCTCGTCGCCGGGATGGTGGTCGTCGCCCTGTGGGCGTCACTCGCCGGTGCCGGCATCTGGTGGTATCGCAACCGAGGCGCCGACGAGGTCGCCGACGGCCCGACCACGACCCTCGCGCCCGCCGACTCCGACGGCCTCGAGGTCGTCGGCGGCGGCGACGGGTCCGGTGGCTCGGGTGACGGCTCCGGTGACCCGGGCGACGGCTCTGGTGGCGAAGTCGGTGACGCTGGTTCGGTCGGCGGTGACGCTGGTGCGGACGGCGATGGCGCTGGTTCGGGCGACGCTGGTTCGGGCGACGCGGGCTCGGGTGACGGTGGTGCTGGGGCCGGTGGTTCGGGTGACGGTGGTGCAGGCGGCGGTGACGGTGGTTCGGGCGGCGCAGGCGACGCTGGTTCGGGCGGCGCAGGTGACGGTGGTGCAGGCGGCGGTGACGGTGGTTCGGGCGGCGCAGGTGACGGTGGTTCGGGCGGCGCAGGTGACGGTGGTTCCACGGGGGCCGACGACTCGCCATCGGGCGATGACGAAGCTGCCACGGCGGCGGCCGACACCAGCGTCGTGCGCGGCACGATCGACGTCGACGGCGGCGTCGGTGATGTGGTCATCACCCCGACCCCGATGTCGCTCCAAGACGTCGCCGACGCCGACCCGGCCGCGTTCGCCCTCGCCGAGCGGTCGCCGGCGAAGAAGATCTGGTCCGCCCGTTACGTACCTCCCGAACCGGCGACCGTGCCGAGCACGACCGCGATCACCGCCGGACCGTTCGCGCCCGACGCCGACGGGATCTGGGGTGTATCGCTGCCGATCAACCAGACGTACGAACTGTCGTTCCGCAAGCCCGGCTTCGAGACCCAATCGTTCGTCGTCACGCCGACGGAGGGCTCGCAGGTCGAACTCGACGTCGACCTCGAACCGGCGTCGGCGACGATCTCCGGCGTCGCCACCGGCGGCGGCGGTCGACTCGAGAACGTCGAGATCCTCGTCACCGACGGCCACGTCGACTATCGCACCGTGACCGACGACAACGGCGTGTGGGGTGTCGACGGTGTGTCGTCGTCGCCCGGTTACACGGTCGTCGGCACCCTCGAGGGGTTCGGCACCGACGCCACCGTCGTCCCGGTCGGGCCCGGCGCCGAGGTCGGTGGTGTCACGTTGAACCTCCAGTCCGGCCGCAGCGTGCTGGCCGGCGCGGTGGTCGACGCGGCGACCGGCGAACCGCTCGGCGGTGCGACGATCACCGCGGTCAACGGGTCGGACACGAGCACGAGCACCACCCTCACCGACGGCGACGTCGGCAGCTTCCAGATGCCACAACTCATCGCGGGCGCCCGCTACGCCGTCACCGCCGAACTCACCGGCTATCGCACCGCCACGACGAGCGCCGTCGTCGGCAGCGGCTTCACTCAGATCGCGCCCCTCCGCCTCGAACCGCTCGCCGCCACGATCAGCGGTACCGTCACCGACGCCGAGACCGGCGAAGCGATCTCGGCCGCCAGCGTCACCCTCACCCGCGACGACCTCGCCGAGCCGGTCGCATCGGTGCAGACCGTCAACGAGGGCGGCGACGGCTCGTTCACACTCGGCCGTGTCCCGCCCGGGCAGTACCTCCTCACCGTGCAGCACTGGCAGCACGCGGACGTCCGACACGTGCTCGTCGTCGAGTCGGCCACCGACGTGGTCCTCGACCCCGACGACCCGGCGACGTCGCAGGTCGGCCCGTCGTTCGACCTGTCGATGACCCCGATCGACATCGGCACGATCGGTGATCGACCGACCGGCGCCGTCTCGCTCCGCATCCGCGACGCCGACGAGACCCGCGAGTGCCCGACGACCGCCGACGGACAGCCGCGCCCACCCGAACAGTGCTCGGCGATCTTCGGCGTCACCGCCGAGATCATCACGAACGATCAGTTCTTCATCGACCAGACCGAGGCCGGCGAAGGACCCTTCACGAAGAAGACCGTCACGACGGTCGATCCGGCGACCGGGGAGAGCACGACGAGCGAGGTCTACGTGCTGCGCTGCGAACCCGACGGCGTGTGCAACTCGGGCGAGGACTTCCCCGACTACACGATCCGCGACATCCCGGTCGGCGCATACACGATCCGCCTCACGCACCCCGACTACAACCCGCGCACCGTCCCGATCACGATCCGTCCGAACGCGACCGCCGCCGAGACGATCAACATGGCCCGACTCGGGTCGGTCGTCGGGCGCGTGCTCGACGCGTCGCAGTCGCCGCTCGAGGTGTCGATCCTCAACCAGATCCCGCCGGTCGTCATCCGCCGAGCCGACGGCCTCGGCGTCGGCTACCCGACCCGGGTCATCGACGGCACGTTCCAGACCGACGACGAGACCCTGCTGTTCCCGGGCCAGTACGTGGTCGAGGTCGTCGGCGCCACCGCCGGGTTCTACATCGACCCCGACCAGGACCTCGACCCGAACGACGGCGTCAGCGGCCCGACCGCCGACGTCGCTCCGACCGACCAGACCGTGCTGTTCGCGTTCTCGATCCCGGTCCCCGACCCCGACAACCCGGCCGGCAGAACGGTGCTCGAACCGATCTTCGCCGAGCCGTACCCGACGATCGAGACGCGGGCGCTCGAGCCGACCGGCATCGAACCGGTCACCTTCGACACGATCTCCACCGACCCGACGTCGCAGCTCTGGTGCGCGTCCGAAGCAGGGCCGTCGGCGGCCGTCGACGGCGACGTCAGCGGCAGTTCGATCACCTACGACCGGATCGCCGTGGCGACGCTCGACGCCGATAACGACGGCGAGCTCGACCAGTGCACGATGACCGTCTCGGCGACCGGCTTCGAAGCGACACAGCACACGTTCGGCGTCACCGACATCGCCGGCAACGCCGTGGCGCCCCTACGGCCGCTGATCGATCGCTACGTCGACGTCGCGCTGCTCGTCGAGTCGACCGACCCCGACATCGTCCGCCAGCCGCGCGGCACGCTCGCCTGGACCGACACCGGCCAGGACCCCGACGGCCAGGTCCCCGTCCCGGACGCGACGATCACCCCGTCCAACGTGATCACGGCGCTGGTGCCGTCCGACTCGACCACAGAGCCGGGAGCCGGTGTCTACGCCGTGACGCCCTTCGTGCCGACGATCGCGCCGATCACGAGCCGGCTCGACGGTGGTGTGCCCCCGAACGCCGTCTGGGACTTCGGTCCCGGCGTCCGACAACTGATCGGTGAAGCCCGCTTCGACATCGACGCGACGGGCTACCCCGGCGGCACGCTCGTCGTCACGATCGACGAGGACGGCGACATGACCACCGCCGTCGAGATGGACATCACGAGCAGCGGCGACGCCACCGGGTTCGCGATCGACATGGAACCCTCCGACGGCACCCTCCGAGGCCAGGTGACGGTCCGCACGAGTGATCCCGATCCTGACTTCAGCGGCGTGGCCGCGACCAGTGCGATGGAGGCGGCACCGTCTCCCACGCTCGATCTCGGCACGAACGGCGCCTACTCGGCCGACGTCGCCGCTGGCACGTGGACGACGACCGTCACCACGACCGGTACGTCGAACCTCGAGGTGGTGAGCGCCGCCACCGAGACGCTCACCGACTGCCTCCCGCCCGGCGTCGCCCCGACCGGCGGTCCGACGAGCGGCACGAACACCGCCACCTTCCGGCAGTGCGTCGGCCCCGGCGCCGCGTCGACAGTCGCCGAGACCACCCTCGTCGAACTCGGAACGCTGCGACTGCGGGGGTTCGACCTCACCGGTGCCCGGATCGCATCGCTCGCCGACTTCGACATCCAGATCGACGCCACACCCGCCACGCCCGTCACCGACACCGAAGGCGGCGCCGACCGCCTCGTCGTCGACGGCATCTCGGTCCCGACCACCGTCGACCCGCCCGACTATCCCGGCGCCGCGCCGACCGTGGAACACACGATCCGGCTCACCGACGCCGGTGTGTACGACCCGAGCGCCGTCAACCTCGTCGTCACCCGGTTCTTCAACGACGGTTCGACCTCGGCCGACCTCATCGACGTGAACGGCATCGATCTCGAGAACGCCGGGGTCACGCTGGCATTCGAGGCCGGCGCCAAGTACCAGCTCGACGTCACCCTGCCCAGCTACGGCTCGCTGTCGGGCGCCATCGACGCCGTCGACCGTAACGGCGCCGAGGTGCCGATCTGCACCGACCTGTCGACCCCGGCGACGCAGGCGACGGTCACCGCCGTGCCGGTCGTCCAGTTCACCGACGGGATCAACCCGCCCCGCTGGCGCGAGGACACCAGTGGCGACCGCACGGCGATCGTCGTCCCGACCGAGTGCGGCGCCGACAACGGCGAATTCTCGATCATCGGCAAGTCGGGTGAGTACGCCATCGCGGTCGATCACCCCGAGTTCGATTCCAGCCGATCGCTGGCGGCGCTCATGACATCACTCGCCAACGGGACCCTGCTCGTGGCGCCGGCGACCGACGGCGTGGTCTCGATCCCGGTGAGCGGCAACCCGACCGTTCCCGACCCGATCACCGAACCGATGCCCGGACTCACGATCCGACCGACGCCGGTCGACCTGCGTGCGTTCGAAGCGCTCGACGCCGTGGCGGCGAGCGACGTCTACTTCGTGGTGCGCAACAGCGACGGTGACGTCACGGACGGCCCGGCGCCGGTGAGCCAGACCGCAGTCGAGCTGGAACTCGACCCCGACGACACCTACACCATCGACTTCCGAGGCTGCCTGACGGCACCGGCCGACCTGGCAGGGTTCACGGGCTGTGACCTCCGGTTCCCGGTCAGCTTGTCGCTCACGATCGACCGCACCACCGCCGACCCCGCCGCCGCGATCGTCGTCGACGTCGAAGTCGTCCAGGTCGGCGGCGAGATCACGACGACGCTGCTGTTCCAGAACAGCCGCGACCGGCCGGTCTGCCCGTCCGGTACCTACAGCGCCGACCGTGACTTCGCCGACGACCTCGCGGGCCGCGTCGACGGTACGGAGACCAGCCTGGTCGTCGACGACGCACTCCGCGACGAACAGATCAGCTTCGTCGTCCCGGACGACGACCAGGCGACATGCATCGCCGACTCGGGCGCCTTCACCCAAAGCTTCGACGAGTGGATCCCGACCGGCACCCACACCCTGACCGTGCCGACGGTGCCCGGCTACGGCGCGCCGACACTGTCCTGGGACCCCGACACGACCGACGGCACGGCCCCCACCTCGATCAGCGGCACCGCGATCGGCTCGACCGAGGTGGCGTTCGACGTCGTCCTGACCTCGGTCACCGCGCCGACGTCGGCCGTCGTGCGATACGAGGCGCTGCCTCGTACGGTCACCCTCGACATCTGCGGCCGCGCGAACAACGGCAACGCCGACTGCGACGAGCAGTTCCCGAACCTCGCCGCCTCGCTCGTCGAGCCCGGTACGGGCGGCGCCACGGTCGCCGGCGCGGTCGGGGCCCTCGGTACGTCCGGCTACCCGGCCACGTTCACGGCCATCGTGCCCGACGCCGAACCCCACCAGCTCGCGATCGTCGACGACCTCCACGCCGGCGCCGCCAACCAGAACGTGCTGGTGCTGCCCGGCACGGGCACGCTCGACTTCCCCGACCCGTTCACGTTCGAGGGCACCGCCGTGCGACTCGCGTTCCGCGTGCAAGGACTGACCAGCGCCGCGGGCACCCCGGCGCCGCTCGACGCGACGATCACCGTCACCGGATCGAGCGGCAGCAACTCCGAGGAGCTCCCCCCGGGCACGGCCTGCACGATCGACGACGGCGGCGGGGCCCAGACGTACACGTGCTTCGTCGAATCGTCGTTCCAAGACTTCGAGGTCGAGGTCGAGGCACCGGGCTTCATCACCAAGGTGAACACGTACGACGACGTCAAGAAGGGCGACACGCTCGTCGAGACCATCACCCTCATCAGGGCCGCGACACTGACCGTCAACGTCACCCAGTACGACGCGGCCGAGCAGCCGGTGACCCCGTTCAACACGGCGCTCGCTCCGCTCGTCGTGCTCGAAGCGGTCGACGGTGGCGGCACGTTCGAGGCGCTCGCGAGCTCGAGCGGGTGCGCGGCGACCGCGGGCTGCTTCCAGTTCCTGGTCGAGCCGGGCAACTACAACGACCCCGACGGCGGCTCGGTCGGGAGCCGCACCTATCGCTTCGTGACGGGTCCGACGGCGTCGTATCTCGACGACGAGAGCAGCACGATCACGGCGACGGTCGGCGGCACACCGGCGGCGGCGTCGCTCGAACTGCGCCCACGCGTGATCACCGTCGACGTCACCGCCACCGGCCTCAACGTGACGGGCGTCGAGCTCTCGTTCGTCTCGGGGCCCACGGTGACCGACGACACCGGTCCCTACCGGTTCAGCTCGCTCGACGCGACGCCGATCCCGCTGAGCGGCGCCGGCGCCGTGATCGTCAGCGCGTCCGACGGTCGCAACGTGTCGACCACGACCGGTACCGGCAGCGGCGACGTCGACGTGACGGTGCTGCCGTACCTCACCGTGACCGGCAACGTGCCGTCGTGGATCGCGAACGGCACCCAGGTGACGGCGACGTCGGGGAGCACGACTCGCACGACCACGGTCCAGAACGGGAGCTTCACCTTCTCCGGCACCGGCGCCGCCGGCGGCCTCGACGTCAACGCCGACGGGTCCGACCGAGCTTGGTCGGTCATCGTCGACCACCCCTCCGCCGTTGCCGAGTCGGTCACCGTCGACTCGTCGACCGCCGGATCGGTCTCGATCACCTTGACGGTGCCCACGACGACGACCACGACGACCACGACCACGACGACCACGATCGCACCGACCACCACGACCACGGTCGCCCCGACCACCACCACGACGACGGTCGCGGCGGGCACGACCACCACCACGGCGACGACCGTCCCGTGACACGTACCGCGACACCCGAGGAGCGCCCGTGCTCGAACTGATCGACGAGAGCCTCGAGGCGTTCTTCCGAGCCAGCGTGCCGCTCGGCGCGACCGAGGTCGACGTGTCGTTCGAGGCACCCGACCGCGACTGGAGCGCCAAGCTCGTCCGCCCGACCGTCAACATGTTCCTGTGGGACATCCGCCGCAGCACCCAGCGCGGTCGCGCCGGGATGGAGGAGTTCGAACGCGACGGTCAGACGATGCGTCGCCTGGCGCTCCCCGTCGTCGAACTGCGTTATCTGATCACGGCGTGGACGTCCGACCACGGCGACGAGCGTGCGCTGCTCGCCGGTGTGATGAGTTCCCTGCTCGGCCACTCCCACATCCCCGGCGAGTTCCTGCCAGACCGGCTCGACACGTTGCGGCAGCCGTCGTTGCTGATGGCCCGGGCCGGCGAGGAGCACGTCGATGTGTTCCGTGCCCTCGAGGGTCAGCTCAAGCCGAGCATCAGCCTGATCGTGGTCAGCGAGATCGATACCGACCTCGGGCGACCGGTCGGACCGGAGGTCACCAGCCTCGACCTGTCGGTCAGCGACACCGACGGTGCGACGTCGTCACCGCCGCGACGGGTCGCGGGCGAGGCACCTGATGCGGTCGGTGCCATCGTGCACGGACCGCGCGGCGGCGCGAAGGTCAACCCGGCCGGACGTTTCCTGATCCAGGCCGCGGCCGGTGACGAGATCGTCCTCGAGACCGACCCACCCCGCACCGCCACCGTCCCCGCCCAAGGCGGCATCCGCTTCTGACCGCACAGATGGTGTCGGATCCCTTCCGTGCTGCAGGCGTTCAGAGGGCAGGACGGATCCGCACGGAAGGGATCCGACACCATCTGTGCGTCACCACCACCAGTTGTAGGTCTCGATGAGGAGGATGATGTTGGCGATGCCGGCGAGGACGATCGCCGGGATGACCCACCAGGGGCGGGTCGGCTCGGGCGGCGGGGGAGGCGGCGGCACCAGGACCTCGCGGATCGGCTCGGGTTCGGGCGCCGGCACCGGCTTCGGGTCGAGGTCGGCGCCGCAGCGGATGCAGTGCGTCTCGGTCAGCGGGCTCAGCTCGCCGCACTCGGGACACACCTTGCTGCCGACGCGTTGACGGCCGCCAGCGCCCGGGAGGCGACGCAACGTCGCCATGTTCGTCGAGCCCGGCGTCGCCATCGGCACGGCCGTCGGCGCCCAGAACAACGGGAAGTCGCACTGGGGACAGAACTCGTCGGACGAGCGTCGGATGGCGACGAACGACGACTCGTGACCGCATTCGGGACACACGATGTCGGGCATCAGTGGACCTCCTGATCTGCTCGTTCGGTACCGCTGCCACGATCCGACGGCGGCCAGACGACCTCGTCGCCGATCGCCAGCTGGAACGTCACGCTGGCGGGCAGCTCGGACCGGATGATCCGGATCACGTCGTCGGTGTGGGCCAGGATCGAGTCGGACATCGCCATGCGCACGTGGGGAGCGTCGCGCGGTGCCTCACCCTCGGCGTAGATGCCGCCCGAGTCGTCGATCAGGACCTCGCCGCCGCCGCTCATGAAGCGCAACAGGGCCTCCATGCCGCGCTTGGTGCCGCGCCACCGCAACAGGGAGGCGTACTCGAGCACCGCCTGGCGCTGGACGACGTCGGGGTGCGACGAGTCGAGCCATTCGAGCCCGATCCACTGACCCATCTCGCGCACCATCGGGTCGGGCGCCACCGTCGGGTCGAACTGTCGATCGATGACGTCGATCTGGGCCAGCACCGAGTCGCCGACCGACTGGAAGATCGACAGGAACCGGCGCAGGAAGTCGTCCTCGGTCATGCCGACCGGGAGCTGGTGAACGAGCCAGTCGTCGCGCCTCATCGCACGACCACCTGGTGGTTGGCCGACAGGAACAGCGAATCGTCGCCGAGCCGAACGACTTCCTTGCCGAAGCCGATCCGTTCGTGGTTGCGCAGGTCGTACTCGAAGAACAACACCTCGTCGACACGGTCGACACCCTCCACCGACTCGGCGAGCTGGTACACGGTCGCCGCGTTGAGTGCGGAGTCGAAGGGCCACCCGTGACCGTCGGGCCCGCCGGTGAGCGGGTTGAGGTAGCGGTAGAGCATCGACATGACCCGTTCGCGCACGAGGGTGTGGGGACGGCCCGGTTTGGCGTACGCGAGCACGGCGACCGTCACGCCCTGGTAGTACGGCGTGCCGATCTCGACGGTGGAACCGAGGATCCGTCGCTCGTCGAGATACGACGACACGCGACCGATGATCGAGTCGGACAGCGCGAAGTCGTCGAGTCCCAGGTGTTCCGACGGCTTCTCGAGCTTCGGCACGACCAGCAGGCGGATCGGTTCGCCCGGCTGGTTCGGCGGCAGACACCTGACGCGGCCGACGCCACTGTCGGCCTCGGCAGCCAGACGTTCGTAGTCGCTCGCCGTGACCGCTCGCGCCCCGGTTCGGATCGACATCGGGCCACGTAGTTTCGCGTTCTCGACCGACTCGGCGTCGACGCCGCCGGTCGCCGGCACCAGGTTCGTGACCCCCGAGACGTACGGGATCGTCGTGCGCATCGTGGTGAGCGTGTTCGACCCGACGTTGCCGGAGTTGCCGCCGCCGGCCCGGTATTGCGTCATCACGATGCGGGCGCCCTCCGGCGGGATCGCGCCGTGCCGTCGGCTGGAGCCGTCGGGATAGCGGATCAGTGGACCGAAGTGCACCTGACCGGTCGTCGAGTCGATCACGTAGTGACGGTCGTTCGGACCGGATCGCATGAAGTTGTCCACCTCTTCCCAGTCCTCGGTGCCCTGGTCGACGGTGATCTCGAGACGCTCCTCCGGCGTGCGGGTGAGCACCGGTCGGTTCGCGAGGCGGAGTTCCTGCCCGGGCTTGCCGTCGGACGTGCCGAGCCCTTCGCGCACGACCCGGACCGAGTGCTCGGCGAGCGCCGTCCCGCCGAGGCTGACGGCCGACACCGCCTGCAGCTGCGGCGACGCCGTGTACGGGGGCCGTTCGGGATTGGAGGGAAGCAGGCGCGCCCGCAGCCAGAAGGCGCGGTCGCCGCCCAGCGTGAGCGGTTCGTGTTCGGCGGGGATCAGCAGCATGACGCTGCCGTTGCGGTTCAGGCCGCCGGTGGTGTCGGCCGGTTGGTCGCCGATCAGGCCGGTCGGCACGGTGGCGGGCACCCAGCCCTCGCCCTGCCAGACCTCCCACACCAGTGGCGGGTTGTCGGGCACGACGCCGATGCCTTCGATGGTGGCGTTGATGTCGAGCCGGATCACGTTGCCGGCCAAGCTGTCGGAGAAGCCGAGATAAAAGGCGTCGCCCGGTGTCAGCGGCTGGCTGCTGAAGCAGGTCACCGGCGCCAGCCCGAGGCGGAGATCGTCCCAGACCGCCTGGTACGTGTTCTCACCGGTGCCGGTGAGGGCGGACACGATCTCGGGTTGATCGATCGTCAGGTCCTCGAGCGTCGTGAAGACGCGCGAGTCGGCGGTCGCGCCGGAGGTCTGGACCTCGGTGCCGGCCGGGATCTCCACGTGCTGGGCCTGCGTCGAGGTGAGCCAGAACGTCAGCGGCACCCGCGCCGACTTGGCCGGGAAGCGGTCGAACCCGAGCAGGTTCAGCATCCGCGTGTAGAAGACGTCGGGCACCTGATTGAGGCGGTAGATCGACATCTCCGTCATCCAGGCGAACAGCTCGATCAGTGCGACGCCGGGGTCGGAGACGTTGTGGTTCGTCCACTCCGGACAGAACGTCGGGATGAGCCGCTTGGCCTCGTCGACGATGTCCTGGAACTTGCGGTCGTCCAGGTTCGGAACCGGCAGACTCATGTCTCACCTTCCAGGGGGATGACGTAGAACGGGAACACCAGGTTGCGGCGATCGTTGGTCGCCTTGGGGCGATAGTCGAGTCGGATCACGACCTTGCCCTCGGCGGACGAGTCGGGTTCGACCACGACGTCCTCGAGCTCGATGCGTGGTTCCCACTGGCCGACCGCCTGGCGGACGGCGTCGGCCATCAGGCCCATCGTGTTGGCGTTGATCGGCTCGAACAGCAGATGCCAGATCCGACACCCGAACTCCGGGCGCATGGTGCGTTCGCCGGGTGCGGTGCTCAGGATCATGCGGAGCGCGCTCGCGATGCCGTCGGTTCCGGCCGACGTCGCGATCGAGCCGGTCTCGTCGACGCCGAGCGGCCAGGCGATGCCGCGACCGACGAAGTCGGCGGGGTCGTAGTTCGTGTCGGACATCAGTTCACCCTCGTCATCAGTTCACCTGCACCATCGAGCCCTTGTCATCAGTTCACCTGCACCATCGAGCCCTTGACCGCCGTGATGCCCGACGACTCGACCGTCGCGCCGCCGGCTCCACCCTTCACGCCGAGCTGGATCGACGCCTCGATCTTCGCGTTCGTTCCCGCCTTCACGTTCGTGTCCTGGCCCGACTTCACATCGAGCTTCTGCTTCGCATCGATGGTGATGTTGTTCGCGGTGATGGTGATGTCGTCGTTGTCCATCTTGAACGAGGCCTGGCCGTTCTTGATCTCGAGCGGACGACCCTGTGTCTGGATCGTGACCTCTTTGTACCCGAGGAAGATGCTGGTCTTGTTGTCGCCGAGTTCGACCCGTACGCCGCTCGTCTTGTCGCTTTCGCCGATGTCGACGAACCGGATCTTGTTGCCGAGCTTCGAGACGAGGGTGCGCTCTTGGGTGGCGTTGCTCTTCGTCACGTCCTGGAACGCGGTACCCGGGTCGTTCCAGAGCGTGCCGATCACGTAGGGGCGATTGAGTTCGCCGTGCTCGAAGGCGACCAACACCTCGTCGTTCACCTCGGGAACGAAGACGATGCCGCGGTCCTTGCCGCCACCGAGCGAGGCCAGACGGATCCAGCCCGTCTGCAGCTGGTCGGAGATCATCGGCAGCTTGACCCGAACCCGACCCTTCGAGGTCGGGTCGTTCGTCTCGGTGACGATGCCGATCGTCACCCCGGCCGGGGCCCGTCCGCCGACCCGAGCGTCGCCGCCGAGCAGCTGGTCGAGCGAGCTGTCGTCGGGCCCGATCCGGAACTCGGTGGTGGCCGACTCGTCGAGATCGCCGAGACGATGCGTGACCCCGCTCAACACGTACTTCCCGGCGAACTCGGTGCCGACGCCCTCGATGGAGATCACGGCGCCCGGTATCAGCAGCTGGTTCGCCTCGACCGTGCCCGAGCCCGTGACCTCGGCGGCCCGCAACCGCCGCCCGATGCCGGCCGCCATCTCGTTGGCGTCCTTGACGTCGAACGCACCTCCCGCCCACGCCACCGCGTCGGCAGCCTTCAGCTCGGTGGCGTCGAGTCCGATGCTCTGGACCTTCGCCGGCGTCCCGGACCCGATGATGGCCTTGCCCTGCACCTGGTCCCAGCTGTTGACCGACACCTTGGCCGCGCGTTCGACCGGCGAGAACCGCAGATCGAGGTCGATCGCCTCCAGGTCGTTGGCCGCCGACTCACCCCCGGCCCGAACGGTCGCCACCGGAGCACCCGACGTGTCCGGTTTCGTGAAGACGATCTTGGTGCCGTCGAGCGTCCAGACCGTGCCGGTGCGGCGAGCGATCTGTTGGAGGACGGCGAAGTGCGAGTCGGCGACGATGAAGTGCGGATACCTCGTCGAGCCGAGATTCGACTCGCTCGTCAGCTGGTGGATCTTCGCGATCCGATCGACGACGGTGTCGAGCGTGACGTCCTCATAGGTCGTCGGCGCGATCTTGCGGGTCAGTCGGTGCCGACCGTCGAGTGCCTCGACCACGACGCGCGCCCGACCGGCGTTCCACCGCAGCCGAACGCCCACGACGATGCCGTCGAACAAGGCGGGGGACTTGGTGGCGCCGTCCCGGACGAGGTCGACGCTGAGCTGGTCGGTGACCTTGCCCGGGAAGGCGAGGTCGTCACCGTCGAACTCGATGATCGCCCGGTCGGCGGCCGACCAGGACCGTTCGACGGTGACCCGTCGGATGAGGTCGCTGACCTGGCGGGGGAGTTCGTTCTCGGCGATCGAGACCGCGAACGACGTGGTGAGACCGGCGGGCACCTCAGACCCCCTTCAGTTTGGGGATCGTGAGCATCCGGCCGGGCTGCAGGTCGAGCGGGTCGAGGATGGCGTTCGCCGCCGCGATGTCGCGCCACTTGGTGGCGTCGGCGTAGTAGCGGGCGGCGATCCGGTCGAGCGTCTCGCCGACCTGCACCTGGTGCGACCGTTCCGGGACGAGGGTGCCCGACGTCGGGTTCTGCGGACCCCAGTTGGCCTCGGGCTCGAACTGCGACAGCGACAGGTCGACGCTGGCCCGCAACGGCAGCCCTTCGTTCGAGAAGTACGTGAACGTGACGTCGACCGAGTTCACCACCGCCTTGAACGTGTGGAGGTGGGTGCCCCAGTGGAACCGGACCCACGGCGGCCGGCCGTTCGTCTTGGCCTCGTCGTAGCCCGGCAGCGAGGTGTCGATCTCGAGCAGCTTCAACAGCTTGGACGTGTAGTCGGTGACGGCCTTGCCGGTGTCGGTCGTGTCGAAGACGAGGCTCAGGCTGAACGCGCCACCCTCGCCGCCGGCGAAGCGCAGCTTGGGCGCGGCCCGTCCTGGCGTCTTGTCCGAATCCCAGCGGTTCGACATCTTGAACTGGAACTTGGTCGGGTTGAACATGCATTCGATGCGGTCGCCGGTCTCGGTCTCGAGATGCGCCTTCTGCAGCTGGTTCGACATCAGAAGTTCCTCCAGTAGCGGCCGCCCCGACGTTCGAGGTCGGCGATCACCCGTTCTTCCACCCGGCGCACGATGCGGTCGATCGTCCGCTCGACCAGTTCGTCGAACCGGTCGCGCTCTTCCCGCGTGCCGGACCCGAAGACCGGTCCGGACGGAGCACTCGCCTCGGGCTCGGGCGCCGACGACGTGTCGACGTCGTTCCCGCCGACCAGGCCACTGAACCAGTTGCCGACCGAGTCGAGGATCCCGCCGGATTGTTCGGGGGCGCGTCGGATCGTCCCGCCGGAGCGGCCGCCCTCGATCGCCGCTGCGAGCGCAGCCGCATCGACCGAGCCGCGCGAACCCGCGCGCTGGTGCGCGGCTCGCCCGTCGGGGGCACGACGGATCGGTGCGCCGCCGGACGGACCGGCCGCGCCTCCGGCCGCACCGCCGCCGGGCGACGGCACGTTGCGGGCCGACGGGGCGGACGTGGTCGGCACCACCGGTGATCGGGCGATGACCTGGGCGACGCGTTCGGCCATCCGCTCCTCCGGGCCACGATGGTCGTCGTCGAAGAAGCGGGGTACCGGTGACGGGTGAGCGACGTGGACGAGTTCGTGGGCGAGTACCTCGTGGGTCCGTGCGTCGTCGCGTGGCGGACGGACGACGTGGATCGTGTCGCCGACGGTGACCGCCTGCTTGCCGACCGCCTCGAGCGCTTGGCGAGAGACGCGGTCGGAGGAGATGCGGGCCTGGCGGGCCGAGCCGGTGACCGCAGTCGCGAGCGCTCGGAACGGGGTCGGTAGCTCGCGGGCTGCCTGGTCGGGTGCCCGTCCGAGCTCGCGCAGGAACCGCTCGCCGAGGTCACCGGTGGCGGCCGTCCGGGCGTCGACGCCGTCGCTGACCGCTGAGCGCGACACCACACCTGGTGCCGGCGACGCGAGCCGGTCCGCCGTCGTCGCCGCCAGCGCGGCGGGGTCGGCGGGGTGCGGACGGGCCGGACGCCCCGCGTGATCGCCCTCGCCGGACCGGGGATGCAGGGTCGGTGTGTCGGCGGCTGGAGCGCGACCGACGGTCGGAGACGGCGAGGGGGATGAAGCCGGGTTGCCGATGAGGTCGCGGTGGTCGTGGTGGTCGTGGTGGTGGTCGTGGTCGGCGCCCGTCCGTCGGAGGGCGCGTCCGAGGGCCCCCGAGCCGGGTGCCACCGCCGACCGAGCGATCGTCTCGAACGAGGGAGCTCGCTGCACGGTCGTCGCGGTCGTCGCTGTCGTCGGTGTCGTTGCAGTCGTTGCAGTCGGGCCGGTCGCCGCTGTCGCACCCGGCGCGCCACGTGAGGTCATCACGGCCGGGGCCACGCTCGGCGCTGTCGCGAGACCGGCGAGACCGGTGTGGGCGCCGGTCGAGGAGTTGCCGACGGGGGCATCGACCGGTGCGTCGGCGAAGCGTCGCCCGGCCATCCGGTGGCGGACCGTCCGGGTCGCGGTGCGGGCCTCCGCCGCCCGGGTGACGACGATCGGCGCGCGAGCGGTGCGTGAACTCACGCTGTCGGGTGTGGTGGCCGGTGCGGTGGTCGCCGGAGCGGGTCGGGGGGTGTGGCGGTCACTGGTGCGAGCCGGACCTGCGACCGACGGTATCACGACCGGCGTGGTCACCGCGGCCGGCGACGCAGCAGCGGAGTGCGCTCCCGTGACCGGCGAGGGCGACGGTGATGACACGACCGACGGCGCGGTCGACGGGGTGTTGGCCGGTGACGTGACCGGGTACGCACCCGGCGCTACCGATCGCCGGAGGTGGGCGTCTGCTGTGCGCTCGACGTCGGTGCGACGGTCGGGTGTCGTTCCGACGGTCAGGGTCCGGTCGAGGCCGATGCGGTGGGCAAGTCGTCGCAGCTCGACGCGCCGCACCCGGGTTCGGCCGGCGGCCTCCGCGGTCGCTCGGCCCGGTGAGGTGATGGCCGTCGTGGCGGACGGTGTGGGACGTGTGACGTCCTGTCCGCGGGCCGGCTCGCCAGGCGAGCGGTCGATCCTCGACGTCGGCAGGGTGCCCGAGACCGCCGCCTCCGGTACCCGAGTGGCGGGTGTGCGTGCGGCGGTGCTGCTCTCGGTGGTGACCGTGGCGTCGGTGACGTCGGTGACGGGTGCCGCCGGCCGTTCGGAGGTCGTCGGCCGCTCGGTCAGCACGACGCCGGGCGCGACCGTGGCGCCGTGCGTCGCGTCCTCGGCGGCGGACGCGAGGTCGTCGCTCGAGGTCGGGACCCGCGTGAGCGGGGTCGGGTCGGCCGCCCGCCGAAGCTGATGCGGCGACGGCACCGGGGCCCAGTCCGGCGCAACGGCGAGCGGGAGCGAACGGGAGCCGGGCGGACCGTCGCCGTCGGCGTCACCGCCCGCATCGGGCCGTGCGGGTGTCGACCGCTCGCTCGCTCGTGGTCGACGTCGGACGGGCGCCTCGGGAGCGGGTCGGCTCGACGTCGGGCTCGGCCGCGCCGAGGACGCCTCGTTCGACGGCTCCATCATCCCGCGACCTTCGAGGGCACGGCGGAATCCGTCGAGGTCGTTACCCGACGCACGCGAGCGCCGTACTGCCGGGCTCGGTGCGCCCTCGGGGAACACCGACGACAGGGGCGACGGGGGCGCTGTGGGCTCGGGCCGCACGCGACGTCCGAAGCGACCGGGTGCCGTGTCGGCCCCGGCGCTGGTGGCGGTGCGGTCACCCGCAGCACGACCTTCGGACGACGCCGGGGTCGTGGTCGTGGCTGGGGTCGTGGTCGTGGTCGTGGTCGTGGTCGTGGTCGCCACCGACCGCCCGGGTCGCGTGGCGGTGCCGGCCGCGCTCGCGTCGGTCGTGCTCGCGTCAGGGGACGACTCGATCATGCCGCGCGACTCGAGCAGGCGCCGCAGGGCGTCGACCTTGCCGTCGACCTTGGGAGCCGGTCGTGCCGGCTGCTGCGCCGGCGTCGGCGTCGGCGTCGGCGACCGTCGCAACGTCGTCGACGCGATCGCTCGAGTGGTCCACGGCGTCGGTTCGGGTTCGGGTTCGTCACGGTTGCCGAACAGCGACCACGCGCCGACCGGTGGCCGCAGCGAGCGGCTGGCCAGGACGTCGGGAGTGACGGTCGGCCGCGCCGAACCGGCGGTGGCGATGATGCGCCCGAACCCGAGCGTCGAGCGTCCGACGGCGCCGATCGCGCTCGACCGGTGCACGTGCGTCGACGCCGCCAGGCGGGGCCGGGCGCGGGAGGCGAGGCCGGAGCCGAACGAGGCGGCGGGCGAGCGGTCAGGCAATGTCCTTCACCCGGAATCCGTGATGGGAGATCTCGAGCTGCTCCATCGCCATGTCGGTCGAATCGACACTGAAGTTCGGCCCGGTCCACTTGATCGGGAACGCGCCGTCGAACTCCCAGGCCCGCAGGCGCTTGCCGGCCGGGCCGATCAGGGTGACGGCCGCGGTCGACCGCTTGAGCTTGTTCTTGTTGGCGGCGAACTGTTCACCCGACGACTCCTGCAGCCACTTGATGAGGCTGTCGTTCTGGGTGATCCCTCGCTTGAGGGTGATGTTCGGCCACGTCATCCGGCCCGGCACCTTGTGCACGAAGCTGTTCTGGCCACCTTCCTGGATCTCCTCGGTCTCGACGGAGACCTCGAGCCCGGAGATCTCCGCGAAACGGCCGATCTCGACCCCGTCGACCTCGACGAGGAAGGTGGCGGCGGAGACCCGTTGCTCTTCGAAGTTGTCACTCGCCATGGCGTGCCATCTCCCAGGCGCGATCGTTCATCGTGGCGACCAGCTCGATCAGCCGGATGCGGTCGGGGTGTTGGAGGTCGAGCAGACGGTCGAGATCCCAGTGCAGGTGATACGCGAGGTACGCGACCTCGTTCCACAACGCCTGCTCGGGATAGAGCTTCACGACGTGCTCGTACGGGGAACCTCTTCGATGCGGGCCCGGCTGCGCGCCGTCGGTCGATCGTCCGGATCGGGCGATTCGGACGCTTCGGTCGGCGTGTCGGCACCGTTGCTCACATCGGCGGGGACGGGCTCGGCCTCGGCCGCCGAGGCGGGCTCGGAGGCGGGTTCGGGCAATACCGACGCCTGGAGCGCGGCGACGTCGGCCGGGTCGCCGAAGTTGATGATGCCGTACAGGTCTTGCAGGAACGCAAGGTCGGCCGCGAACAGTCGCTCGACGTGGTCGGTGTCGATCTGGTCGAGCGTGCCGAGGTCGGTGATGACCCGGGCCAGGACGAGCACCGTCAGATACGGGTCGTCCGGGCCGTCGATCTCGCGGCTGCGCAACGGCTCGATCTCGTCTCGAGCCGTTGCGA
>NZZV01000015.1 GCA_002698945.1 Acidimicrobiaceae bacterium
ACCTGCGTGGCGGCGGCCGTCCCGGCACGGCCATGCCGTCGTCCGCCGAAGCGGCGGAGCGACTCGGCTGGACCACCACCAAGTTCAACCGCAAGCTCGACAACGTGTGCCAGAAGCTCGCCGCTCAGGGGGTCCGCGGCCTCCACGGGGAACCGGGGCGGCTGGCGTCGAACCGCCGGGCGCGCCTGGTCGAGTACGCGCTGGCGATGCGGCTCGTCACCCGCGACGACCTCCACCTCCTCGACACGGGCGAGGGGTGACCGACCTCGCCATGACCAGCCGGGTGGGCACGTGATCCAGATCGACGGCTTCGACGACCTCCGCCCGATCGGGCACGGCGGTCTCGGCGACGTCTACCGCGCCCAACGACGCTCGACCGGTGGCACCGTCGCGATCAAGGTGCTCCGTGACGTGTCCGACTCGTCGGTCGCCTGGCACCGGACCCGACGCGAACTGACCGCCCTCGTCTCGCTCAGCGGGCACGCTCACGTGATCCGGCTGCTCGAGTTGCTCGACCTACCGGCGGGTCCGGCACTCGTGATGGAGTACGCGCCCGGCGGATCGGTCGCCGACCTGCTGGCGGGCCGCGAGGACGTTCTCACCGTGTCCGAGATCACCCTCATCGGGCGTCAAGCCGCCGACGCGCTCGACGCCGCCCACGCCCAGGACATCGTGCACCGCGACGTCAAGCCGCAGAACCTCCTGATCGACGGCTACGGCCAGATCAAGCTGTGCGACTTCGGCATCGCCTCGCTCACCCGGTCCGAGGAGTTCCGCACCCGCACCAGCGCGTTGTCGATGCGATACGCCAGCCCGGAAGATCTCGACGAGGACGCAGAGGGTGGGCAGGTCGGGCCGCCGTCCGACGTGTACAGCCTCGGCGCCACCCTGCTGCACCTCGCACACGGCGCACCGCCGACGCTCAAGGAGCGGCTCGCCCCGTGGGAACCGCCGGACGTCGACGATGCAGACCTGGCTGCGCTCGACCAGATCATCGCGTCGTGCCTACAGCCCGACCCAGCGGCACGGCCGACGGCTGCCGAGTTGCTCGTCGAGCTGGAGGAACTCGACTGGCGGCTCGACGACCGCTGCCGCGCCCTGCCCGTCATCGCACCCACCGACGACGTCCCCGAATCGGCCGCCGCCCCCGTCGACCTGGCGAACAACGCCGGATCCGACGTTCCCGATCACGAGCTGGACGAACCCGGTACCGACGACCCGCGCCGGCCAGGTCGCGGGTTCGGCGACGACACGTCGGCCGCGACCGTCGTTCGCGCCGACCGACCACGACCCACGCCAGCCGCGGCGCCGGCGCCGGAGCGCCGTGGTCACCGTTGGCCGTGGGCGGTCGCAGCCGTCGCCGGCGCGGCGCTCGCCGGCATCACCCTCGCGCTGATCTGGCCCGACGAAGCCGACGCCCCGGAGTCCCTGCCTCCCGCGACGACGAACCCGACCAGCACGAGCCTCGACGACGCAGCAAACCCCACCACGACGACCGCAGCAACGACGGCAGGGACGCCGCCTGCGGTCGAGTTCGTCGAGCGGCCCGCCGACGTTCCGGAGCTGGGTGGGGACGATGTGACCTGGCCGTTCGGACCGGTCGGCGAGTGCCTGGCGCTCGAACCGGACGCCGACACCCTGGCGGCGATCGAGTGCGACGAGCCGCACGACCTGCAACGCTTCGACGTCGACTCGCTCGACCCGGACGAGTTCCCGCCCGACGCCGCATTCGACGCCGACCCGGTGCGGGCAAGCACCGACGAGGCGTGCCGCGCCGCGTTCGTCGAGTTCGTCGGCGTCGACCCGACCGACAGCGAGTTCGAGATCGCCGTCACCCGCCCGTCCGCCGACACCTGGGCGACCGGCGACCGAGCCTTCCAGTGCCTACTCGGTGTCCCCGACGCCCGCCTCGTGGGCGACGCCACCGCTTCCGCCCAGTGACCCCCGTTCATGTCGCGCTCAGTCCCCGATGCGGGACTGAGCGCGACATGAACGGGAAGGGGAGGCGACGAAACGCAGAACGCCCCTCACCTGGCGGTGAAGGGCGTTCGGTGTGGTCGAGACCGGCGTCGATCCGGTGACCCCACGCTTTTCAGGCGTGTGCTCTGCCAACTGAGCTACTCGACCAAGGCGACCCACGATGTGGGTCATATGTGCAACAGGGCCGCTCGAAAGCGGCCCTGTAGCGGTCCCGACGGGACTCGAACCCGCGACCTCCGGCGTGACAGGCCGGCACTCTAACCAACTGAGCTACGAGACCAAGTTGTATGTAGCACCCCCAACGGGATTCGAACCCGTGCCGCCACCTTGAAAGGGTGGTGTCCTAGGCCACTAGACGATGGGGGCCTGGGAGCCTCATCTCGTTGAGGAGCGACGAAAACCTAGCAGCCGTCGCGGAAAACTCCACCCTGAGAGGAAACGGTTGTAGCCGTCTAACGTACCGCCGATGCGTGCCCGTCCCTTCCTCGCTGCCGCGGCGATCGGATACCTGATCGGCACGTTCCCGACCGCCGATCTCGTCGCCCGGCGGGTGTCGGCGGGCCGCATCGACCTGCGTCACTCCGGTTCCGGCAATCCCGGCACCATGAACGCGGTGAACGTGCTCGGCGCGAAGGCCGGTGGGGTGGTGCTCGTCGGTGACATCGGCAAAGGCGCCCTCGCCTCGGTGGTCGGCAGAGCGATCGCCGGACCCGTCGGCGCGCACCTCGCCGGGAGCGCATCCGTACTCGGGCACTGCCATCCGGTGTGGAACGGGTTCCGCGGCGGCAAGGGCGTCGCCGCCAGCATCGGCCAGTGCCTGGTCACCTTCCCCGCCTACTTCCCGATCGATCTCGCCGTCGGCGCCGCGACCGCGGCGATGCCGTGGTGGCGCCGACGGGCGTTCGGGGCGACGATGGTGTCGTCGGCGTGCTGGGTCGCCGGCGGAGTGGTCTGGTGGCGGAAGGGCTGGCCCAACGCCTGGGGGCCGCGGCCGACCGCGGCCCTCCCGATCGCCGCCGCAGTGAGCAGTGCGGTGATCGCGGAACGATTCGTCGCCGGGCGGCGTTCTCTCCCACATGACGTCATCACCGACACCGCGGCCCGGCGACCCGATGACCGGTGAGCCCACTCGCTCGGCGACGATCGGCCTCGTCACCGACTCCAACAGCCAGCTGACCTCCGAGCTCGCGGCACGGTTCGACGTCGAGGTCGTCCCGATGACGATCACGATCGACGGTGACGAGTACGCCGAGGGCGTCGATCTCGACGCGGACGGCTTCTACGCCCACTTCGACGGCGGACGAACGCCCGAGGTCGCCACGAGCCAACCCTCGCCCGGCACCTTCGTGGAGGTGTACCGACGACTCGTCGGCCGGGGCTGCACCGAGATCTGGTCGATCCACATCGCCGAGGCGATGTCCGGCACCGCTGGGAGTGCCCGCATCGCTGCCGGCAGCGTGGACGTACCGGTGCACGTCATCGACACCGGCAGCGCGAGCTTCGGCGTGGCGGCGTGTGTCTGGGCCGCCGGCGTGGTGCGCGACCGAGGTGGCGATGCCGACGACGTGCGCCGCCGCATCGACGGGTTCATGAGCCGGCTCGGCACCGCGTTCATGGTCGGCGTCCCACTGCTGACCGAGCGCGGCGGTCGAGCGCCCGAACTCGAGCTGCCCGGCGAAGCGATCTCGGTGATCGCGATGGACGGCGGCGAGGTGCGGGTACTCGAACAGGTCAGCACGATCGAGGACACCGTCGACGTGATGTCCACCTACGCGACGTCGTGGCTCGAGCGCGAGCCCGCCGGCGTGACCGTCGCCGTCGGCACCGCCGACGAACCGAGCCGCGACCTGAGCGGCCGACTCGCCGCCGCGCTCACCGACGTGCCCGGCATCGACCACATCGTCCACTACCGGGTGGGACCGTCGGTCGGTGCCCACACCGGCCCCGGCACCTTCGGCCTGTTCGTCTTCCCGACGATCCGCTGACGAACGGACGGTGGACCGTCGGTCGAGGTCAGACCTCAACCGACGGTCGATTCGAGCCACCAGTTGTCGGGAGGTCGGTTGAGGTCTGACCTCGACCGACTCCTCAGCCTTGGTTCGTCGACATGATGGCGATCTCAACGAGGTTCACACCGGCCGGCTGCGCGAGGGCATGCACCACGTTGGCGGCCACCGCCGCCGGATCGAGGCCCTGCGTCGACACCGTCTCCTGGTAGCGCGCTCGCGTCTCGTCGTCGGCGACGTGATCGAAGATCGGCGTGTCGACGAAGCCCGGCGAGATCACCGTCACGCGGACGCCCTCGGGCGCGAGCTCCTCCCGCAGACTGTCGGACACGACGTGGACGGCGAACTTGGAGGCGGCGTAGACACCCATCGCGACCGACGAACGACGGCGGCCCGACATCGACGACACCACGACGACGTCGGCCGGATCCGCCTCCCGCAACCGGTCGAGTGTCCCGTGCACCGTGTTGAGCACGCCGAGCACGTTGACGTCGAACATCGACTGCCAGTCGGACGGCGTGGTCTCGA
Source organism: Acidimicrobiaceae bacterium (assembly GCA_002698945.1). GTDB lineage: Bacteria > Actinomycetota > Acidimicrobiia > Acidimicrobiales > Ilumatobacteraceae > Ilumatobacter. The sequence continues at coordinate 4,515 of NZZV01000015.1, forward strand.
GGATCCCGCCCGGGTGCACGACACCCGCCGAGCACACGACCGCATCGAGTCCGCCCAGGTGTTCCGCTGCCTGCTCGACCGCGGCAGCGATGGCGTCGGCGTCGGTGACGTCGGCAGGAACGGCGACAGCGCCATCGCCGAGACGCTCCGCCTGCCGTGCGAGGTCGTCGGCCGACCGCGCCACGAGCGCCACCCGACCACCGGCGGCGACGACCGCTTCGGCGATCGCCGCCCCGATCCCCGACGTCGCACCGGTCACGAGCACCCGACGTCCGTTCAACGTTTCACTCATCGCCCCATCGTCCCACGACCAGAAGGGGTGGTGGCGCGCTCTAGAGCGGCTTGGCCATCATGCTGACGAGCGCGCCGTAGGAGGTCTCGCGTTGGCCGACCTCGACGAAGCCGAGTGCGGCGTGGAACGCGAGCGAGGTGTCGTTGCGCGGCCGCAGGTTGACCTCGAGGGTGAAGTGCTCGGCGTCGGGGCACCGTTCGGCGGCGAGCCGCTCGACCTCGTCGTAGAAGCGGCGGCCGAGGCCCTGACGCTGGAACGCCGGCGCGATCGCCACCCGATCGAGGTACACGAACGAGTCGTACCGATCTTCGAACCAGCGGTAGTTGCCCGACTCGTACTCGGTGCCCGGTTCGAGCACCATGCAGAACCCGCCGACCACGCCGTCGTCGTCCTCGGCGACGAGCGCGATCGTCGAGAGCTCACCGATCCGGCCGAGCGCCTCGCGTGTCTCGTCGCCGACCGCGGGCACCTCGGCCTGGTTGATCGCGTGGACGACCTCGAGATCGGCGGCGGTGTAGTCGCGGAGACGCATCACGTCGACGGTAGACGTCGGCGGCCGCTCACGCCGAGACCGATTCGGCACCACCGGCGACCGCAGCAGCGCCGGAGTCGTCGACCGGGGCGCACTCGGCGAAGCGGGCGTGCAACCGGTCGCGCAGCTCGTGGATGTCGCCGTCGACGTACTCGCGTCGCGAGCGCTGCACCTGGCGCGCGCCCAGCGTCACCCCGACCGCGACACCACCGATCAGACCGGCCAGACCGAGGATCTTCCACCACCGCACGATCGGTACTGTAGGCGGCGATGACGGATCGGCAGGCGGTCACCATGACGCTCGACGAAGCGGCCGCGATCGCTCGCACCGGCGACGTCTGGTTGTTCCGCGGCCGCACCACCGCCGACAAGGCGATCCGTGCCGCGACGAACAGTCCCGTCAACCACGTCGGCATGGTCGTCGCGATCGACGACCTCCCGCCACTGCTCTGGCACGCCGAGTTGGGCCGGTCGTTGCCCGACGTGTGGACCGGCGAGCACCAGCGGGGCACCCAGCTGCACAAGCTGGTCGACGCGGTCTCGGTGTGGCACCACAAGTACGGCCAGAACGCCTGGATGCGCCCGATCGACATCGAGGTGACCCGCGCCCAGGAGGACGCCGTCCTGCGCACGATCGACGAGCTCGACGGCAGCGCGTTCCCGCGAACCCGAGCCTTGGCGACCGGGTGGTTGAAGGGGCGGGCGCGTCGCAAGAAGTCGCTCGAGGCGCTGTTCTGTGCCGAGATCGTCGCCATCACGTTCGAGCGGATGGGACTGTTGCGCGGTGAGCGGCCACCCAACTGGTACGACCCCGGCAAGTTCTGGAGCGGCGACGGCCTCGCCCTCGACGGTGCGTCGCTCGGCGGTGAGATCACCATCACCTACATCGGCGAATACACCCCACCCGAACCCCCTGCCGACACAGATGGTGTCGGATCCCTTCCGTGCACCGACCAGTCACCCCTCACGACCTGAGGGCACGGAAGGGATCCGACACCATCTGTGCGCTGCACCATCTGTGCACGGAACCGACCCGGCCGTCGAGCGTGAGCACCGGTAGCGTCGCTGCGGTCATGAATCCTCCGGCATCCACCCCGTTGATCGAGGCGCGCCAACTGGTCAAGCGTTTCGGTGACTTCACCGCCGTCGGCGGCATCAACATCGAGGTACGCCCCGGCGAGTCGTTCGGCTTCCTCGGACCGAACGGCGCCGGCAAGTCGTCGACGATGCGGATGATCGGTTGCGTGTCGCCGCCGACGTCGGGCGACCTCAACATCTTCGGACTCGACGCCACGAGACACGGCAAGCAGATCCGTGGCCGGATGGGCGTCGTCCCCCAGCTCGACCAGCTCGACGAACAGCTGACCGTCCAGGACAACCTCATCGTCTACGGCCGCTACTTCGACATCCCACGCGCCGAGTGCAAACGGCGCGCGCAGGAACTGCTCGAGTTCGTGCAGCTGACCGACCGCGCCGACAGCAAGATCGAGCCGCTGTCGGGCGGCATGAAGCGACGGGTGTCGATCGCCCGATCGCTCATCAACGAACCCGACCTGCTCCTGCTCGACGAGCCGACGACCGGCCTCGATCCACAGGCCCGTCACGTCCTGTGGGACCGGCTGTACCGTCTCAAGCAGCAGGGCGTGACGCTCGTGCTCACCACCCACTACATGGACGAGGCCGAGCAGCTGTGCGACCGGCTCGTCGTGATGGACGGCGGCCGTATCGTCGCCGAGGGCTCACCGAACGAGCTGATCCGCGAACACTCACCACGCGAGGTGCTCGAGTTGCGCTACCCGGCGGGCACGAACGAGGAGCACGCGTTCGAGGTCGAAGGCATCGGTCATCGCCAGGAAGCACTCCCCGACCGCATCCTCATCTACGCCGACGACGGCGAGGTCGCCCTCAAGGAGGTGCACGCCCGAGGCAGCATCCCCGAGTCGGTCCTGGTGCGGCGCAGCTCGCTCGAAGACGTGTTCCTCAAGCTGACCGGCCGATCGCTGGTCGACTGACGGATCGACGGACGATTCGAACGACGATGAGCACACCGGCCGCCATCCGCTCCTGGGAAGCGCACTTCACGCAGTACCGCAGCGTGTGGAAGACGAACGTGATGGGATCGTTCGTCCAACCGCTGCTGTATCTCCTCGGCATGGGGCTCGGGGTCGGCGCCCTCGTCGACGACAGCGGCCGCAGCGACGCCCTGCTCGACGGGCTCACCTACTTCCAGTTCCTCGCCCCCGGATTGCTCGCCACCACCGCGATGATGATCGCCGCCAACGAGGCGATGTGGCCGGTGCTCGGCGGGTTCAAGTGGTGGAAGAAGTTCCACTCCGAGGCGGCGACCCCGCTGACACCCAACGAGATCGCCGGCGGCGTCGCCCTCTGGCAGATCACCAAGTCGTGCATCGCCGTCGTCGGCGTTGCGACCGTGCTCGCCCTCTTCCCCGACACCCGGTCGTGGGGGCTGCTGCTCGCGATCGTGTTCGGCACCCTCACCGGTGCCGCGTTCGCGGCGCCGATCAGTGCGTGGTCGGCGACCCGCGACGGCGACTACTCGTTCCCGACGATCAACCGCTTCGTCATCACGCCGCTGTTCCTGTTCGGCGGGGCCTTCTATCCGATCAGCCAACTCCCCGACTGGATGGAACCGATCGCGATCGCCACCCCGCTGTGGCACGGCGTCGAGCTGTGTCGCAACGCCGTCTACGACCGGCTCGAGTTCTGGCCGACGGTCGGTCATCTCGCCTACCTCGTCACCCTCGCTGTCGTCGGCTGGGTCATGGCCGCTCGCTCGTTCAACCGGAGGTTGACGCTGTGAGCCTGATCGACGTCGCGCCACTGCGGATCGTCCCGCCACAGATCCGCCACGCCCGCCGACCTCAGCGGATGCTCGAACGGCAGTGGATGGTGAATCGGGCCGGCGGCTGGATCATCTTCGTCACCGGCTTCTTCGAGCCGCTGTTCTATCTGCTGTCGATCCGTGTCGGCTTCGGCGCCCTCGTCGGCGACGTCGACGACGGCGGCACCCTCATCCCGTACGCGGAGTTCGTCGCGCCGGCGCTGATGGCGGCGTCGGCGATGAACGGCGCCGTGTACGAGTCGACGATGAACATCTTCTTCAAGATGAAGCACGAGAAGCTGTACGACGCCGTGCTGGCGACGCCGATGACGTCCGGCGACGTCGCGCTCGGCGAGATCCTCAACGCGACACTGCGCGGTGCGGTGTACTCGGCGGCGTTCCTCGTGACGATGGGGGCGCTCGACATGACCGGCTCGTGGTGGTCGATCTTGATGCTGCCGGTGGCGGTCCTCATCGCGTTCTCGTTCAGCGCGATCGGGATGGCGGCGACGACGTTCATGCGGTCGTGGGCCGACTTCGAGTACGTGCCCGCGGTCATGCTGCCGATGTTCCTGTTCTCGGCGACGTTCTATCCGCTGTCGTCGTACGGCGACTGGGCGTGGATCGTCCAACTCAGCCCGCTGTACCACGGCGTCGCCACGATGCGCGGCCTGAACACCGGCGACCTGAGCTGGGCGATGCTCGCCCATGTCGGCGTCCTGGCGGCGCTCGCCGTCGGCGGCCTCACCTTCACCGCCAGACGAATCGAACGCCTCCTCCTCCCCTGACGACACCCAACCCCTGCTCCACCCCTGCCCACTTTGTGGAAGCGATCAGGACGTCAGACGTCAACGAAGCTTTCACAGAACGGTGGCCGGAATTCTGTGGAAGCGAACATGCCCTACCTAGGGCATCCGCGCTTCCACAGAATCCCGCACGGTGAGGCCGGCGGTGAAGGGATCGGTGAGACCCGTCCGGTTCGCTCGGCCCATGACCCGTGCAGACGAGCGTCTTGCGGCGCTCGCGACAGGTCAGCTGGGAGCGTTCTCACGCTCGCAGGCCAACGATCTCGGCCTGTCAGATCGCCAGCTTCGAAGCCGAGTCCAGAGCGGCTTCCTCACACAGACCGGCCCCAACTCCTTCCGCTTCGCCGGCGTGCCGCCGAGTCTCGCCGGTGAGCTCCGGTCGGTCCTCCTCGATGTCGGCGATCCGGTGTGGGTGACCGGACCGACCGCAGCAGCCATCCACGGATTCGACGGCTTCGCGCTCCGTCGGCCGTTCCACCTCGTGATCCCGCGCGACCGCGCCGTCCGCCGATGGAACGCCGTCATCCACCGATCGCTCACCATCGACCCGATCGACTGCGAGGAAGTCGACGGCCTCGGGATCGTGTCGCCGGCTCGGACGATCATCGAGCTCGCCCGAATCGCCGATGCCGCACAGTTGTCGGCTGCGCTCGACAGCGCCATCCGTGACGGCAAGCTGATCGAACGGACGCTGCACCAGCGCATCGTCGCCCTGCGCTCCCAAGGCCGATTCGGACTCCCGCTGCTCGCTGAGGTGCTCGCCGGTCACGAGGTGACTCGCGGTGGGCACAGCTGGCTCGAGCGTGAGTACCTCCGTCTGCTCGAGCGGGCAAATCTGCCCTTGCCGGAGATGCAGCAGATCCTGGCCCGATCCGGCGACCGCCTCGTGCGCGTCGACTGCTACTTCCCGGGCACCAATGTGGTCGTCGAACTGCTCGGCTATCGCTTCCATCGCTCCCGCTCCGACATGGCGCGCGACGCCGCTCGTGCCAATGCGCTGCTCGCCAAGGGCCTGCAGCCGTACCAGTTCACCTACGGACACATCGTCGCGGATCACCGCTACGTCGTGACGACGACGCGAGACGCACTCCGCCGGGCAGGGCTGCAACAGCCAGGTTGATGCGTCCCCGGATTCTGTGGAAGCGACAACGCCCTCCTGTCGGCATGATCGCTTCCACAGAATTCTGAGCCCAAGTTTCTGGAGGCGATGAGGACGGCGGCGGTCCTGATCGCTTCCACAAAGTGGGCAGGGGTGAAGGCAGGGCAAAGTGGGCAGGGGTGAAGGAAGCGTGAACTCGGTGGCGCCGGATGGGTGGGGGTGTGGTTGGTCGTACGCTGGGGGCATGTTCTCGCGTGAGAAGACCCGGATGATCACCGCAGACGAGGCCCTGCCCGGTCGCGACACGCCGGTGCAGGTGAACCCGGAGCACGTGGTGCTCGGCACACCGATCGTGCCGCCGTTCCCCGAGGGCACCGAACAGATCGTCGTCGCGATGGGCTGCTTCTGGGGTGCCGAACGCATCTTCTGGCAGTTGCCCGGCGTGTACACCACCGCCGCCGGCTACATGGGCGGGTGGACCACGCACCCCACGTACGAAGAGACGTGCACGGCCCGCACCGGCCACACCGAGTCGGTGCTCGTCGTGTACGACCCCGAGCAGATCACCGTCGACCAGCTCATGAAGGCGTTCTGGGAGAACCACGACCCGACGACCCCGAACCGGCAGGGCAACGACATCGGCACCCAGTACCGATCCGCCGTGTTCGCCAGCACCCAGGAGCAGCTCGACGCCGTGCTCGCCTCGCGCGATCGGTACCAACGAGCACTGACCGACGCCGGCTACGGCGAGATCACGACCCAGATCGCACTCGCCGACGACGCCGGCGACGGCGTGTTCTACTACGCCGAGGACTACCACCAGGGGTACCTGCACAAGCACCCGACGGGGTACTGCAACCACGGCTTCTGCCAGGTCGGTTACGACCTCGAGGCGCACGGCCAGGGCACGGCCCGCGCCACCCTGCCCGACGCCTGACACCGCGCGTTCGGTCGTCGTCGCCAACCTGGCGCGGGCCAGTACGTGCCGGGTTCCGGTCCGAGACCGATTCGAGGCGCATCGTCGCCCGCACGGGTGACGCCGTCCGGCGAGGGGTTCACCGAACGGTAGGCTCCCGTTCACGTGACCAGCGGGAGCCGGTCACGTACCCCCAGCACGACGACCCGATGAGGAGACGCGCACGATGGCCGGATTCATGGACAAGCTCAAGGACACCTTCGGCAAGGCCAAGGTGAAGATCGACGACGCGATGGAGAGCGAGCAGGTCGAGAAGGCCAAGGTGAAGGCGAGCGAACTCGCCGACAAGGCGAGCACGACCGCCAAGGAGACCTACGAGAAGGTGTCCGACAAGGCCAAGGGTGGCGACAAGCCGGCGAACATCAGCGGCCCCGAGGCGCTCGGCGACACCGACACGCCGACGGCAGAGGCTGCCGCGGCCGACGACCAGGCCTGAACCCCGACACCACCGACTCGACTGTTCGACGACGGGCCGCCGGCTGGGCGGTCCGTCGTCGCGTCCGGAGACGTCCAGGCGTCAGGGCAAGCCGACGCGGAGCTGAGCGGCGTACCGGCCGTCGCGGTCGAGCAGCTCGGCGTGAGAGCCGAGTTCGACGATCCGGCCTTGCTCCAAGAACGCGATCCGATCCGCCGACCGCACGGTCGACAACCGGTGGGCGATCACGATCGCGGTACGTCCGTGGAGCGCGGCGTCGATCGACGCCTGCACCTGGGCTTCGTTGTCGTTGTCGAGGTGGCTGGTCGCCTCGTCGAGGATCATGATGGCCGGATCCTTCAGCAGGAGTCGCGCGATCGCGACCCGCTGCTTCTCGCCGCCGCTCAGGCGGTAGCCGCGTTCGCCGACGACGGTGTCGTAGCCGTCGGGTAGGGCGGCGATCGTGTCGTGGATGCGGGCCGCCCGGCACGCTTCGACCAGGTCGACGTCGCTCGCATCGGGTCGGGCGTACCGCAGATTGTCGGCGATCGACTCGTGGAACAGGTGTGGATCCTGCGACACGACACCGATCGCGCCGCGCAGCGAATCGAGGGTGAGGTCGCGGACGTCGACGCCGTCGACCAACACGGCGCCCTCGGTGACGTCGTAGAGCCGCGGGATCAGCGAAACGAGGGTGCTCTTGCCCGCGCCCGACGCGCCGACGAGGGCGAGCGTCTCCCCCGGTGCGACGCGCAGCGACAGCCCGGCCAGCACGTCGACGTCGGGATCGGCCCCCGGGATCGCCTGGGTCTCCATCGACGCGATCGCCGACGCCGCCGCCGGCGGATACCGGAACCGCACGTCGCGCAACTCGACCTCACCGCGCGCTGCGACCAGGTCGACGGCACCCGGCCGGTCGCTGATCGGTTCGGGTGCGTCGAGCACTTCGAACACCCGCTCGAACGACACCATCGACGTCATCAGGTCGACGCGGGCGTTCGTCAGCCCGGTCAGCGGCTGGTACACCCGGGTGACCAGTGCGGCGAGGGCCACGAGTGTGCCAGCGGTGATGTCACCGCTCACGACGAGCTGACCGCCGATGCCGTAGATCGCGGCCGTGCCGACGGCGGCCACCAGACCGAGGGCGACGAAGAACACCCGTCCCAGCATCGCCGCGCGCACCCCGGCGTCGCGCACCGCGTGGGCACGCCGATCGAACTGGTCCTGCTCACGGTCGAGGGTGCCGAACAGCTTGACGAGCATCGCGCCCGACACGTTGAACCGCTCGGTCATCTGGGTGTTCATGGCGGCGTTGTGCTGCATCTGCTCGCGCGAGATGTCCTGCAGCCGCCGGCCGACCCGGCGAGCGGGCACGATGAACACCGGCAACACGATCAGGGCGAGGATCGTCAACCGCCATTCCAGCGCGAGCATCGCGGCGAGTGTGGTGACGAGCACGACGACATTGCTGACGACGCTGCCGAGCGTGGAGGTGACGGCGCTCTGGGCGCCGACGACGTCGTTGTTGAGCCGGCTCGTGATCGTGCCCGTCGGGGTACGGGTGAAAAACGCGAGCGGCAACCGCTGCACCTTGGCGAACAAGGCGCTGCGCAGGTCGGAGATCAGCCCCTCACCGACGCGGGCGCTGCACCACCGCTGGAAGATCTGGAGGACCGCGTCGGCCAGCGCGGCGGCCACGGCGATGCCGGCGAGCCACCAGATCTGTTGCCGGTCGGCCTCGGGGATCGCGTCGTCGAGGATCGCCCGCACGACGAACGGTGGGACCAACGCCAGCAGCGCCGCGGCCAGGATGGCCACGAGGAACAACACGATCGTGCCGCGGTACGGACGGGCGAACTGCCAGACACGTCGCATCGTGTCGCGACCGACCGCCGCGTCCTTCACGGCGTCGGAATCGCGGGGCATCATGTGGTGGGGGCCCATGCGCACGCTTGCAGGCTACGACCGCGTACCCATTGCGCCCCCTGAGAGCGAGCGGAACGACGAGTCGGCAGCGTCCGACGGGTCGTGGGCGTTCGCCCCTACGCTGCTGCGACATGACCGGGCGCATGCGAGCGGCGGTGGCCGCCCTCACCTTGACCACCCTGACGTTGGCGGCGTGCAGCTCCGACACCGACGACGACGACGCCGCTCCGACGAGCACCGAGGAAGTCGCCCCGACCACGACCACCGATCCGACGGACGGCGACGGCGAGGGCAACGGCGACGCTGACGACGATGTCACCGGGACGACGGTCGCCGACGAGCAGGTCGAATCGGCGGAGCAGGACGAGGGGCCGTACGTGCCGGAGACGATCGAGTGGAGCGAGTTCGATGACGCCACCGACGTGGCGACGTTGACGGTGCCGGTCGACTACGACGACCCGAGCGGCGAACAGTTCGAGTTGTTCGTCGCCCGCCACCGGGCTCTCGAGCCCGACCAACGCATCGGCTCGCTGCTGATCAACCCCGGCGGTCCCGGCTTCGGTGGTTCCGACTACGCCCTGTTCGCCACCCAGGTCTTCGACCGCGAGCTGCTCGACCGGTTCGACATCGTCGGCTGGGATCCGCGCGGCACCGGCGAGTCGGAGCCGGCGATCGATTGCATCGACGACTACGACCCGTACTTCAACGCCATCGACCTCACCCCCGACACCGACGAGGAACGCACGACCGCCGTCGGCGTCGCGGCCAACTTCGTCGAGGCGTGCGAGACGAACAACGCCGGCTACCTCGAGCACGTCGGCACCAACAACTCGGCTCGCGACATCGACTCGCTGCGCCAGGCACTCGGTGAGGACGAGATCTCGTACTTCGGGTTCAGCTACGGCAGCGAGCTCGGCGCCACGTGGGCCACCCTCTTCCCCGACACCGTCCGCGCCGCGGTGCTCGACGGCGCCGCCGACCCGAACGCCGACGCACTCGAGGGTTCGCTGCAACAGATGGCCGGCTTCCAGGCCTCGCTCGAGACGTTCCTGTCGCAGTGCAGCGCGGAGACCGACTGCGAGTTCCACAACGACGGTGACGCCGAGACGGCGTTCGTCGAACTGCTCACATCACTCGACGCCGAGCCGGTCGAGGTCGAACCCGACCGTCCGCCGGTGAATCGCGACGTCGCGTTGGTCGCCACGATCCAGGCGATGTACTCCGAGTCGTTCTGGCCGGCATTGGAGCGCGCACTCGCCGATGCGGCGGAGGGAGACGCCGCTGGTCTGCTCGCCCTCAACGATGCGTACTACCAACGCCAGGCCGACGGCACGTACGGCAACGAGCTCGAGGCGTTCCAGGTGATCTCGTGCGCCGACACCGACGACCGGCAGACCGTCGAGGAGGCCGACGCCGAGATCGAGCTGATCCGCGAGGTCGCTCCGCTGCTCGTCCCGGACGGCTCGGTCGGCGGGTATTTCTGTACGTTCTTCGATGCCCCGGTCGACCCGCGGGTCGAGATCACCGGCGCCGGCGCCGGACCGATCGTCGTGATCGGCACGACCGGCGACCCGGCCACCCCGTTCGAGTCGACGGTCCGGATGGCCGAGACGTTGGAAGATGGCCGCCTGGTGATCGTCGAGGCCGATCAGCACACCGGCTATGGCGTCAACCGGTGCGTGATCGACGTCGTCAACGACTACCTGATCGACCTCGACGCCCCCGAGTCCGGCACCGAGTGCCGCTGAACTGATCGAGCGCCGCCCGGCGGGCGGCCGCACCGTCCTCACGACGGCGCGGCTGCCCACACCGGTGCGGGTCAGGCGATCCGCTCGATGGTGAACGTGGCGTCGCCGCCGACGTTCAACCCCACCAAGGCGTTGATCGCGAGGTCGACCGTCGAACCGGCGTCGATGTTCACGATCAGGGTGTCGGTCACGACACCGGCGGCGATCAACGACGACGGGGTCCCGACGAAGTTGCCGTCGTCCCGCGCACCGATCGTCCCAGTGATCGTCGCCGTGACATCGACGGAGTACACGATGCGGTACACGCCGGTGTCGGCGACGGTGAACTGGTCGGTGCCGGGGTCGTAGGTGATGCCGTCGCCGTAGGAGCCGATCTCGTCGTCGAGGGGCACGACGCTCGTTCCGAGCGCCACGAGCGTCGGCAAGCTGCCTTCCCGTGTCTGGCCATCGAATGCGCCCGACAGCGTGGTGCCGGTGCCCCAGCCGCTCGTCGTCTTGGGTCCGTACAGCACACGGTTGGTGGTGTCGAAGTACATGTCACCGTCGGTGCCGAGCCCGGCGTCCGGAGCCCCGTCACCGGTCAGGAACATCGACCCGTCTGCGCCATCGACACCGTCTGCTCCGTCCGCACCGTCGGCGCCGTCGGCACCGGCGGGACCGGGCGTGCCCTCCACCTCGTCGAGCAGCTCGATGAACTCTGTCCTCAGTTCGTCGTCCGCAGACGAGATCAGCGCCTCGACCTGATCCTTGGTGAAGTAGCGATCGTCGTGGTGGTGATCGACGTAGTAGCCCACGATGTCGGCAACGACATTGACGGAGCCCTGGAAGTTGTTCACGCTGAAGCGGCCGTCACTCGAGAGCAACGTCGAGACCAGGTTCGGTGTCGGACTGTCGCCGGCCAGCACGTTGAGATTGGAGGTGTTCGGCAGCGGTTCGCCCGCCGGCCACACGGTGACGTGTGTCGCCTCCGTCGGATTGGTGATCGTCACGTTCATGACCAACCCGACGGCGTCGGTCGGCACGTCGGAGCAGTCGCCGTTCGTGCCCCCGGCGGCTTGCACGTCGAGGGTTTCGCCCGGACCGATGGGACCGGCGTGTGGACCGACGTTGAACCCGTTGAAATCGCGGGTGTCCATGACCCGGCACGGGGTGATCGAGACAAGGACCGGCTTCACCCCCTCATCGACGACGGCTCGGGCCACGCCGACCCCGCCTGCTCCGATCGATACCGCGACTGCCGCTCCGATGGCAGCCCAACGACTCCGTGTCCACGTCATGGTTCCCGTCTCCTCTGGTTGGCCAGTGTGGTTGCTCGACCACAGAAAGTGGTCGATACGGGTGTCACCGTACCCCAACGGAGTCCAGCAGCTCAACCGAAGTCGTCGTATCCGACCCGCGGCGACGATCCCGAGAGCCGCTGACCGGACCCCCCGGCCTGGCGTGGACGCGCAACGACGCCGGTCGCAGGTGCGCGATCCGGCGTCGTCGTCTGGCGGAGAGGGTGGGATTTGAACCCACGGACGCTTGCACGTCGCACGCTTTCGAGGCGTGTCCCTTCGGCCGCTCGGGCACCTCTCCGTCGAGCGAGGCTAGCGGGATTCTCGGGGGGTGCGGACAGCTGACCGGTCGTGCGGCGCGGGTGCGACGACGACATCTCAACGTGCCCGCACCGGACGCCCGCATCGATTTGCCACAGTTCGTGGTAATTTCGTCCCCATTGACCGCGTGCGTGGTCAGGTATAACACTGGCATTCAAGAGTGTGGCCCGGCGGGTCGATACTCCTCAGCAATAGAGGCGGTTCGATGCCGTGACCACGCACCGAGTGAGATTGACAAGGAGGGAACCACATGACGCCTGACGTCCGCGCGGACGCTCCCGACGTCGCGCCCGACGGCTCCCCCTTCGCCCCGCCAGCAGCGCACGAGCGACACCCCGACGTGCATGACACCAGGGAGCGCGATCACCAGGTGGTGAAGCTGCTCGTCACCGGCCCGTTCAATGCCGGCAAGACCACCCTGATCGCTGCCATCAGCCACACCGGCGTCGTCGACACCGATGTCGCCACGACCGGCGACGAAGCGCGTACCAAGCCGCGAACGACGGTCGCCATGGACTTCGGCACCTACTCGATCACCGACGACGAAGGACGCGTCGAGCTGCTGATGTTCGGCACCCCCGGTCAAGCGCGATTCGCCTTCATGACCGATGTGATGAAAGGGGACGTCGACGCAGTCATCTCCGTAGTCGACGGCAGCGACGAGTCGACGCACGCCGATGCCGGTCGGGCGATGCGCTCGCTCATCGCCGATCTGCACGCACCACTGGTCGTCGCCGTCAACCGGTGCGACGACGCCGATCGAGCACGACGCGTCGCACGCCGCCTCGGAGCGCTGTCGAGCGAGGCCGTCCTCCCGTGCCAACTGATCCGACCCGACGCGTCTCGCGACGTCGTCGTCGCCGCCCTCGTCGCCGCCCTCGAGCGGCTCGAGCGACCCGACTCGTGGCGTCCGCCGCTCGAGCGCGTCATCGACGCTCTCCACCGTTCCGCGGCGGTCGCTGCATGACCGACCACCCCCACCCCGACGTGTTGGGCCTGCGGGCGTCGCTCCCTGCACCGGGTTGGACCGTGGTCGACGCTGCCCGCGATCAGCGTTTCACCGGCGAGCTGCGTGCACACACCGACCGTCACGACGAGTTCCGGATCTACTTCGATCGCGGCGAGGTGTACTGCGCCGAGCGCGCCACCGACCCGACGCTGGGTCGACGCCTCGTCGACGCGGGCGCGCTCAACACCGCGCAACTCGAGTACGGCATGCTCCGCATCGGCGACATCGAGCACCTCGGCCGCCTGTTCGACCGGGTGCCGTCGATCAATCGTGATGCCGTCTTCGTGCTCAACCAGCTCATGACCGAAGAGACGGTCCGCTCGGCGGCCGCACGATCGATCACCGACGTCGACGCGACCCCGTACCGTCACCATCCGTCCGGGATGCACCGCTGGTCGACCAACGACCCGTCGGGATCACCGGCGCCGTGGGGCGAGATGCCCGAGCTGGCACTTCCCGCTCCCGACCCCGACGCCCGCCCCGTCCTCCCCCACGACGCGGCACCCGTGGCCCCATCACCGGCCACCGACCCGACGGCGGATCGCCCGACGCCCGACGCGACAGCATCGTCGACTCCGTCGTCTCCGTCGTCGTCCCAGGGAGGTTTCGAGGACGCTCCGACCCGTCCCGACACGGCGAGTCACGATCCGCTGACGCACGATCTGCTGCTCGACGACGTGGTCGAGTGGAACGAGCCATCGGTGCTCGTCGGTGCCGCGGCAGCCTCGGTCGACGACCGCCTCGGCCGGCGCCGGTCGAATCCGTCACTCGGCACCGCCGACTGGGTCGACGAGCTGGGTCCCGACGGCGTCGCGGACGCACCGGCCCGACCGGCGCGCCACGCCCGGCTCCCTCCGGTCGCCGTGCCACCCGTCGAACAGTTCGAGGTGATCTGGCCGTCGGGTGAGACGGTCGACGTGAACGCGCCCGACGAAGCGGCCTCCGACCGCGCCGAACGTGACGATCGCGACGGTCGTGACGCTCGACTGCGGAGTGCACCGCTCGCGACGCCACCAGCCACCGGAGCGTCCGGCAGCAACGGTCGCACGCCCCACGACAACAGCTCGACCGACCGCGCCGACGACCGCGCCGACGACGCGACACATGACGCTGACGAGAGCGCCAGCGTGGACATCGATGACGCTGCGCCGAGCGCCGGCGTCGACCCGCTCGCGCCCCCGACCCGGTCCGCCGACGCCGATCGTCACGACCCCGACGCGACGCCCGACCCCACGTCCGACGATGCGCTCGCACTCCGCCGGGCGGTGGCGACGATCGACACCGGTTCCCTCGCGGTGCGACGCCGGCTCGCCTCACCGGGCGACGCGGGTCCGACGCCCCCGGGCCGATTGATCGTCGGTCGCGAGCACCCGACCGCGTGGCGGACGAGCGAGCAACGGCCACGCGGCTCCGTGTTCGACGCGCAGCCGGCGGCGACCGACGAGCCCGACGACGTCGTCGAGCCGCCGTCGTCCGAGCAGCACCGGCGTCAGGGTGCCCTCCGCCGGTTGATCGGCAGCCTGCGCCGCGACGAACCCTCGGCGTAGGTCTGTTCGAAGGGTCGGTCGGAGGCCGCTACATGCCGCCGCTTCGGGCGGCATTGTCGAAGCGGGTGTACTGACCGAGGAACACGAGCCGCTTGGTGCCGATCGGGCCTGCACGGTGCTTGGCGACGATGACCTCGGCCGAACCCTTGTCGGGCGAGTCGGGGTGGTACACCTCGTCGCGGTACAAGAACATGACGACGTCCGCGTCCTGTTCGAGCGAACCCGACTCCCGCAGGTCGGACAGCATCGGCCGCTTGTCGGCGCGGGCTTCGAGGCTGCGGCTGAGCTGGCTGGCCGCCACGATCGGGACCTCGAGCTCACGGGCGAGGATCTTCAGGTTTCGGCTGATCTCGCTGACCTCGAGCTGGCGGTTCTCGGCACCGCCGCTGCCGCCCATCAGCTGCAGGTAGTCGATCAGGATCATGCCGAGGCTGCCGTAACGCGCCTTGATGCGACGCGCCTTGGCACGGATCTCCATCACGGTCACGCGTGGGTTGTCGTCGAGAAACAGCGGAACCTCGAGGCGGCCGATCGCTTTGCCGATCTTGGCCCAGTCGGCCTCGGCGAGTTTGCCCGTGCGGATCTTGGTCGAGTCGACCCGGGCTTCGCTCGACAGGATGCGCTGGGTGAGCTCCTGGTGGCCCATCTCGAGCGAGAAGAACAAGACCGGTTTGGCCGCCTCCATCGCGACGTGCGAGGCCATCCCGAGCAGGAACGCCGACTTGCCCATGGCGGGGCGGGCGCCGACGATGTACAGCGCACTTTCCTGCAGCCCCGACAGGAGCTCGTCGAGGTCGGCGTAACCGCTCGGGACGCCGGTGATCGTGTCGCCGCGGTCGTAGGTCGCCTGCAGGTGATCCATCACCTGCGGCAGCAGTTCTTCGATCGTGCGGGTGGAGTCGGTGACGCGTTGCTCGGCGACGTCGAAGACCTTCGACTCTGCCTCGTCGAGCGCCTTCATGACGTCGTCGGGTTCGCTGTAGGCGATCTCGGCGATGTCGCCGGCGGCGAAGATCAGCTGACGGAGCAGCGCCGTCTCTTGGACGATCTTCGCGTAGTGACTGGCCGACGAGATCGCCGGCGTCGAGTTCTGCAGCTCGTGCAACGATCCGGGGCCACCGACCTCGTCGAGCAGACCGGCGCGGCGCAGCTCGTCGGCGACGGTGACCGTGTCGGCGGGTGCGCCCTGGGAGTACAGCGAGCGGATCGCGTCGAAGATGTGGCGGTTGGCGGGCCGGTAGAAGTCGGCCGGCATGAGACCCATCTCGCTGACCGCGCCGATCGCTTCGCGCGACAGCAGCATCGCCCCGAGCACCGATTCCTCTGCGTCGATGTTGTGCGGCGGGACGCGACCACGCGAGCCCTGCGAGGGGCGTTCGTTGCGTGGTCGGAAGTCGCCGCCGCTGGTCTCGATGGGAAAGTACTCGTCACCAGCCATGGGGACACCAGCCTGCCGGGATACCCCTGTGTGGAGGAAGGGGACAACGGTGTGGATCTGCTGTGAATTGCAGGTGGACACCCGGGTCGCCCATGTGCACAAGTCTGACCCAGGGGTGCGCGAGGGTGAGCGACCACACCAACGGGCGACGCGACTGCGCCCAGGACCGCCCCAGACCCCAGACCCCACACGCGCCAGGGCCCCGGCTCCACGAAGGAACCGGGGCCCTGAACGAACTCAACCGACAGTGCTCATTCGGCTCCTGAGTCGGGATCAGATTGTTCGCTCGCAAGGCAGCCGAGCCCCGAGTTGCCTTCCGGCAACGAGCGGGCGATGGCAACGCCGCGAGCGGGCAATCTGGCCCGACTCAGGTCAGTCGGCTGCGGTGACGTCGAGGGTGATGGGGAAGGACACCTCGGAGTGGAGGCTCGCCTTCACCTGGTGCTGACCCACGGTGCGGATCGGCTCCTCGATCACGATCGACTTCCGATCGATCTCGATGCCGGTCTGCTCGGCCACGGCGGCGACGATCTCGGCGTCGTGGATCGAGCCGAACAGCTTGCCGTCGTGCGCCTTGGCGCTGATCGTGATCACCTTCGGCACGAGCGCCGACGCGACGGTCGTGGCCGCCTCACGATCGCTCGCGTCGCGCAGGTCGCGCGCCTTGCGCATCTTGGCGGCCTGCTCGATGGCGCCGGCCGACGCCTTGATGCCGTGACCCTTCGGCAACAGGAAGTTGCGAGCGTAGCCGTCGGCCACGTCGACGATGTCGCCACGCTTGCCGAGGCCGTCGATGTCGTTGCGGAGAATCACCTGCATGATCAGTCCTCACCCTCCTGCGCGGGGGCGTCGTCGTTGTCGTCGCCCTCGGACCCGCTGCCCTCGACCTGGCTGTCGCTGCCCTCGTCGCGGGGCGGACGACGATCGCCGTCGCGGCCGTCACGACCGTCACGACCTCCGTCACGACCGTCACGACGGTCGTCGCGGCGGCCGCCACGCGGCGCCGAGGCGACGCGGTTCGTGTACGGCAGCAGCGCCATCTCGCGGGCGATCTTGATCGCCTTGGCGACCTCGAGCTGCTGCTGACGGTCGTTGCCGCTGACCCGCATGTTGCGGATCTTGGCGCGGTCGCTCATGAAGCGGCTGAGCAGGTCGACGTCTTTGTAGTCGACGTACTCGACGTCTTCGATGATGAGCGGGCTGGTCTTCTTCTTGTACTTGCGGGGATTTTCGGGCTTCCCGCGGCCCCGTTGGGCTTTCTTGGCCATGAGTTCAGGTCCTTCCTGGACGATGCAGACAACAGTGGGGTTCGGATCGCCGTGCGACGACGGCGATCAATCGTGGAGGCAGGCGGACCGGCCGCTGCTGCCTCCTGATCGAGACGGCTTGTTCGAAACGGAGTGGATCAGAAGGGTTCTTCGTCGCCGTACACGGGGTCGGGCTGGCGCTGACCGCCACCACCGCCGCCGGAGAAGTCACCACCGCCGCCTTGGCCGCCGCTCTGGCGCGACGTGCGCTCGATCTGGGCCTGCGCCCAACGGAGGCTCGGGGCGCAGTCGTCGACGTCGATCTCGATCGAGGTGCGCTTGTTGCCATCGCGGTCTTCCCAGTCGCGGGCCCGGACCGAGCCGGTGACGACGACGCGAGTTCCCTTGGAGATGGTGGCAGCGATGTTCTCGCCGAGGTCGCGCCAGGCCGAGCAGTTGAAGAACGACGTGTCGCCGTCCTCCCACTCACCGGTCTGGGGGTTGCGACGACGTGGTGTCCACGCGACGCCGAACGAGCAGACGGCGGTGCCGCCGGTCGTGAAGCGCAGTTCGGGGTCGCGGGTGACGTTCCCGATGATCTGGACGAAATTGTCGTTGGCCATGATGGCTCCCTTCGTGTTCGCCTGTCAGCCGTGGCTGATCAGGCCGAGACCGCCATGCCGCGGCGTTCGGCCTCGGCCTCGGGCAGTCGGATCAGCTTGTGGCGGACGACATCGTCCGCGAGGCGGAGCTGGCGCTCGAGTTCGTCGAGGGCGCCGCCTTCGGCGACGCACAGGACCACGAAGTAGTAGCCGGCTTCCTTCTTGTTGATCGGGTAGGCGAAAGCTCGCTTGCCCCACCAATCGGGCTTGCCGTGCAGGACGCCCCCGGCCTTGTCGATCTCGTCGGACACCATCTTGGTGTACGACTGGGCCTTGGGGTCGTCGACGTCACCGTCGATGATGACCATCAGTTCGTAAGCACGCGTCATGCGTGATGCACTCCCTTCGGACTGCGATCGGACCCCTCGGCCCGACCTGTGGCCCCACCGAGCCGTGCGAGGCGTGGTGGAGCAGGGTGAATATGACCCCGGAAGCGTATCGGCGCCAACTCGCACATGTGCACGAGCCTGCCACAGGGCTGTCACAGGGTTTCCCGTCGGATGAGGTCAGACCCCAACCGACACACCCAGAACGCCCGCATCGCAGGACAGGTCGGTTGGGGTCTGACCTCATCCGACAACCCGACCATCAACCGACGATGGGAGAGGTCGGCCCGGCTGGTAGAAACGCTCCGTGAGTCGAGCTCGGCGGTACACCCGTTTCGTCCGCGAACTCGTCGGCCTCCACCCGAAGTTGTTCGTGACGGCGGTGGCCGGCGCGTTCGTCTTCGCCCTGTTCACCGTCGCCTCCAGCATGGTGATCGAGTGGGTGATCGACGAAGTCGTCCTGCCGGCGTTCGAAGCCGACGGGGTCGCCACCCGCACCGTCGTCATCGGCTGCGCCCTGATCATCGGCGTCGGCATCGTGCGCGCGACCGGCGTCGTCATCCGTCGCTCGTTCGCCGGCATGACCCAATGGCGCGTCGCCGAGACCCTCTCGAACCGTGTCAGCGACCGCTTCGTCCGCCAGCCCGCCAGCTGGCACCGCCGCCAGAGCGACGGTCAACTCGTCGCCCGCGCCGGCGTCGACGTCGAGACGACGATCAGCGCGCTCGCGCCGATCCCGTTCGCCGCCGGCACCGTGCTGCTCGTGTTCGTGTCGGCCGGCTACCTGCTCTACACCGATCTGGTCCTCGGTGCCGTGGCCGTCGCGATCTTCCCGGCCCTGATCATCCTCAACGTCATCTACCAGCACCGCGTCGACGCCCACTTCGATGCCGCCCAGCAGGCGCTCGGCGAGTTCTCCGGTGCGGTGCACGAGAGCTTCGAGGCGGTGCAGCTCGTCAAGGCCTACGGCGCCGGCGACCGTGAGACGCAGCGCCTGTCGACGATGGCGTCGAAGATCCGCGACGCCCGGGTTCGTGCGGTCTACCTCCGCGGCACCTTCGAGGCGTTCCTCGAGTCGATCCCGTCCATCACCAACATCGGACTGGTCGTGCTCGGCGCGAGCCGGGTCCAGTCGGGCGAGCTGACGATCGGCGAACTGTCCGGGTTCATCTTCATGTTCACCCTGCTCGTGTTCCCGCTGCGCATCATCGGCTACGCGCTGTCGGAACTCCCCCACGCCGACGCCGGCTACCGCCGCGTCAAGGCGGTCCTCGACGAACCCCTCGATCCCGACCCGCGCGACACGATCGCGCACACGCACGGCGAGATCGCCGTCCGCCTCGATCGGGCGTCGTACACGTACCCCGGCGAGTCGACTCCGGTCGTCGCGGGCGCCGACCTGATCGTGCCCCGCGGCACCGTCACCGCGATCGTCGGACCCACCGGCGCGGGGAAGAGCACGATGATCGACCTGATCGGAGGTGTGCTGGCACCGACGTCGGGCACCGTCGCGGTCACTCCGGGCGAGACCGCGATCGTGTTCCAGGAGGCGTTTCTGTTCGGGGGCACCGTGCGCGACAACGTCGCGGTCGGTCTCGACGTCACCGACGACCAGGTGTGGGAGGCGCTCCGCTGGGCGAGTGCCGACGACTTCGTCGGCACGCTCCCTGACGGCCTCGAGACGGCGGTCGGCGAACGCGGTGTCACGTTGAGCGGCGGTCAGCGGCAGCGTGTCGCACTCGCCCGTGCCCTCGTCCGTCGTCCGGCGCTGCTGCTCCTCGACGACACGACCTCCGCCCTCGACCCGTCGACCGAGATGACGGTGCTCGACAACCTGCGCTCCGCGCTCGGGAACACCACCGTCGTCATGGTCGCGTCCCGCCCGTCGACGATCGCACTCGCCGACGACGTCCTGTTCGTCGAGCAGGGCCGCATCCTCGACCACGGCAAGCACGAGCGGCTGATGCACGACGTCCCCGCCTACCGCGAGCTCGTCGAGGCGTTCGAGACCGACCGAACCGCGCCCGCCGGAGGTCCGGCATGACCCACGGTGTGATGACCGAACCGATCGGGCGGTTCTCGGCCTCCGGCACGATCGGACGCGGACTGCAGGAGGCACCGGTACTGCGCCAGGGCCTCGGCCTGACCTGGCTCCTCGCGGCCGTCGGCGCCGGCGGCCGCGTGATCGTCCCGATCGTGATCCAGCAGGCGATCGACCGCGGCATCGACGACGGACCGTCCGGCTCCCTGTCCGACCTCAACGTCGACATGAGCTTCATCGCATGGTGTGCCGTCATCGGCGTGGTCGCCCAGCTGATCGCCGCCGTCTCGGCGCGCACCGCGATCGTCCGTCTCGGGGTGCGCAGCGAGCAGGCGCTCAACGACCTGCGCACCCGACTCATCAACCACATCCACCGGATCAGCCTCGCCGACCACAACGAGGAACGGCGCGGCGCGCTCGTGGCACGCACCACGAGCGACATCGAGACCCTCGCCGAGTTCTTCCGGTGGGGCGGCCTGTCACTGCTGATCAACGGCACCCTCATGGTGATCGTCGCCGCCGTGATGCTCGCCTACAACTGGCTGCTGGCGCTGATCGCGATCGGCATCGCGATCCCGCTGTTCATCGTGCTCCAGGCCGTGCAGCGCCATCTCGTCAAGGCCTACGAGACCGCCCGACGGCGGGTCGGCGACATGCTCGGCTCGGTGAGTGAGCTGGTCACCGGCGCCGAGACGATCCGTGCCTACGACGCCGGCGACATGCTGCTCGACCGCAACCGCGAGCTCGTCAAGAAGCGCTCCGACGCCAAGATCCGTGGCGGCATCATCGGCGCGTTCCTGTTCCCCCTGGGTGAGGTGTTCTCGGTCGTCACGATCGCGACGATCGTCGCCGTCGGTGTGGGGATCGGCCCCACCGGCGGACTCACATCCGGTGCGCTGATCGGCTTCATCTTCCTCACCTATCGGTTCCTCGAACCGATCGCCGAGTTCACCGAAGTGCTCGACCAGACCCAGACCGCCGTCGCCGGTCTGCGGCGTGTGCTCGGCGTGCTCGACATCCCGGTCGAACCGCCGCCGCCCGAGCACCCACGACCGCTGCCGGACGGCCGGCTCGACATCGACATCGACGATGTCACGTTCGCCTACCGCAGCCGCGGTGTGCGCACCGGCTCCGACGACGTCGTGCTCGAGCACATCTCGATCCACATCCCGGCCGGACAGCAGGTGGCCATGGTGGGAGCCACCGGCTCGGGCAAGACGACGCTCGGCCGGCTCATCGCCCGCATGGCCGACCCGATCGCCGGTGACATCCGCCTCGGCGGGGTGCCGCTCAATCAGATCGCCGACGCCGACCTGCGTTCCCGCCTCGTGGTCGTCGCCCAGGAACCGTTCCTGTTCGACGACTCGATCTACGCCAACGCCGCGTTCTCCACACCCGACATCGGACGCCGACGGGTCGAGCAGCTCGTCGACGAACTCGACATCCGCGACTGGATCGACTCGCTGCCCGACGGTCTCGACACCCGGGTCGGCGAACGCGGCGATTCACTCTCGGCCGGAGAGCGACAGCTGGTCGCGCTCCTCCGGGCGGGCATTGCCGACCCCGACGTGTTGATCCTCGACGAGGCGACCTCGTCGGTCGACGCACTCACCGAGGTGCGAACGTCACGCGCGCTGCAGCACCTCGCGGAGGGCCGCACGACGATCGCGATCGCGCACCGCCTGTCGACCGCCGCGCGCGCCGACCGGGTCCTGGTGCTCGACCACGGCCGCCTCGTCGAGGACGGCCACCACGACGAACTGCTGGCGGGTGACGGCCCCTACCGCCGCCTCTACGACGCCTGGCTCGCCGCGACCACCACCTGACCAGCTACAAGAAGGGGTCAGGCACCTTCTGGCAGATCAGCGCTCGACGGTCGCAGGGCTTGCCGCCAGAAGGTGCCTGACCCCTACTTGTCGGTGCCGTCGCGAAGCACGGGTGAGGGTCGTCCTCGTTTGGGTGGTGGGTGGCGCGGGTACGGCGTTGACGTCAGCGATCCGGAAGCGATCCGAGAGAGGAACCTCGCCATGGCCGAGCCGTACGTCATCACATCACCGTGCATCGACACCAAGGACAAAGCCTGCGTGGAGGTGTGTCCGGTGCAGTGCATCTACGAGATCCGCGACGGCAAGCTCGTCTCCGAGTTCCCCGACGGTGAGGTCGCCAACGAGCACCAGCCGCACCCCGACCTCCAGCACCTGCACGGCGACTCGATGCTGTACATCAACCCCGACGAGTGCACGGCGTGCGACGCGTGCATGCCGGTGTGCCCGGTCGACGCGATCTTTCCCGGCGATCAGGTGCCCGACGACGAGACCGAGTTCATCGACGTCAACCGGTTCGTCTTCGCCGAAGCGACCGCCTGACGCTTCGAGCGTCGGCTCGTGCCGCCACCGGCACGATCATGGGCACGACAGGTCGGTGAGTTCGAGGCGACTGCCCGGTCCGACGCCCAGCTCCCCGAAGTCGCCCTGGGTCGTCTCGATCGCGATCGAGAAGTCGGCCGCGGTCGGATACACCGGACACGGATCGGCAGTGCACGGCTCCATGTCGAATGCGTCGAGGAACGTCCCCTGATCGTCGAAGAAGGCGATCGACAGCGGCAACAACGTGTTCTTCATCCAGAACGTCCCGGTGTGCGGCGCCGGGTACACGAACGCCATGCCGTCACCGTCGCCGAGATCGGTGACCCCCATCAGACCCTGGCGTCGTGTGTCGGCCGTGTCGGCGAGCCACAGGCACACGTCGCACACCTCGCCGTCCGCCGCGGTGACGGTCGCTGCCACGAGTTCGTAACCCGACGGGGTGACCGGTGGGTCGGCGTCGAGTTCGGGCGCGCTCGACACGACGCTCGGCAGAGAGTCGTCCGTCGCGGACGGCGCAGACGTGACGTTCGGGGTCGTGGTGGACCTGGCGGTCGTGGTGGGAGCGATGGATGTGGTGGTCGTCGAGTCCGTGGCGGGCGTCGCGACCGGGGCCACATCGCCGACCGCACCACCATCGTCGCCCGACGAGCACGCGGCGAGGCACGCGAGCAGCAGGGTGGTCACGATCGCCGTGCGCATCCGCACCGACACTACGGCCCGGGCCCGCCATCGTCCCATCACGCCCGCCCCCACCAAAGATCTCGGCGGCTCCAGTTCCAGATCCCGCAACCACAGCCACCCAGAACCCGGCACTACCCAGCACACCCCAAGATCTCGGCGGCGGCAGTCCCGAGTTCCGTTACCACAGCCACCGAGAAACCCGCACCACCCCGGCGCGGCGACATCCGGCGAACTCGAGCCGGCCGGCTTCCAACGAGCCACCAGCCCGCACACCCAACATCTCGGCGGCGGCAGCCCCGAAATTCGCAACCACAGCCACCGAGAAACCCCACACGACCCGCACACCCAACATCTCGGCGACCACAGGCCCGAATTTCACCACCACAGCCGCCGAGAAACCCCACCCCGGCGCGGGACATCCGGCGAACTCGAGCCGGCCGGCTTCCAACAAGCCACCAGCCCGCACACCCGAGATCTCGGCGGCGCTCGGCCCGAAATCCGCAACCACAGCCACCGAGAACCCCCACACCACCCGCACACCCAACATCTCGGCGGCGTCAGCCCCCAAAGTTCGCCACCACAGCCACCGAGAAAACCCCACACCCAGCCTGCGCACCCAAGATCTCGGCGGCGCTCGGCCCGAAATCCGCAACCACAGCCGCCGAGAAACCCCACACCACCGGCACACCCGGGATCTCGGCGGCGCTCGGCCCGAAATCCGCAACCACAGCCACCGAGAAACCCCACACCACCGGCACACCCGGCATCTCGTCGGCCACAGGCCCAAAATTCGCCACCACCGCCACCGAGAAACTCCTGCGTCGCCGGACGGGTCGGGGAGCACCTATCGTCGGCGGCATGACGAGTTCGCTCATCTGTGAGTCGTGCGGCGGCGACGCCGAGCAGCTCCACCCGGTCCGTCGCAAGTACGTGACCGTCGGATCGTGGGACCAGGAGGCGAGCGAGCGGGTGGTCGACGAGGTCGAGCACTGGTGCTTCGCCTGTCTCACCCACTATCCGCACGAACCCGCGGTGTAGTGACGCGCCCGGTGGGGTGCATCCCGGGAACCGACGTGGCACGGCGAGCGTCAGATCGCCACTCCGCCCGATGCGGAGCACCCCCAGCCACGAAAGGACCCACCCATGAACCTCCCCACGCTCCGCCGTGTCCGCCGCCTCGCTGCGCCGACGCTGATCGGTGCCCTCGCGCTGACGGCGTGCGGGTCGTCCGACGACGAGCAGGTCGACAGCGACCCGGTGTCGACCACCATTCCCGGCGCGGCCGGCGACACGTGCCTCGAAGGCGCCGCCGACTGCGACGACACCGCCGCGCCCGCCGACGGCGGTGACCCCGACGCCGTCGACGAAGGCGAGTTCATCCGTGAGGCGGAAGGGCTGCTCGGCGTCGCCGAGTCGGAACTGCCTGACGACGTGCGCGTCGCCCGCCGCGGTGACGAGTCGTTCGCGCTGACCGAGGACTATGTGATCGGCCGGATCACCGTCGAGCTCGACGACACCGACGGCAGCGGCTACCGCGTCGTGACCGCCACCGTCGAGCTGACGGAGGGTCCCCAGACCTTCGAACTCACGCCGGGCTGACCACGGTCGAACGCCGGCGAGGTCCCGTCATCTGCTTGCGCGTCATACCACCGTGAGGGTGGTCACCGATGCTCCGGCAGACGACTCCTCGGCCCAGCTGTTGGTGCCGGCCCGAAGGGGGGCCGACCACCTCGTCAGGGGCGGAGCGCGACGACGCTGCGGCCTCGGGCCTGACCGGCGAGGATGTCGGCGAGCACCGTGTCGAGGTCGTCGAGGGTGACGTCGTGCCCGATCGCGTTCAGGTTCGACGGCTTCAGGTCGGAGCCGATCCGAGCCCACGCCGACCGGCGGCGCTCGATGTCCATCTCGACCGAGTCGATCCCGAGCAGGTTGACGCCGCGCAGGATGAACGGCAGCACCGTCGTCGACAAGCCGGCCCCGCCGGTGAGGCCGCTGGCGGCGACCGAGCCGCCGTAGTGCACCTGCTTGAGCACGTTGGCGAGGGTCACGCCGCCGACACAGTCGACGGCGCCGGCCCAACGCGTCGATTCGAGCGGACGCTTCGATTCCTCGGACAACTCGCCGCGATCGACGATGTCGGCCGCGCCGAGCCCGCGAAGGAAGTCGGCGGCGTCCGGCTTGCCGGTGCTGGCGACGACCTCGTAGCCGAGGTTCGCGAGGATGTCGACCGCGGTCGACCCGACGCCACCGGTCGCGCCGGTCACGAGCACCGGTCCGCCGTCGGGCACGACGCCGTGGTCCTGGAGCGCGATCACCGACAGTGCAGCGGTGAACCCGCCCGTGCCGACCACCATCGCGTCGCGCAGCGACAACCCCTCGGGCAACGCCACCAACCAGTCGGCCGGAACACGTGCGAACTCGGCGTAACCGCCGTGGCGGGCGACGCCGATGCCGTAGCCGTGGGCGATCACTTCGGTGCCGGCCGGCATCCCGGGTGCGTCCTCGAGCAGGACCCCGCTCAAGTCGATGCCTGGGACGATCGGCGAGATCCGGGCGACCTTGCCCGACGGTGTCGAGGCCAGCCCGTCTTTGTAGTTCACGCTCGACCAGTGCACTTCGACCAGCACGCCGTCGCCTGGAAGGTCATCGGTGTTGAGCGTGGTCACGCCGCGCTCGGTCGACTCGCCGTCGGTGATCGCCTGAAACGCCCGGAACTCCGTCATGCCCGCCACCGTACCGACCCGGGTCGCTGACGTTCCTGTCGCACCGCTCGGCCGCCACGCCCGGCCCGGACGTACAGGCGATTAAATCCACTGCATGTCCACTGGTGGACGTACAGGCGATTTAATCCACCACGCGTCCGGGGACGCAGCCCGGCCCGGACGTACAGGCGATTAAATCCACTGCATGTCCACCGGTGGACGTACAGGCGATTTAATCCACCAGGCGTCCGGGGGCAGGGGCTGGAATCAGCGTTCGAAGTGGTCGGGGATGATGAGGTCGGCGGGGGACAGGTCGTCGATCGACGACTTGCCGAGGCCGAGCATCGCCGAGTCGATCCCCATCCGGAGCACGTCGAGGACGTTCTCGACGCCGGCCTGCCCGTTGGCGGCGAGACCCCAGAGGTAGGCCCGCCCGATCATCGTCGCCTTCGCACCGAGCGCGAGCGCCTTGACGACGTCACTGCCACGTCGGATGCCACCGTCCATCACGACGTCGACCTGATCGCCGACGGCGGCGGCGATGCCCGGGAGCACGCGCAGCGGCGACGGGGTGCCGTCAAGATTGTTCCCACCGTGGTTCGACACCGAGATCGCGGTGGCGCCGGTGTCGACCGCGCGCTTGGCCTCGTCGACGCGCATGATGCCCTTCACCATGAACTCCCCACCCCACTGCCCGCGCAACCAGGCGATGTCGTCCCAGGTCGGCGGGGGCGTGCCCATCCAGGTGCCGTACGCCTCGAAGAAGCCGGGCACCCGTTGACCGGGCGGCACGAAGTTCGGCACGCCGAGCCCGGGGAGCGAACCGGTGCGCACCCACTCCCACAACCATTGCGGCTTCACGGCGACCTCGGGAGCGTGCTTGATCATCGTGCGCAAGCTCATGTCCTGCGGGATGTCGGGGCTGCCCCAGTCGCGGCTGTGGACGAACGACCAGTCGAGGGTGACGATCAGCCCGACTGCGCCGGCCCCCTTGGCCCGCTCGAGACGCGCCGCCATCGAGTCGCGGTCGCCGGCCCAGTAGATCTGGAAGAAGGTCTGCGGATTGGCGGCGATCACGTCTTCGATCGGCTTGCTCGCGAACGACGAGAGCCCCATCGCGAGCCCACGGGCGGCCGCGGCACGGGCGACGGCGACCTCTCCGTCGGGGTGCACGGCCTGTACACCGGTCGGCGAGATCATCACGGGCATCGACAGCGGCTGGCCCATGACCTCGGTCGCCATCGAGCGCTCGGCGGGCTGTCCGGCCGTCAGCGGCTTCACGCCGAGTTCGCGGAACGCCGCCTCGTTGTCGTCGAGGGTCTGGCCACGCTCGGTCCCGGCGACGAGCGCCTTGTACACCGATCGGGGCAGGAGTCGCTTGGCACGCCGCTGCGCGACGGCGACCGATTCGAACCAGCTGTTGGCCATGTCCGCGAGCGTACGGGTGCCGGCCCCCGGACCGACAATCAGCCGGCCGTGCTCAGACCGGGATGATGCGGAGCAGGTGGTGCCAGCGGCACTCGGGGCATGCTTCGACCACGTACGCAGTCATCTCGCCCCCGTACTTGCGCAGCATCCGCCGCAGGTCACGGATCTCCTTCGCCGTCGAGACGCACTTCCCGGACGCGGGCAGACGATGACCGAACACGTAGGTGACGATCGAGAGGTGCGCCTCCTCGCAGATCGGACACTCGGCCGACGTCTCGGTGCCGACGTTGCGGGCGGCCCGGATGAGTTCGGGATGGGCGTCGCACACCTCGGTGCGAGCGACGCGCCCGAGCCGAACCTGGTTGATCAGCATCCGGCGGGCGAGGCGATGATCGACGATGCCGCGCCGGGGCTGCTCGCCACCGCGCAGCGCACCGACGGAGAAACCCATGCGTCGAGCATAGATGGTCGCCGACGACGACCCTCCGGGGACCCGTGCCCGGTGGGCGTCCCGGTGCCCGATGGTCGCCGCGGTCACCTCCGTCGCCGCCCGCATCCGGCAAACTGGTGGCGTGACCACGTCAGTGATCAGATTCGGCCGCGACCTCCCCACCGACGCCGAGCTGCGCGTCTGCGGCGACATCGGTGACGGCAAGCGCGCCCTCGAACTCGGGGTGAGCCGCGAACAGAACGCGCTCGCGTTCGCGCTGGCGGGGGCACGCTCGATCGCGGTCGATCCCGACGAGGCCAAGATCACCGCGCTGCGCAGTGCCGCCGCCGAGGCCGAGGTCTCCGTCCAGGCCATCACGTCGGGCCTCGCGGACCTCGGTGCGATCTCGAGTGCGTCGCTCGACCTCGTCGTCGCCAACCACACCCTGATCGACGTCGACGACCTCTCGCGACTGCTGCGCCAGGTGCACCGTGTGATGAAGTCGGGCAAGCCGTTCGTGATCGCGGTGCCGCACCCCTTCGCCGGCGTCTACACGACTGACGAGATGGGTTCGAAGGTGCACCCGTACGGCTCCGTCGGACGGACGGTCGGCGATTGGTTCATCCATCTCGCCCGTGCCAATTTCCGAGTCGATCAGATCCTCGAACCGGGAGTCAGCGACATCAGTCCCGTGCCGACGACGCTCATCGTGCGCGCCGTCAAAGAAGGCGACTGATCCGAGCAGCTCGAACACTCCGGTGGGGCGGTTCGAGCGGGCAACAGGTGGAACCGACAGGTGAGCGTGAGGGGGTATGCGCTCACCTGCCGGCTCGACACCTGGCACCACGTTACGGACGCGAGCTGACGCGCGTGTTTCGCGGACGTGAACAGTCGGCGAGTGCGACGCGAGTCACACGGCACCCGACCGTCGACAGCTGGTCCGTCAGACGCCGGTGCGTTCGGATTCGATGAGGGCGGCGGGGCGGGGGCGTCCGAACAGGTAGCCCTGGCCCTTGTCGCATCCCAGCTCGCGCAGTCGGTTCAGTTGGAGCGGCGACTCGATGCCCTCCGCCACCACGCTGAGACCGAGCGCCTGGCCGAGCCGGACGACCGCCTCGACGATCGTCGAATCTTCCTGCTCGATGCCGAGCCCGGCCACGAACGACCGGTCGATCTTGATCGTCTCGACCGGGAACCGCTTGAGGTACGTCAGCGACGAGTAGCCGGTGCCGAAGTCGTCGACCGACAGGTGGAGGCCGAGGCTCCGCAGTTCGCGCAGTGCCACGGTCGCCGCCTTCACGTCGGAGAGCAGGGCGGTCTCGGTGATCTCCAACCACAGCGCGTCGGCGTTCGTGCCCGTCTCGGCCAGCGCCTCCGCGACGGTGTCGAAGAACCCGGGGTCGACGAGTTGGCGGGTACCGACGTTCACCGACAGGTAGCAGTCGGCGAACGGTTGCCCGCCCGCCTGCCAGGCCGCCAACTGGGCGAGCGAGTCGCGCAGGATGCGGTTGCCGAGTTCGGTGAGCAGTCCCGACTCCTCGGCCAGGGGCAGGAACTCACTCGGCGGCAGCAGCCCGCGGTCGGGGTGCAGCCAGCGGCACAGCACCTCGTAGCCCTGGATGCGACCCGACGGCAGGTCGACGATCGGCTGGAAGTACGGCACGATCTCACCCCGGTCGATCCCCCGCCGCAGTTCGCCGGTGGTGCGCAGCGCCTGCACCCCCGACACGTGGCTGCCGGCCTCGAACGCCTCCACGCAGTCGCGACCACGGGCCTTCGCCCGATACATCGCCGCGTCCGCGTCTCGGAGCAGGTCGTTGGGTGACATGCCCGGTTCGTAGTTGGTCGAGTACCCGATCGAGGCCGTCACGTAGAGGTCGTGCTCGTCGATCGAGATCGGCGCGTGCACGACCCGCCGCAAACGTTCGGCGACGTCGACCGGTTCGCCGCGGAGGACGACGATGAACTCGTCACCACCGAACCGAGCGAGCACGTCGTCGTCGCGCAGCACCGACTGCAGCCGGCGGGCGACCTCGGTGATCAGCCGATCGCCGACCTCGTGACCCAGGCTGTCGTTGATCACCTTGAACTGGTCGAGATCGACGAACAACACCGCGACGTCGTCGATCTCGGCGGTGGCGAGCCGGTCGGCGAGCTTGTGCATGAGGAACGACCGGTTCGGCAGGCCGGTGAGGTCGTCGTGGCGGGCCGCGTAGCGGAGTTGCTCGGCGGCGCGTCGCTGCTCGGTGACGTCTTCGATGTGCGTGATCGCGAGCATCTGTCCGTCGTCCTCGGTGGTCGAGACCCGAGTTCGCGCCCAGACGAACTGGCCGTCGCGTCGGCGGTATCGCTGATCGATCCGGAACGACTCGACGATGCCGAGTTCGAGTCGGGCACGGTGCGGTTGTGCGGCCCGAACGTCGTCGGGGTGGGTGAACTCGCGCAGCGTGCATCCGACCAACTCGCCGACGTCGTAGCGCAGCATGTCGGCGAGCGACTGGTTCGCGTCGACGATCCGACCGTCGTCCAGTCGCACCAGGGCCATGCCGGTCGGCGCCGACTGGAACGCCTGCTGGAATCGTTTGCGCGCCTGGCTCAGTTCGCGTGCCTGCTGCTCGCGTTCGGACACGTCGCGGAACCGCACCACCAGCCGCAACTCCTGGTCGAACACCGATGGTTGCCTCGGCAGGTGGAACGACGCCTCGATCACCGCACGGTCGGTGGCACCGGTGTGGACGTGCATCTGGATCGGTTCGACGTCGACACCGTCGAAGGCACGCTGCAAGCCGGCGGTCAGCTCGGCCTGGTCGTCGGGGTCGACGTAGTCGACCAGGTGCGAATCGACCATGGCGCGCCGGGTCAGGTCGAACATGGCGAGCGCGGCCGCGTTGGTGGACCGCACGATGCCGTCTCGGTCGACCAACATCACCGCCTCGGGCAGCTCGTCGAGCAGCCGCCGGACCTCGGCCTCGGCCGACTCGACCACCTCGAGCTGGCGGTTCATGCGCAGGGTCTGGCGACGTGTGTTCCACACGCTGGCGCCGAGCGCGAGCACCGAGATGGTGCCGATGACGACCAAGGTGGTGTCGGCGCTCACGTTCACGGGACGAGGTTAGATCCGCGCCGGTGGTGAGATCGGTGATGCGCCGCCACCGATCACCCCAGGGGGCCCAGCCCAGCCCGGACACCTGGTGGATGTAATCGCCTGTACGTCCACCGGTGCCGGCAGCCCGGACACCTGGTGGATTTAATCGCCTTTACGTCCACCGGTGGACACCTGGCCGATTTAATCGCCTGTACGTCCGGGGATCGGGGAGGGGCGCCGGGAGGTCAGGAGCGGGTGGCCCACCACTCGTCGAGCCGCCGCAGCGCCTCGTCGTCACCGATCAACCCCTCGTCGAGTCGGATGTCGAGCAGGAACTGCAATGCCTCGCCGACCTCGCGGCCGGGACCGATCCCGAGATGGTCCATCACGGCCTTGCCGTCGAGTTCGGGGCGGATCTTCGCGAGTTCCTCGGCCTCCGCCAACTCGGCGATCCGCGCTTCGAGGTCGTCCATCCGCTTCGACAAGGTGCGCGCCTTGCGCTCGTTGCGTGTCGTGCAGTCGCAGCGGGTGAGCACGTTCAGTTCGTGCAGCAGATCACCGGCGTCGCGGACGTATCGACGCACGGCGGCGTCACTCCACCCGAGCCGGTAGGTGTGGAATCGGAGGTGCAGCGCGACCAGCTCGGTCACCGCGGCGACGTCGTCGTTCGAGTACCGCAGCGCCGTCATCCGCTTCTTGGTCATGCGCGCCCCGACGGCGTCGTGGTGATGGAACGTCGTGCCCTTGCCCTCCAGGTAGCCACGCGTGCGCGGCTTGCCGATGTCGTGGAAGAGGGCGGCGAGACGGACGAGACGGAAGTCGAAGTCGGGCCGTCCCTCCGGCTGCTCGTGCGGCGGCCGGACGTTCTCGACGACGGCGATCGTGTGGGAGAGCACGTCCTTGTGCCGGTGGATCGGGTCGTGTTCGAGCCGCATCGCCGACAGCTCGGGGACGAACTGGTCGGCGAGACCGGTGTCGTAGAGGAACCACAGCCCCGCGGCGGGATGGTCGACCGTCATCAGCTTGTCGAACTCGTCGCGGATCCGTTCGGCCGACACGATCTCCATCCGCGCCGCCATCGTCTCGACGGCGGCGACCAGCTCGTCGGTCGGGGTCAGTTCGAACCGGGCGATGAAGCGGGCGGCGCGCAACATGCGCAGCGGATCGTCGCTGAAGCTGATGTCGGGCCCGAGCGGGGTGCGCAACACCCGCTGCATCAGGTCGACGGCACCGCCGTGCGGATCGACCAGGGTCGGGGTCGCACCACCGGTGAGTTCGAGCGCCATCGCGTTGATCGTGAAGTCGCGGCGGGCCAGATCGGTCTCGATGTCGTCGGAGTAGGTGACGTGCGGCTTGCGCGAATCGTCGGCGTAGATCTCGGCACGGAAGGTCGTGATCTCGTAGGTGCGATCGCCGAACTTGGCGCCGATCGTGCCGAACCGCTCCCCTTGCGTCCAGATCGCGTCGGCCCAGCCCTCGATGCACGCCTTGATCTGCTCGGGGCGGGCGTCGGTCGTCAGGTCGAGGTCGAAATCGTGGCGGCCGGTGTCGACCAGGAGGTCGCGGACGGTGCCGCCGACCAGATAGAGGCGATGGCCCGCCGCCTCGAAGCGTGCGGCGAGCGGCTGCAGTTCGTCGAGCACGGGGGCGAAGCGGTCCGGGATCATGGCCCCGCCAGGCTAACGAGCCGACGGGACGTCTGGTCTGGGATCGAACTCGACCGTGCACGAACCGGAGCCGTCCGGGCGGGGGCGCCCAGGAAATCGGCCGACAACCGGACTACCGTCGCGTGCGTGAATCAATCTGCGGTGCGGACCACACGGCCCGTGGCACGCACATGGCGGATGCGTGCCTGGCCGAGCGATGCCTCGGTCGCGCACCTGATCTTCACCGATCATCAGCACCTCCCCCACCCCGACGAGCTCGATGAGGCGGTCGAGCACGCCGAACGCAAGGGGGCACGCGCCATCCGGACCTCCGCGATGTTCCCGAACGCCGCCGCGATCGTCCTCGCGGACGGGTTCGAGGTGATCGATCGTCTCGCCCTGTTGTCATGCGATCTGTCGGCCGATCTGTCGGCCGAACTGCCCTTGCCGCGTCGCGCGGTCCGACTCGGCCGACTCCACCCCTGGCATCTCACCCCGTGCAGCAGGATCGATCGCAACGCGTTCGGATTGATGTGGGGCAACACGGCGACGAGCCTGCGCGACGTCCGACACGCGACCCCGTCGTCGTACGCCCGGGTCGCCCGCACCGACGACGGGATCGTCGGGTTCGCGATCTCCGGCGCGGCCGGCGTCCACGGCTACCTGCAACGACTCGCCGTCGACCCGACCGCCCGCCGACGCGGGGCCGGTCACGACCTGGTGCTCGACGCCCTCGAGTGGATGCGCCGCCGCGGCGCCGCCACCGCGCTCGTCAACACCGGCGTCACCAACGAGGCCGCCCTCACGCTGTACCGCTCGATCGGATTCCGCGACCTGACCGACGAGCTCGTGATCGCCGAGCGACGACTCACGTGAGATCGTGAGACGCCTCCGATCCCTCGCATCGATCGCGGCGGTGTCCACGGTCGCGGTCTCCTGGTTCCTCGCCGGTCCCGTCTCGTCCCACCAGGCGCCGCACCAGCCGTCACACCAGACCGGACCTCGGCCTGCGCAGCAGGACGACGACGAGCGCAGCGACACCGGCGGAGCATCCGGGATGTCACTGATCGACGAGACGTACACCGTCGAACCGGGTGGGACCGTACAAATCTCGCTCCTGGTCACCGGTGACGTCCCCGAGATCACCACGACGACGACCACGACCACGACCACGACGACCACGACCACGACCACGACGACCACGACGACGGTGCCGCCCACGGTCCCCGGCCAGGTCGCGCCGCCGCCGGCACCGCCGGCACCACCCAGCGCGTCGACGCCTCCGGCGACGGGCACACCGACCGCCACGACGACGCCGGCGACCACGACGACCACGCTCCCGCCGGGACCCGAGATGGTCGTCCAGGTTCGTGCCCACGACTCGGTCGATTCGCGCGCCGACGTCGACGCCGTCGACGGCGGGGATCCGGGCCGGATCATCGACATCGTGCAGTTCGATCTCGACACCGTCGCGCGCGTCGACGAGGCGACCGGCGACCGCATCGTCGATCTCGACATCGAACTCAGCGACACCGGCGCAGACGTCGACCGACTCGACCTCACCGACGCCGGCGTGTACCCGCTGACGGTGCAGATCCGGCGCGACGGACGCGTCGCCGCCGACCACACGACGTTCGTCGAGGTGTTGGACACGTCGAGGTTCGGCCGTGGGCCGCTCACCTACGCGGTGTTCGCCGCCGTGCAGGACTTCGGGCCCACACCCACCGCCGCGCAGTACGACGTTGCGATCGCCGCCGTGACCGGTGCGGTCGAGACCCTGCGTGCCGTCGAGAGCCCGGTCACCCTCTCGTTGCCGCCGACCGTCGTCGCCGAACTCGCCGCCATCGAACCGGAACTGATCGAGCAGCTCCGCGCCGAGCTCGGACCGGCCGACCTGCTCCTCGCCACGACCGACGTCGCGTTCGATCCCTCGTCGGCGGCAGACGTCGGGTTGGTCGCCGAGTTCACCGATCGGGTCGTGGCCGGCGAGGAGTTCCTGACCGACACCTTCCCCGGCGTCTCGGTCGCTCGCGCCGCCTGGCCCGTCACGACCGACATGACACCGGCCGGCGCCGCCACGCTGCGCGACCTCGGGATCCCGCTCCTCGTCGTGCCCCAGGAGACCTACCTCTCCTTCGACGGCAACATCGGCGCCTTCGTCGACACGACCCTGCTCTCCGGTGCGGAAATGCCCGACGGTTCGTTGATGCGGATGATCATCGTCGACGCGATCGATCTCCGGCTCGACGCCGACCCCACCGACCGGTTCAACGACACGGAGCGCGCCGTGCGCGTCCTCGCCGGCACCGGGGCGGTTCGATACGGGCTCGAACCCGACCTGCGGGGCATGGTGCTCACCGCGCCCGACCTGACGGCGCCACACGCCGCGACGATCGCCGAGGTGGAACGCCTCGCCGGTGATCACCCGGAGCTCGACCTCGACGCCCTGTCACGACTGTCCCAGATCAACACCTTCTTCGTCGACGGCCGACCACACACGGTGCAACTGTCCGCCGACGCCCCGGTCGAGTTGGCACCACGGGTCCAACGTGCCGACGCGATCCGGCTGCTCGGCGACGACACCGCGTCGATGCTCCCGGCCGGGGACCGGCGCCCGGATCAGTGGGAGCGGGACCTGTCGCTCGCGCTGTCGACCGGCCTCACCAGCGACGAGGCCGAACGCATCTTCGCCGAGGTCGACGACGAGATCGCCGAGGTCCGCGACGCCGTGCGGCAACCCGAGGCGTACCAGTTCACCGTCGCCGGCCGAGCCGCAGACGTACCGGTCCGGATCGAGAACACCGGCACCACGCCGATGACCGTGGTCGTCAGCCTCAGCGCCGACAAGCTGTCGGTGCCGGGCGGCGACGTCACCGCCGTGCTGGCGCCGAACGCGGTGACCGACGTCGTCGTGCCGGTCGAGACCCGATCGAACGGCATCTTCCCCGTCATGGTCGAGGTACGCACCCCACTCGGCAACCTGGTGACCGAGCCCGTCGAGATGACCGCCCGCGTCAACAGCCTCACTGGCATCGGCCGCGTGGTGACCGTCGGCGCGGTGCTGGTGCTGCTCTCGTGGTGGTACAGCTACTTCCGCCGCCGACGCGCCCAACGGATCGAGCGAGCCGCGAACCGCCACCCCGCCAACGGCGACGCCGACCCCCGCGACGACCATGACGTTCAGGACCGCGACGCCGACCATGACGTTCAGGATGGCGACACCGACCTG